>CAZRKY010000207.1:0-5928 GCA_964600375.1 uncultured Caulobacteraceae bacterium | reverse complement strand
GATTTCACAGGCTGTGACGAGCATCCCACTCTCTCCGCCACCCCCCGTTGAGGTAATCTCCGGGCCCAAATGCGAAGTCGGCCTTTCAAAGGTAACGGAGCCACGCATCGGTGCGGGCGCGTTTGAACCGGGCGAAGGCGGCGCAGGCGGGGGCCAGGATCAGCAGCACGAGGACCCAGGCGGCGTAGACCCCGGGGAGGCCGAGGCCATAGCCGTCCGGCGGCGAAAGGTTTGGGCCGTCGCCGCGCCAGACCAGATAGCCGAGAGGCCAATTCAAGGCCGTAGCCAAGGCGACCGCGAGGCCGTGAATGAGGAACAGGTGGAGCGTATAGAAGAACATCGGAACCCGCCCGAACAGCGTCAGCGGGGCCAGGAGGCGCCGGCCGCCGCGTTCTTCGGCCAGTGTGGCGGCTGAGACGGCCAGGGCGAAGGCGCCGAGGGTGACCAGGGCGAAGGCCGGCGACGGCGGATATTTCTCCATGTTCAGGAAGACCATCGCCCCCGTCGCCGCATCTCCCGGCGCGACGAAGGCCGGCGCGGGGTCGCCAAATCCCAGCAGCCGGCTGGCGACGAAGACCGCCAGCGCCGCGACGCCGGAGAGTGCGAACCGGTCGGCGCGCGGTCCGGTCTGCGGCGCCAGCCAGGGCGCCAGCCCATAACCCAGCATCATCAGCGCCAACCAGGGGAACAACGGATAGAGCACCAGGTGCGAACCGAGGTTCGGCGCCCCTGTCATCCCGCCGGAGAACAGCAGGGCCGAAAGGGCGCCGGCTCCCGCGGGCAAGACGTCTGCCAAGGTCTCATGGAAGAGCGCGAGAGCGCCGGCGACGGCCAGCAGCAACGGACGCGGAAGGTGTATCAGGACGGCCAACGCACACATGCTGGCCCCCAGTCCCCAAATCACCCCGAACCACCACCACCCGGGATTGAAGGACCAGGCGAGGCCGAAGACGACAATTTCGAGCAGCATCAGCCACGCCCCCCGCCCGGCCAGGAAGCGGGCCAGGTCGGCCCGGGAACCCATGCGTCGCCCTGCCAGATCCGCGCTCAATCCAGCCAGGAAAAAGAACCCCGGAGCACAAAGGTGGGTGATCCATCGGGTAGCGAAGTAGGCAGGCGTGGTGTCGCCTACGGCGAGCGGGTCGAACTGGGCCGCGGTCAGGAACAGACGGACGTGGTCAAGCGCCATCAGCGCCACGATGAGGCCCCGGGCTGCGTCAAGCGCCTGGCTGCGGTGATCGGAGGGGATTGTCGGGTTCGGTTGCACACTGCGCAGAAAATCCGGTCGCGGCGCTCATGGCTTTCAGAATCTTGCCCGCGACTCGGCGCGCGCGCGGCTGGGAGACATCCCCGCAACTCTGGTGAACTGGGCGGTGAAGTGGCTATGCGATGAAAAGCCCAGATCCAACGCGATCTCGGTGATCGACTGGTTGGTTTCGGCCAGGGCCTCGGCGCCCGCGGCCAGGCGCAGTGACGTCAGGTAGCGGTGGATGCTCGTCTGCATCCTGGCGCGGAAGAGGCGGCAGACATGGAAGACCGACCGCCCCACGGCGGCGCTGATTTCCGCCAGGGTGATCGGGTCCCGATAGTGGGCGTTGAGGTACTCGGCCACCGCGATAGCGACCTCGGAGCCCGCGCTCGCGCCGCCCCGTGGTGCGCCTTGGGCGATCTCCGGCTCCAGACCGTGGCTGAGCCCGACGGCAAGGGTGGCCAGTTCGATGGCGGTCTCGTGGGCGGCCATCGCGGCTGCAGGTCCGGCCCGCAGTCGGGCGAGCATCCGGCGATGCAGCACCTGGGCGGCCATCGGCGCACGCACCGCAGAGCGGCCGAACGCCCCCGGTCCGCCGCCGACGCCGAGCAGATCACGGGCGGCGTCCGGATCGACGAGGGCGATCACAGTGGTGACATCCGGCCGCGGGCGTGGGTGCTCGATCACATAGGGACGGCCCGCCTCGAAGAAGGCCAGCACGGTCCGATCCAGATAAACGGCCCCGGCGCTGTCGCGGCGGACGTAGGCGCCCTGACGCGGGAGCACGATTTCCGGGTGCGGCGCGGCCTCCACCGCCGTGACCGGCGGACGACCGCAGCAATGAAACTCTCCGATGACCACGCCGGCGACCGACTGCAACCGCCGGAACGAGGGCCGGTCGCTCTGCGGGATCTCACCTCCGGTCATTGACCTCGCCTCCTCTCGAAGGCGCCAGCCGGCCGATCGCCGGGCCGATGCGCAAGATTCAGATAGCGGCCAGGTCGCGAGCTGGATAGCAGGCGGTTCCGGACCGGAGCCCGGCATGTCACATTCCTACGCCGTCCTGTCGGCGGCCTTCGCCAACCATCTCGCCTTCCTCGCGCGCCACCGCGGCTCCATCGAAGAGGACGCCGGCGGGGCGTGGATCCGTGGCAGGGCGCCCGAGTTCACCTCCTGGATGCCGCGGGCCGATGACAGCACGATACCGCCCAATTGCCCCGCCGTGCGTCTCGCCCCGTGGTGCGGACCGGAATGGGCCGGGCGGCTCACCGAGGCTGGCCTCATGCCCGGCGAAGCACTGACCTATATGGTTCTCGCCGACCCGGACCGGCCGATCCCACATGACGGCTCGACCTTGGTCGAAACCGTGGTGGACGACGCGCAGGCCGCGGAGTTCGCGCGCGTGCAAGGCCTTGGATTCGGCGCCGGCGATCCGGCAGTCGACACCTGGTGGAACGGCTTCTTTCACGAGCAGGCCCTCAAGGCGTCACGCGATCCGGACCAGACGCTGCTGCTGGCTCGAAGGGGCGACGTGGCGGCCGGCACGACGCTGACGCTTCGCGCGGCGGGAGTTTGCGGAATCTACGCGGTGACGACCCTGCCTGCCTTGCGCCGATTAGGGGTCAGCGCCGCCCTGCTTGAGCATGTGCGCCGCACGTGCGCCGGGCCTGCCGCCGAGCAGCTCATCCTGCAGGCCATGTCCGGGTCTTATGCCGAGCACTACTACGCCCGACTCGGGTTTCGGGAGGTCGGGAGACTCATTGTGTGGCGCCGTGGACGGGCGTGACGGTCCCACACCTGGGCTCGAAGGCGTGTCTGTGCGCGCGATCGGCCCCGGGGACGCCCGGATGATCGCTCGGCTATTCGGGGGCAATGGCGCTTGCGGCGGCTGCTGGTGCATGGCCTGGCGTGTCCCCAGCCTTGGCGCCGACTGGGCGCGGCGCAAGGGAGACGGCAACCGCGCGGCCTTCACCGAACTGGTCGAAACCGGCAGGGCGCATGGCTGCCTCGCATTTGTCGGCGAGGACCCGGTCGGATGGTGCAGCCTTGGGCCGGCCGAGGACTTCGATTACCTCTGCCGCTCGCGGCTCGGCCAGGTTCCGCGGCCGCCGGGCGGGTGGTCACTGACCTGTTTCTTCATCCCCGCGGCCTGGCGGGGGCGGGGACTCGCCACGAGGCTGGCCGGCGCCGCCTGCCGGTACGCGGGCGAAGCCGGCGCTCCGTGCCTCGATGCCTATCCGACCACGCCGAGGTCGGCTCGGCTCATTCCTGCGGCCTTCGCCCACACGGGCGTGCCAGCGGTCTTTCACGGGCTGGGCTTTCAGCCGGTGGCCACGGTCGGCGCGCGCCAGGTCATCCGCAAGCGGCTCGAGCCGCCGCGGAGTGGTCCTGCGCCCGCCGCCGGAGCGGTCCTGTGACCCGCTCGAGGGGACCATTAGCCTGCGGTGGATATCCACAGGCGCGCAACCTGGGACATGGGGAGCTTCCGACATGCGGCTAGACCGACGCAACATCCTGGCCGGGGCAGGGCTCCTCGCTGCAGGGCTGGCGCCCAACGCGGCGGCAGCCGAACCCGCGCGCACGCCGCCGTCGCCGCTGACGGAACGGCTCGCTGCGGCTGCGACCGCCTCGCGTCTCAGGCTCGATTTCACCGGCGGCCGGTTCTCCGGTCCGGCATGGGATTTCATGCTGGCCGAAGGCGCAGCCGCGCAGTTCTTCCTGCTGGGCGAAGAGCATGGCGTGGAGCAGATCCCTGCGCTGTCGCGCGACCTGATGCTGGCGCTCAAGCCCGCCGGCTATGAACGTCTGGCGATCGAGATATCCCCGCCTGTCGCTCGCGAGCTGGACCGGGCGGCCGTTGCTGGTCTCGACGGCATCCGCCGTTTCAATGCGGACTATCCGCCCGGCCCGGCGTTCTACTTCATGAAGCCGGAAGCCGAGTTCCTGGCGGCGGTCCGCCAGGCTTTCCCGGCATCTCGCCAGCTGCTCTGGGGTCTCGACTACGAGGTGATCCAGGATCGACGGCTGATCGCGCGCCTGCAGGCCAGGGCGCCGGCCAGCGCGCAGGCGGCGGTCCAGGCCCTGGCTGACGCGTCCGCCCGGCTCTGGGCCCAGTATGCGGAGACCCGAAACCCCCGCTTCATCTTCAGCTTCGCAGGCGACCCGGCGCTGGTCGCCGCGGTCCGGAACGCCTGGCCCCGGCCCGACGCCGCGAGCGACGAGATTCTGGACGTGCTGCAGGCCACGCTCGAGGCCAACGCCCTGTGGGTCGCCGGTAAGGACTGGGAGTCCAACGACCGCCGCACCCGGCTGATGCGTGCGAGCTTCGCGCGCTACTGGCGGGCGGAACGAGCGCAGGGCCGGACCCCGAAGGTGTTCTTCAAGTTCGGGGCCAGCCACATGTCACGTGGCCGCGACATGTCGGAGGTGTACGATCTGGGCGACATCGCCGCCGAGGCCGCCGCGCTGGAGGGCAAGTCCTCGTTCCACCTGTTCGTCGCCCCTCCGCGGACGGAGCGCCACGCGCAGTTCAACCCCGCGACCATGAACGTGATGCCAGTTCCCGCCAGCTACTTCGACGAGCAGGGGGTGGGATTCCTCGCCGACGTCGCCTACCCGGACGCCTTCACCCTGATCAATCTGCGGCCGCTCCGACCGTTGCTCGGCGCGCGCAACTGGCAATTCGACGCGCGTGTGGCGCGGGTGATCCACGGGTTCGACGCCATGCTGGTCCTGCCCGGTGCAACCCCCTCGACGATGCTGTGACCAGGGCGGCTTCAGGCATGAAATCGATCCAACGCCTGAACGGCGTCGTCGCCCTGGCGATCACATTGGCGCTCGCGCCGCAGGCCGAGGGCGCCGCCCCGCCTGTCGCGCCGCACTACCGCGTGGACGCCCAACTCGATCCGGGCCACGGCGCGCTGTCCGCCACCGTCGTCATCCGTCTGCCCGCCGCCGCGGCACGGGCCGGCGCGGGCTTCCTGCTGCCGCGCGGCTACCGGATTTCGAGCGCCTCGGCGGGCGACAACGCGGACGTCACCGTCGCGGATGTGGAGCAGCCCTTTCCCGGTCTGCAGCGGGTCTATGTCCGGGCCCGCCCCGGAGCGTCGGGCGCCGTCGAGCTCCGGATCGTCTACGCCGGGCCGCTGTTCGCGCCTGGCGCTTCGCCGGTGAACGCGATCTCACCGGAGCGGATCGAGCTGTCGGCGGACTCGCTCTGGTATCCGCTCTCCGACAACTTCAATCAGCGCTTCACGATGGACGCGACCATCACCGGCGTACCATCGACCTTCACGGTGGCTTCGGCCGACACCGTCAGACCGGCCCCGAACGGATTTCTTCTGCACCGATCCCAGCCCCGACAGGACATCGCCTTCACGGCGTCTCCGCTGGCCAGGCGCAAGGTCGTGGGCCGCCTGGTCTTTGTGGGCCAGACCCTCGATAGCGCCCAGGCGAGGGCCTACCTGCTCAACGGCCCCAAGGCCCTGGCGTATCTCGAGCGCATGCTGGGTCCGACGCCGGGCGGCAAGGCGGTGGTCAGCGTCGTCAGCCGGGCCAACGGGACGGGTTATTCGCGCCAGGGCTATGTCGTCGTCGCCGACCTCGGGGCGGCGACGCCCACGGGCGTCTGGCCTCAGGCCGGGTATCTCGCGCACGAGCTGTCGCACGCCTGGTGGTCC
>CAZRKY010000206.1:0-5966 GCA_964600375.1 uncultured Caulobacteraceae bacterium | reverse complement strand
GTTGATGCAGACCACTGCATCCGCCTTGCCGATCAGCCAGGTCTCGGGGTGCTCGGCGTCCAGGGGCAGGGGCTTCTTGAGGTTGGGCAGGTTCTTGGTCAGCCGCCAGGCGTCGATGCTCTTGATCGCCGTTTGGTCGACGTCGGTGGGCTGCCAGGTGATCTCCGGCATCGCCTCGGCCATCCACAGGGCGTGCTCGCCGGCGCCGGAAGCGATCTCAAGCACGAGGCCGGGCTGGGGCAGGCGTTCGCGCAGCAGCTGCAGGATCGGGCCGAAGTTACGAGCGGAGGCGGCGGACGTCAGGCCGGTCATGGATCAGGCTCCGAAGGCGTAGTCGAGTGTGCGTGCGACGAGCACGGCGGTGGAATCGATCAGCGGCGCATCGAGGTCGCCGGGCTCCAGCACCAGCGAGAGCTCGGTGCAGGCGGCGATCACGACGGTGGCGCCGTCGGCGGTCAGCCGGCGGGCCAATCCGGCCACTTCGGCGCGGATTGCCGCGCCGGTGTCGCCGGCCTTTATGGCGTAAATGCAGGCCATGAAGCGGCGCTGGTCGTCAGCTCCGAGCAGAACAGGCGTGACGCGCCGCTCGGTCAGTGCGGCCTCGTATAGACCGGCGGCGCGCGCGCCGTCGACCGCCAGCACGCCGGCCTTGCCGCCGTAAGTGGCGCCGGCCGCCGCGTCGGCGGTCTCGTCGATCAGGCTGAGCAGCGGAATCGCCACCGCCGAGCGGATGTCGGCGACGAAGGCGTGGGCGGTGTTGCAAGGCATGACGAGGACGTCGGCGCCGGCGCGCTCAAGCCCCCGCGCCATCTCCGCCAGCACCGGGCCGGGGGACGGGCCGGCTCCCACGATCGCGGCGTTGCGGTCGGGGACCTTCGGGTTGCAGTCGACCAGCACCCGCAGGTGATCCTGGTCCCGCGCCGCCGGTGTCGCCGCAAGGAGCCTTGCCTGGAACTCCAGCGTCGCCGCCGGTCCCATGCCGCCGATAACGCCGACGGTCTTGCTCACCGCGCGCCGGTCCGCAGGACGTCTTCGTAGGCGAACAGGCCGGGCGCGCCGCCCGTGTGCAGGAAGACGACGCGCTCGCCGGCCTTGAAATGGCCGCTGCGGACCAGGGAGATCAGCCCGTCCATCGCCTTGCCGGTATAGACCGGATCCAGCAGCACGCCCTCCAGCCGGGCCAGGGTGCGGACCGCCTCGACCATGCCGTCGGTCGGGATCGAGTATCCGCCGCCGACCCAGTCATCGAGGCAGACCACGGTCTCGCGGGCGGGCGCCGCGGCGCCCAGCAGCGAGGCGGTCTCGACCGCCAGCTTGTGGACGTTGCCCTCCTGCTCCGGGCGGGGGCGGCGCACGTTGATGCCGGTCAGGGGAATGCCGGAGCTGGTCATGGTCAGGCCGACCAGCAGCCCCGAATGGGTGCCGGCGCTGCCGGAAGCGCACACCATGTGGTCGAAGGCCACGCCGAGCTCGAAACTCTGAGCCATCAGCTCTTCGGCGCAGGCGACATAGCCCAGCGCGCCCAGGGCGTTCGAGCCACCGCCCGGGATGACGTAGGCCTTGCGTCCGGCCGCGGCGACGGCGTCGGCCTCGGCCTGCATCGCGGCGGCGAGATCGGAGCACAGCGGCGTGACGCTGATCTTCTCCACCCCCATCAGGTCGAACAGGAAGTTGTTGCCCGAGGCGTCGGCGGCATAGCTGCCGGGCACCCGCTCCTCGATCACCAGCCGGCACTGCAGGCCTTCCTTGACGGCGGCGGCGAGCGTCAGGCGGCAGTGGTTGGATTGCGGCGCGCCCACGGTGATCAGGGTGTCGGCGCCCTGGTCCAGGGCGTCGGCGACGAGGAACTCGAGCTTGCGCGTCTTGTTGCCTCCGGCCGCCAGGCCCAGCAGATCATCGCGCTTGATCCAGATTTCGGGTCCGCCCAGGGCGGCGCTCAGGCGATCAAGGCGCTCCAGCGGTGTAGGGCCGGGGGTGTAGCGACGCCGGGGAAAGCGGGCGAGGCGCATCGGAATTCCTCCAGGAGCGAAGGGGCCTAGCCCTAACGGTCCGGGCCCGCCGGGTCGAGGCGGGCGCGACGCAAAAAAAGACCCGCGCCCAACGAAGGGCGCGGGCAAGGCTCCCGTGACGCCGAAGGCAGGTTCGGCGCCGTGTGGTGAACCTCGCGCTCAACCTGAAGTTCCGATTTCCGCACAAGAAAAAGGCGGGACCGGAGTCCCGCCTTTCCCAACGCGAGAAGCGTCTGGAATTCAGGTGCTGGACGTCTCGGCCTGGCTGTCGTCGGCGTCGTCGTCGAGCTCGGTTTCGTTTTCAAAGTCGGGATTGCCGCTCTGGGCCTGCCGGTCGGCCTGGCCGGTCTGGAAGGTCTTGTCTTCCTGGCCGGTCTTCGTCTGGTTGAGAGTCTGGTCGGCCTGGCCCTGCTTGGCGGCGCCGGCCTCAGGCTGTTGCGACTTGTTGAAGTCGGCCTGGGTGTCCTGGGTCTGGTTGTTCTCGGTCATTTCACGCTCCGGTTGGGCCCCCGATGCAGAAGAGAAACCGCAGTCCGACGTGATGTTCCGGCGCATGCGCGCACAAACATGTCATCGGACTTGTGGAACAGCGCAACCCTGGCGGCGTCCTGTGGCGCGGGCGCCGCAGTTGGGGAGGTCGGAATCTTTCGGCGGAACTGACCTTCGCGGACCGGGTTGTGAGACCAATGCGCACCCCCGACCAATGCAGGGCGAAGGCCGACGATCTCGAGCGGGAGGCTTGCGCCTCCAAGTCAGATCACCGGCGGCAGGCCTTCCTGGACCTGGCCCGCCATTGGCGCCGCCTCGCCGACAATCACGCGGCCCGTCCCGATCGCCGCGGCGGGATGGGTTGGGCCTAGGCCGGCCACACCGGATCACCGGATCCGGTGGATTCGCCGGTAACGCGCCTCGACCAGGGCGAACAGGCCGAAGGCGACCAGGCCCGCAGCGGTCACGCCCAGCACCAGCGAGCCGAACGGCTGACTTTCCAGCGACTGCAGGGCCTCGCCGAAATCCCGGGCCTGACCGGGATCAAGATCGAACCCCGCCTCCAGCATGAAGGCGCCGAGCGGCAGGAAGGCGAATCCGCGCGCGGCATAGCCGATCTTGCCGCACCAACTTGCCCATGATCGCCGCGTCGGACCGCAATCCAGCCGCTTGCCGAAATCGGTCAGCACCGACTGGACGATGTTGCCGACGCCGCAGCCCAGCACGAAGAGCCCCACCCCGACCAGCACGACCGTCCCCCCGGGCCAGCTCAGGATCACCGCCGCCCGCTCCCGGGCTTCGTGAACCTCATGGGCGTCGCCGCGGTCGATCACCGTATCCAGCAGGTCGAAGACCGACAGCGCCAGGCCGCCGTAGACGAGGCCGCTGATCGCCTGGCCAAGGCGGCTGGCGATCGCGCGGGGGCGCGAACCCTGCCGGTCGATGTCGAGCACCACCTGGGCGGCGCGCCAGATCGCGAACCCCACCAGGGCGGCTCCGATGGCGGCCAGCCAGATGAAGCCCAGCGGCCACTCGGCCAGGGTCAGGATCGCGTTCAGGCCGTCGGTGGCCGAGCGCCGCAGTCCGGCGGCGGCGCGCAGGCCGATGAACCCCATGCTGATGTAGATGAATCCCCGGGCCACATAACCGGCGCGCGCCAGGCCTTCGACGATACCGCTGACGGTGATTTCGAGGCCGCCAACCTGTCGAGGCAGACGCGCGGCCAGTGTGCGTCTGAGCCGCCGAAGCCAGCGCGCCGTCTTGCGTCTGGGCGTTTGTGGGAAAGGGAAATCGGCGGCCATCGCGGCATCAACGCGCGAACCGAAGCGTGGCTGCAAAGGGAACCGATGCCACGGCGAAGCTTTTTGTCTGTTCGACAAATCGCAGCGGCCCCAGGGGCGCAACAAACGCGGGGTACCCATGACCATCATGAGCACCGCCTCCCGGGCGGCGACAGGCATCGAGGGGCTGGACGACATTCTAAACGGCGGCCTCAAGCCGCACCGGGTCTACCTTCTGGAAGGCAGCCCGGGGACCGGCAAGACGACGATCTCGCTACAGTTCCTCATGGAAGGCGCGTTGCGGGGCGAGAAGGGCCTCTACATCACCCTGGCGGAGACCGAGGCCGAACTGCGCGAGACGATCAGTTCGCACGGCTGGACGCTGCCGGATGAAGTGGAGCTGTTCGAACTCCTGCCGCCGGAGAACTTCCTCGACGAGGACCAGCAGCAGAGTCTGCTCTATTCCGCCGACCTCGAACTGGGCGAGACCACGAAGCGTATCTACCGGGCGGTCGAGAAGGCCCAGCCCGCGCGTGTGGTGATCGACAGCCTGTCGGAGATCCGGCTGCTGGCGCAGAGCTCGCTGCGCTACCGTCGCCAGATCCTGGCGCTCAAGCACTATTTCGCCAAGCAGGGTTCCACCGTCCTGCTGCTGGACGACCTCACGAACGAGGGCAACGACCGCACTGTTCACTCCATGGCGCACGGGGTCGTGCGACTGGAAGAGCTGGCGCCGCTGTACGGCTCGGAGCGCCGGCGGCTGCGGGTCATCAAGTATCGCGGCACCACCTACCGCGGCGGCTTCCACGACATGACGATCGTGCACGGCGGGGTGGTGGCCTTCCCGCGCTTGCGTTCGATCGAGCACAAGAACGCCTTCAAGCGCGAGCCCATCGGCAGCGGCATCCCTGCGCTGGACGAACTGCTGGGCGGCGGCATCGACCGCGGCTCGAGCACCCTGATCCTCGGTCCTGCGGGCACCGGAAAGTCACTGCTCTCCCTGCACTTCGCCGCCGCGGCGCTGGCGCGCGGGGAGAAGGCGGCGCTGTTCGTCTTCGACGAGGAAATGGGCCTGCTTCAGGACCGTGCGCTCGGCCTCGGCATCGACCTTCGCGCGCTCCAGGCCACGGGCAACCTGATCGTAGAACAGGTCGACGCCGCGGAACTGTCGCCCGGCGAGTTCACCCAGCGGGTGCGCAATTCCGTCGACAAGGAAGGCTGCCGCACCGTCGTGATCGACAGTCTGAACGGCTACCAGGCCGCCATGCCCGAAGAACAGTTCCTCGTCCTGCATATCCACGAACTGCTGCAGTACCTGAACCGCCAGGGCGCGACTTCCTTCCTGACCGTCGCCCAGCACGGCCTGGTGGGGGAGATGAAGTCGCCGGTCGACGTGACGTACCTGGCCGACACGGTGGTCCTGCTCCGCTACTTCGAGGCCCTGGGCGAGGTCCGCCGGGCGGTCTCGGTGATCAAGAAGCGCTCCGGCGTGCACGAGAGCACCATCCGCGAATACCGGATCGGCCCGAACGGCATTGAGGTCGGCGAGCCGCTCGACGGCTTCCAGGGCGTGCTGCGCGGCGTGCCCGACTTCGTGGGGACTGACCAGGCGCTCATGCAGACCCCACGGTCCTGATGCCATCAGCCGTTTCCGAACGAGTTCTGGTCCTGGCCCCGGCCGGGCGCGACGCGGTCGTCGCCGCCAATGTGCTGGGCGAGGCAGGCCTGCGCTTCGTCGTCTGCGATGGCATTCCCAACCTCGTCGCCGAGCTGGGACGCGGCGCCGGCATCGCCCTGGTCTCCGACGAAGCCCTGCGCGGCGCGGACCTGCGCGGCCTGTCGGAGTGGATCACGGACCAGCCGGCGTGGTCGGACCTGCCTTTCCTGATCCTCACCCGCCAGGGCGGCTATGAAGAGCGCAATCCCGCCGCCGCGCGGCTGATGCAGACGCTGGGCAACGTCACCTTCCTCGAGCGGCCGTTCCACCCGACCACGCTTGTCGGCGCCGCCCACGCCGCCCTGCGCGGCCGTCGCCGCCAGTACGAGGCGCGCGAGCGACTGGTGGCGGTGCACGAGGCCGAAGAGCGCCTGCGCATCGCCATGGACGCGGGGCATCTTGGCGCGTGGACCTATCATCTGGACGACGCGCGCTTCGACACCTCGGCCGCCTGCAAGGCGCACTACGGAC
>CAZRKY010000205.1:0-6091 GCA_964600375.1 uncultured Caulobacteraceae bacterium | reverse complement strand
CCCTCAATGGGGGCGCCGGCAACGACAACCTCGACGGCGGGGCCGGCAATGACGTCGTCAACGGCGGCGATGACAACGACACTCTGTTCGGTGCGGAAGGCGACGACCTTCTGCAAGGCCAGGCTGGCGACGATAGCCTGTCCGCCGGTGATGGCGTTGACCGCCTGTATGGCGGCGCGGGCCTGGACGTTCTGTCCGGTGAGGTCGGGGCCGACACGATCTATGGCGAGGGCGATGCTGACACGCTCTACGGTGGTGACGACAATGACCTGCTCCTGGGCGGCGACGGCAATGACACCGTCAATGGCGACGATGGCGACGACCGCCTCTACGGCGGCAACGACAACGACTCGCTGAGCGGTGGCGTCGGCGCCGACCAGATGTACGGCGAAGCCGGCAACGACACGCTGGATGGCGGCGATGGCGCCGACATTCTGGATGGCGACGGCGGCGTGGATGCGCTGAACGGCGACGCGGGCGATGACACCCTCCGCGGTGGGGCGCTCGCGGACACCCTCAATGGCGGCGACGACAACGACAGCCTCTACGGCGGCGACGACGGCGATATCCTGCTCGGTGGGACCGGCGTCGATCTGATCCTGGGCGAGGCGGGCAACGACAATGCCGACGGCGGCGCCGGTGACGACCACCTTCTCGGAGGCGTCGGCAACGACACCCTGAACGGCGGCGATGACGCTGACTTCGTGGAGGGTGGCGACGACAACGACAACATCGACGGCGCCGACGGCGACGATGTCCTCGTCGGGGATGACGGCGACGACACCATCCTGGGCGGCCTCGGAACCGATCACCTGATCGGCGGCCTCGGCGTCGACAGCATGGACGGCGGCGACGGTGACGATCACCTCGACGGCGGCGACGGCGACGACACCCTTTCCGGCAACACCGGGGCCGACCTCATCGAAGGTGGGGCCGGCTTCGATACCCTGATTGGCGATGACGACAACGATCGCCTCTACGGCGGCGACGACGGCGACGTGCTCATCGGCGGCGCCGGGGCGGATCTGCTCTACGGCGAGAACGGCGATGACAGCCTGAGCGGGGGTGAGGACAACGACACCCTGACCGGCGGGGCCGGGACCGACTCGCTGAACGGCGACGACGGCAACGACAAGATCTACGGCGGAACCGAAAACGACACGATCGATGGCGGGACCGGCGCCGACACGCTCCTGGGCGAAGCCGGCGACGACACCGTCCTCGGCGGCGATGACAACGACAGCGTCCAGGGCGGCGCCGGCGATGACATCCTCGGCGGCGGGTCCGGCGCCGACAAGCTGTACGGCCAGGTCAACAACGACACCCTGAACGGTGACGACGGGGATGACCTCCTCGACGGCGGCGCGGGGGCAGACGTCTTCGACGGCGGCGCGGACTTCGACACGGTGACCTACCGTGCGGCGGCCGGCGGCATCACTGTCGACGTCGACGGCAACACCGACACCGGGGTCGCCATCGGCGACACCTTCGTCAATGTCGAGCGCTACTGGCTGGGCACGGGCAACGACACCTTCATCGGCGGCGCGACCGGCGCCGAGGTCTGGGGCATCGAGGGCAACGACACCCTCACCGGCGGGGCCGGCATCGACTACATTAACGGCGGAATCGGCGACGATATCCTGACCGGCGGCGGCGATGCGGACCACTTCGTGCTCAGCGCCGGCAATTCAGGCAACGACACCATCAACGACTGGGTCGACGCCACCGATTACATCAACATCTACGGTGGCAGCGCGGACGACTTCAGCGATCTGGTGATCACCGACAATGGCTCGGGCAGCGCCCTGATCACCCTGCCGGACGGCTCAACGATCACCCTGGCGGGGATCGACTTCAACACCGTCGATAGCTCGGACTTCATCTTCGGCCCGTAGGGTCGGAAACGTCGACGATCAGCAAGCGCCCGTCCCGCAAGGGGCGGGCGTTCTGCTTTCCGCAGATTGTTCAGCCTGGCGCGGCGGCGCGCGCTTCCCAGCGCTCGACCACGTGGCGCACGGCTTCCTGCTGCAGCGTGGTCATGGTCGAGTCCTTCGAGAAGCTCACCTGGAAACGCTGGTCCTTGATCGCCACCGTGGTCATGCCGCCCGGGCCGTTGATGAACAGCGGCACGCCCAGCTGCAGCGGCACCCGATCGTCCCATTCGCCCGGGACCATGGAGTCGCGCTCGCAATAGACCCCCTGGAGCTGGCCGGCGACGCCGGGTCGCTGCAGGGGGGTGCTGGTGCGGATAATGTCGAGCGTAGGCGCGGGCTCCCTTTTCAGCGCGCCGTTGACCCGGACCAGCCAGCTGCAGGTCTCGACCGAGGGTGTAAGGCGGCCGGCGATGGAGCGCGTGGCGGGGTTGGACGGCAGGTTGCGCAAGGCTTCGACGGTATCGCCCGGGGGTGTCGCCGCGGCGGCCGGCTCCCGGCCCTCCTGGGCGAAGGCCGCGGAGGCGGCGAAGACGGTCGCAAGGGCGGTGCAGGTGATCAGCAGGCGGCGCATGGAAACTCCGATCTGGGGCTGGCGACGCTATTGGATCGCTGAAATGGCGGAAAGGGGGCGCCTGCCTCCGGACTAATTCGACAGATCGTCGCGCACCTGGGCGACGATCTCGAAGGAGCGCAGGCGCGCGGCCGGGTCGTGGATGCCGCCGGTCAGGATCAGTTCGTCGGGCCGGGTGCGGGCGATGAAGGCGGCGATCTGGGCGCGGACGGTCGCGGGCGAGCCCACCGCAGAGACCGACAGGGTCTGGTCCAGCATGGCCCGGGCGGCCGGGTCCAGGGTCGATTCGAAATCCCGGACCGGGCGGGGGAGGGGCCCGGGCCGGCCGGTGCGCAGGTTCAGGAAGGCTTGCTGGGTCGAGCTGCGCAGATAGACCGCCTCCGCGTCGGTGTCGGCGGCGAAGACGTTGAACCCCAACATCACGTAGGGCTCGGCCAGGTGTTCGGACGGGCGGAAGTTGCGCCGATAGGCCTCGATCGCCTCCATCATCAAGGGTGGGGCGAAGTGGGAGGCGAAGGCGTAGGGCAGGCCCAGCATGGCCGCCAGCTGGGCGCCGTAGGTCGAAGACCCCAGCATCCAGACCGGGACCTTCAGTCCGACGCCGGGGATCGCCTGGATCCGCTGCTCCGGCTGGGCCTCGTCGAAATAGTGGATCAGCTCCAGGACATCGTTGGGGAAGTTGTCGACCTCGCCATCGAGATTGCGGCGCAAGGCCCTGGCGGTGGCCTGGTCCGTGCCCGGTGCGCGCCCCACGCCCAGGTCGATGCGCCCGGGATAGAGGGTGGCCAGGGTCCCGAACTGTTCGGCGGTCACCAGTGGCGAGTGATTGGGCAGCATCACGCCGCCGGAGCCGACCCGAATGGTCGAGGTCCCTTCCGCCACATAACCGATGGCCACCGCCGTGGCGGCCGAGGCGATGCCCGGCATGTTGTGGTGTTCGGCCAGCCAGAAACGCTTGTAGCCCCAGCGCTCGGCCTGCTGGGCCAGCTCGCGGCTGTTCCTGAACGCCTGGGCGGCGTCGGAGCCCTCTGCGATGGGGGCGAGGTCGAGGATGGAGAAGGGGATCATGACCCCATGTAGGGGGCCGGGCCGCGACTCGCGCGGGCCTGTGGAATTTAGTTTTGAAAGATGGTGCCGCCGCGCAGGATCGAACTGCGGACCTCAGCCTTACCAAGGATGCGCTCTACCACTGAGCTACGGCGGCAACTGAAGAGGCGCGCCTGATACCCAATGTCGGGCGGCACGGGAAGCCCTAATCGCCCGACTTGACCTCGTTGTCGCAGAAGGTTGTATCGCTGGCATGGCAAAGTCCGACCATTCCGAGGCCGAACCCTCCGCCAAACGCCTGTCCGACAAGGAGCGGCGCGAAGACCAACTGGCCGCGGCGCTGAGGGCGAACCTGCGGCGGCGCAAGGCGCCCGCTCCGGCGGCGCCGAAACCTGCGGACCCGCAAGAATGACCCCTTTCGCGCCCATGGGCCGCCGCGCTAGATAGCCCCTCCACAACCCTTTCGGCCTCCCGGCCCACCTTAAGGAGCGGCATGGACCGCATCGCCATCGAAGGCGGCGCGCGGCTCGAGGGCGAAATCCCGATCAGCGGCGCCAAGAACTCGGCCATCAAGCTGATGGCTGCGAGCCTGCTCACGTCCGAACCCCTGCGGCTGACCAACATGCCGCGCCTGGCCGACACGCGCTTCCTCGGCAAGCTGCTGACCCGCCTGGGCGTGGCGATCACCGAGTCGGAAACCGAGACGGGGTCCGAGACCCTGCTGCACGGCGCCGAGATCGTATCGTCCTTCGCCCCCTACGACCTGGTCCGCCAGATGCGGGCGTCGTTCAACGTGCTGGGGCCGCTGCTGGCGCGGACCGGCCACGCCAAGGTTTCGCTCCCGGGCGGCTGCACCATCGGGGCGCGGCCGGTGGACCTGCACCTGCAGGCGCTGCAGGCGCTGGGCGCCTCGATCGACATGCACGAGGGCTATGTCTACGCCCAGGCGCCGCGGGGCCTGTGGGGCGCGCGGATCGACTTCCCGGTCGTCTCGGTCGGGGCCACCGAGCACGCGCTTCTGGCCGCCGTCCTGGCCGAGGGCGAGACGGTGCTGACCAACGTCGCCCAGGAGCCCGAGATCGAGGATCTGGCGCTGTGCCTGAACGCCATGGGCGCCAGGGTCGAGGGCGCCGGCACGGCGACCATCACCATCCAGGGCGTCAACAAGCTGCACGGGGCAACCTGGTCGGTGATCCCCGACCGCATCGAGACCGGCACCTATGCGCTGGCGGTGGCCATGGCCGGGGGCGAGGTGCGCCTGACCAAGACCCGTTCCAACTTCCTGGAATCCCTGTGGGAGCCGATGCGCCAGTCAGGCGTCGAGGTGACCGCCACCAACGACGGCGTCGAGATCAAGCGCAACGGCGCGCGCCTGAAGGCCGTTGACCTGACCACCGAGGTCTACCCGGGTTTCGCCACCGACCTGCAGGCCCAGTTCATGGCCCTGATGACCATGGCGGACGGTGAGAGCGTCATCCGCGAGACCATCTTCGAGAACCGTTTCATGCATGCGCCCGAGCTGGCGCGCCTGGGGGCCGACATCACCGTGTCCGGCGGCGAGGCGGTGGTCCGCGGCGTTGACCAGCTGGTGGGCGCCGAGGTCATGGCCACCGACCTGCGTGCCTCGGTCAGCCTGGTGATCGCCGGCCTCGCGGCCAAGGGCGAGACCGTGGTCAACCGCGTCTATCACCTGGACCGAGGCTTCGAGCGGCTGGAAGAGAAGCTGGGCGCCTGCGGGGCCAGGGTGCGCCGCATCAAGGGCGACGGCGAGGAGCACTAGTGGCCCCGACCCCGACGCCCCCGCTGAAGCTGCTGGCCCAGGACGCGGAAGACCTGGCCGTGGTCTCGGCCGCCCTGCAAGATGCGGTGGGCAAGGTAGGCGACATCCATTGGGAGCCCGCGCGGCGGCAGCTGACCGTGGCGGTGAACCGCTACCGCTGGGAGACCGGCGGCAAGCACGAGCGCATCCGCTCGGCCGTTCAGGTCGGCGGGGTGCTGGGGGTAAAGGCGCGCAAGATCCGCCGCGACGCCAAGCGCGCGGTGCTGGAGCTGCTGGCCGTCACCTTTGAACCCGGCGAGGCGCCGGGCGGGGCGGTGGTGTTCGGCTTCGCCGGCGGCGCCGACCTGCGCGTCGAGGTCGAATGCCTGGATGTGGTGCTGGCCGACGTCTCCAAGGCCTGGCCGGCGGTCGCCGAGCCCCGCCACGATGACGCGACATGAGCGACCACCGGCTCACCAGAGTCGGGCTGGATTCCGCCAGCCTCGCCACCGCCTCGCCCGAGATCGAGCACGAGCGGCAGGTCGCCATCTTCGACCTGGTGGAAAAGAACGCCTTCCAGCCCGCGGGCGCCGAGCGCGGGCCCTATGAGCTGACCCTGGGATGTGAGGAGAACCGGCTGGTCTTCGATGTCGCCGGGCCGGACTACGCGCGCCGCCACATGCTGTCGCTGACCCCCTTCCGGGGCGTGCTGCGCGACTACCAGATCGTCTGCGAGAGCTACTACGAGGCGATCAGGCGGCTGTCGCCTTCGCAGATCGA
>CAZRKY010000204.1:0-6111 GCA_964600375.1 uncultured Caulobacteraceae bacterium | reverse complement strand
TAGTCGACCGGCTCCATGGGAATCTCGAGCAGCACCTCGTGGCCGTTGGCGCGGGCCAGGTCGATCCAGCCCTGCAGGCCTTCGGAATAGGGCACGAAGCTGAGCGTCACCTCGGCGGGCAGGCGCTCGATGGCCGCGCGGGTCGCCGCGGCGTTCAGGCCCAGGCCGCCGACGATCAGGGCCACCTTGGGCTTGCCGTTCGAGCGGAACGGCCGGGCGTAGGCGGAGAAGGGCGTGCGGCCGTCGGGCGCGATGGTCGGCAGCGGGCCCAGCGGGCCGGGCTGGACCACGCCGGCCAGGGGCGCGGCAGGCAGGGGATCGGCGGGCGCGCGGCGGGTCACCGGCATGGAGGATCCGGCCACCGAGGCGGGCGATCCGCCCGGGATTCCGTCGCCGTCGGGCAGGGTGATGACGGCGGTGCCCTGGACGGGCGGGGCGTCGGTCAGGTCAAAGCCCGGGACGGTGACGTCCTGGCCCATGCTCAGGCTGTCGAGCGTGAAGACGTCAGCGCCGGTGGCCGGGACGGCCGCGCCGCCGGGACCCGCGGCGCTGGGCCGGTTGATCGAGGCCTTGATGGAGGGGGACCCGGCGAAGGGATCGCCGGCCACCAGCACCAGGGTGGTGGCCGCGCCCACGAAGACCACGGCCGCGCCGGTCATCGCCACCCAGGGCTTCTTCGCGAACTCCAGCAGGGCGCGCGGATTGAACCGGCCCCCCGGCTGGGGAGCCTGGACGCCGACATAGGCGGGCTGGCGTTTGGCGAACATGGACGGGCGACCAGGGGCTAAGCGGACTGCAAGCCGGACGCACCTCGCCCGACCTTTCCCCTCACCCTCGCGCGCGCCGGTTAAGAAAGACTAACGGCGCCAACGAAGAACGCCCCGGGGGACCGGGGCGTTCTGGAGGCTTACTTCTTCGGTGCGACCGCGCCACCGGGCGGCGGGGTCGAGGGCTGGTAGGGTTGGGGCCGGTCGGGGATGCCGGGGGCCGAGGGCGTCGCCGGGGCGGCGGCGGCCGGACGGCGGCCGGGGATGGTCGTCCCCAGCTCGGCCAGCTTGACCTTGGGCACGGGCTTCAGCGCCGCCAGGTTGCCGTTCACGGCCAGCACGTCGAAGGCGCGGGCCAGCTGGAAGTCGCCCTTCTTGGGGTCGAAGCTCTCGGGCGGGTACTCCGACGGCTCGTGGGCGCCGCGGCGGGTGCGGCCCTCGTCGGCGTTCAGGGCGTTGGCGAAGGAGGCTTCCGAGAACTGGAAGCGCGCCGAGGCCAGGCGTTCGGCCTGTTCGCGGGTCAGCGCCACCTCAAGGTCCGGCTCGATGCCGGTGCGCTGGATGGAGCGGCCCGAGGGCGTGTAGTAGCGCGCGATGGTGATCTTCAGCGCCCCGTCGGCGCCGCCGCGCAGCGGGATGACGCTCTGCACCGAGCCCTTGCCGAAGCTGGTCAGGCCCACGACCGTGGCGCGGTGGCGGTCCTGCAGGGCGCCGGCGACGATTTCGGCGGCCGAGGCGGAGCCGGGATTGACCAGCACCACCATGGGCAGGCCGTCCAGCAGGTCGCCGGGCTTGGCGTTGTAGCGTTCGATGTCGGTGGGCTGTCGGCCGCGCTGGGTGACCACCTCGCCGCCGTCCAGGAAGGCGTCGGCGACCATCACCGACTGCTCGAGGATGCCGCCGGGGTTGTTGCGCAGGTCCAGCACCAGGCCGCGCATGTTCGGGTTCTCGGCGCGCAGCTTGGTGACCGCCTCGACCGTCTCGCGGCCGGTGTTCTCGTTGAAGTTGGTGATGCGCAGGACGCCGTACTGGCCCTCCATGCGCGCGCGCACCGACTTCACATTGATGATTTCGCGGGTCAGCTTCAGGTCGAAGGGATCGACGCCCTCGCGGGCGATGGTGATGACCACGTCGGTGCCCGGCGTGCCCTTCATGCCCTTCACCGCTTCCGAGAGCGGCTTGCCGATCACGCTCGCGCCGTCGATGGCGGTGATGTAGTCGCCGGCCTGGACGCCGGCGCGGCCGGCGGGGGTGTCATCCATTGGGGTGATCACCTTCACCGCCCCGTCCTCGGAGGTGACCTCCAGCCCCAGCCCGCCGTAGGCGCCGCGCGAGGTCTCGCGCAGCTCGCGGAAGTCAGTCTGGTTCAGGTAGTTCGAGTGCGGGTCCAGCGAGGCCAGCATGCCGTTGAGCGCCGCCTCGATCAGCTTCTTGTCATCGACCTCGACGACGTACTGCTGCTCGACGATGGCGAGCACGTCGCCAAACAGTTCGAGCATGCGGAAGGTTTCGGCCTTGGGCGCGAAGGCGGCCGACCCCGCGAAGGCCATGACGCCCGCGCCGAGCGCGACGGCGGAAACGAAACCGGACAGAAACTGGCGCATCAAGTCCTCATGTCCCGGAACCGGCCAATTGCCGGATTGGGGAATTCCATACTGCAAACAACACACCGACAGCGGCTGAATCGTGGCCGCGCAGCTTCAGCGCGGCATCAAATCAGCCTTGGGGCCGCGCGTCGAGCCAGCGCGAGGGGTCAACCGGGGCGCCGTCACGGCGCAGCTCCAGATAAAGCTCGCCCACCCGGTCGCGTGCCTTGCCCATTCGGCCCACCGGTTCGCCGGCCGCGACGCGCCGTCCGGTCAGGCCCGCAACCTCGTCCATGCCGGCCAGCACCACCCGATAGCCGCCGTCCAGCCGCAGGATCACCACCCCGCCCCAGTTCTTCAGCGGCCCCGCGTATTCGATCAGCCCGGCGGCCGGCGCCAGGACCTGGGCGGCGGGGCCGGGGCGCCAGGCCAGGCCGTCCGAGCGCGATCCGCCCGTCGCCGCGCCAAAACGGCGCACCAGCTGGCCCTGAACCGGTGCGGCCAGGCTGGTCGGCGCGGTGAACCGGGGGGCTGCCGCCGCGCGGGCGTCGAGATCGCCGACCAGGCCGGGCAGCGAGGCGGCGCGGCGGGCCAGGGCGTCAACCTCGCGGGCGACCGCTTCTGCCTGGGCGTTGTAGCGGCGTTCCAGGGCGGTCTTCTGGGCGATCAGCTGTTCGGTCTGGGCCCGGCGTTCGGCCAGTTCGCTCTCGGTCATGAACAGGGCCGCGCCGGCCAGGGCGGCGTCGCGGCGGACCTTGGCCACGGCGTCGAGTTCGACCTGCAGCGTGGCGGCCCGCCGCTGCAGCTCGGGCGTCACGGCGCGCATCAGGATGGCGGCGCGCACCGCGTCATTGGCCGAGCGCGGCGAGACCAGCAGTGCGGGCGGCGGGTGGCGCGAATAGGCCTGCAGGGCGGCCAGCAGGCGGCCCTGGCGGTCGCGTTCGCGGTTCATGCGGGCGTTCAGCGCCTGCTCGCGCTGGGACAGGGCTGCAAAACGGGCCCGTTGGGCCAGGGCCGTGCCCTCGTCGGTGGCCTGGCTGCGGGCGAGGATTACCAGCCGCGCGCGCAGCCGCTCGACCTCGCGGCCGGCGGTCTGGGCGTCGGCGCGCAGGGCGTCGCGCTCACGGGACTTGTCGCGGCGCTCCATTTCGATGGCGAAGCCGTCCTCGCGCTTGCCCCAGGCGGGGGCCGCGGCGAAGGCGAGGCTGAGGGCGAGAAGGACGGCGCGGCGCATGGCTCATCCTAGAGCGCATGCGCCGCTTACTGAATCCTCAAGCGAGCGATTGCTGAGGGGGTTCAGGGTTCCAGCCGCGCCACAGCAGCAGGCCCACGCCGATCATCCAGGCGGCCTGCCCCAGCGCGGTCAGCATGTAGCCGTGGACGGAGAGCGCATCGGAGCCGCCGAAGGCCAGCAAGGCGCCCAGGCCCGCCGCGACCGCCACGCCCAGCCAACCCAACACCCGCTCGCGCTTCATGGCCAGGAAGCCCAGCGACCAGACGCCGATCGCGGCGGCGGAGGCGGCGGAGAATACCATGGCCCAGGCCTGGTTGAGCAGGTGAGTGTAGCGGATGAGCCTGGGGATCTCGGCGCGCGCCGCCGCGTCGGCGCTGGCGTAGCTCTCGATCAGCGCGCCCTGGACGAAGCCGCTCATCAGGGCCGCGCTCGTCACCGCTGCACAGGCGAAGGCGTAGAACACCAGGCCAGCCAGCGCCGAGGGCCGGTGCAAGCCGGTCCGGCGGGAAAAGTCCGCCATGCCGAACAGGCCCAGCGGCAGGGCGGTCAGCGCGATGCCGTGCGCCAGGCGCGTCATCATCGCCTGGGCCGCCAGATCGGCGGCCGGGGCGTCGAGGTGGACGCCCTGGGGGTGGATCGACATGGTGACGATGAAGCCTACGGCCCCCAGGATGGTGGCGGCGCCGCTGATCCGGCCCGACGTTGGCGAAGTCATTCTTCTGCTCTCCCCGTTACAGGGCCGGGACCTTGCCCGCACGGGCCGCGACGTTCCCGAACGATCGGGAAGAATCGTTCGGGACCGAACGGCGCCATGGGTTATGTTCGGAACCCAGGAGGGCGCCCATGACCGCCAAAGATCCCCGCGTAC
The DNA here is from genome assembly GCA_964600375.1 of uncultured Caulobacteraceae bacterium. Taxonomy (GTDB): domain Bacteria; phylum Pseudomonadota; class Alphaproteobacteria; order Caulobacterales; family Caulobacteraceae; genus JAEZEZ01. The sequence continues at coordinate 1,656 of CAZRKY010000204.1, read as the reverse complement.
GCCGCACCCGCGAGCGCCTGCGCGACGCCCTGGTATCCCTGTCGCGCGAGAAACCCTATGACGAGATCCGCGTCGCGGACCTGCTGGCCCGCGCCGACGTCGGCCGCGCCACCTTCTATGCCCACTACCGCGACAAGGAAGACCTGCTGATCAGCCTGTTCCTGGGCATGATCGACCACTTCGAGCGGATCGGTCTGAGCGAGGAGCCGTCCGTCGTCCTGCCCGGCGCGCGCCAGCTGATGCGGCATTTCCATGAGGCGCGAGCCTTCGCCCGGGCGCTCTCGCGGGCCGGGAAGATGGAGGTGCTCATGCGGGCCTGCGAGGCGCGGCTGCGGCGGGGGCTCGAAGCGCGGCTGCCGCAGGGCTGCCATCCGCCGGCGGCTATGGTCGCCACTGTCGCGGCCGGAGGATTCACGACCCTGGTGAACGCCTGGATGGCCCAGGGCTGCGTGACCCCGCCGGACGAGCTGGCCGATGCGTTGGAGGCCCTGATCGGGCCGGGGGTGCGGGCCGCGAGGGCCGCCGCCTAGTCGCGGTGGTAGGGGCTGCCGCCCAGGATGGTCACCGCGCGGTAGATCTGTTCAGCCGCCATGACCCGCGCCAGCGCATGGGGCCAGGTCCAGGCGCCGAAGCCGATGATGGCCGCGGCGCGGTCGCGGACGCTCTGGTGCAGGCCGTCGGCGCCGCCGATCACCAGGCACAGGCGCGGGGCGCCGCCGTCGCGCCACTTCTCGATCCGGCCGGCGAAGGCGCGCGAACTCATCGCCTCGCCGCGCTCGTCGCAGGCGACCAGGATGGCGCCGGCAGGGACGTTGGAGAGGATGACCTCGGCCTCGCGCTCCATGTCCGAACCGCCCTTGGCCTGCACCTCGACGAGGCCGGCGGGGCCAAGGCCCAGCGGTTTGCCGGCCGAGGAGGCCCGCGACAGGTAGTCGCCGCACAGGCTGTTCTCGGCCGTGCGGCCGAGGCGGCCGACGGCGATCAGGTCAATTTTCAAGGACTAGACCGCCTTCAGGCCGTGAAGGCGCCGGTGGCCGGGACGGAATCGATGCGGTGCGGGGCGTCGACCGCCCAGATCTTCTCGATGTTGTAGAAGGTCCGCACCTCGGGCCGGAACAGGTGGACGACCACGTCCCCGGCGTCGATGAGCACCCAGTCGCAGTGCGGCAGGCCCTCGACCCGGGCCTTGCCGTAACCGGCTTCCTTCAGGGCGCGCAGCAGGTGGTCGGCGATGGCGCCGACGTGACGGTGCGACCGGCCCGACGCCACGACCATGGAGTCGGCGACCGAGCTTTTGCCTTTCAGATCAATGAGAACGACGTCCTGGGCCTTGTCATCGTCAAGCCGGCGCAGGATCAGGTCCTCGAGACTCGCGTCTTCGTCTCGAAGGGGTTGGATGGGTTCCTGCTCGTTTGCCTTATTGGAAACCGCATCCGGTTGCGCGTCGTGCGCGGAAGAGGGGCTCAGCTGAATACTCCTGGTGGGACTAACCCGTAAGGAATGACCCTAGCACGCCTTGGGGTTCCGGTCATGGGGTGTGATTCGCGCAGCCATTCCTCCCCCGGTGGGGGAGGTGGATCGCGGCGCAGCCGCGAGACGGAGAGGGCCGCGCGGTGCGCGGTCGGCTCGCCGGCGTTGGACCGCGCCGCTTGGCGG
>CAZRKY010000203.1:0-6134 GCA_964600375.1 uncultured Caulobacteraceae bacterium | reverse complement strand
GCAGACTGCAAGCCTGAAGAGAACGGCGGGGGGAAACCCCCGCCGTTTTTCTTTGCGCCCGGCGCCCCGCGCGGCGCTGGCGCGACTCCGCCGCAGGGGCTATCTGCCGGTCCGATGTTGCTGCTCATTTCTCCCGCAAAGTCGCTCGACTTCACGCCGCCGGCGGCGCGGCTGGCCGCCACCACGCCGCGCCTGCAGGGCGAGACCGCGACCCTGGCGACCCGGGCACGGGGGCTTTCGAAAGCCAGGCTGCGGGCGCTGATGGGCATTTCCGATACGCTGGCGGCCCTGAATCGTGAGCGTTTCCAGCAATTTGACCGGTCACCGGAGGCAGACGGCCTGCAGGCGGCCCTGGCCTTCAACGGCGAGGTCTACGCCGGCCTGGAGGCGCGCAGCCTGTCGCCCGCTGATCTGGACTGGGCCCAGGAGCGCCTTCGCATCCTTTCGGGCCTCTATGGCGTCTTGCGCCCGCTGGACCGGATCCAGCCCTACCGCCTGGAAATGAGCGTGCGCCTGGCCACCCGCCGGGGCGAGACCCTCTACGATTTCTGGGGGGCGAGGATCGCCAAGCTGCTTAACGCCGACTCCGAGGGCCACGCCGACCCGACCGTGGTGAACCTGGCCAGCCACGAATATTTCGCCGCCGTCGACCGCAAGGCGCTGAAGCGTCCGGTCATCAGCATCCGGTTCGTTGAAGAGAAGGACGGCCAAGGCCGGGTCCTGGGCTTCTTCGCCAAGAAGGCCCGCGGCCTGATGGCTCGCTGGGCCATCCAGCAGCGCGCCGAACGGGCGACCGACTTGCAGGCCTTCGATACGGCGGGCTACCAGTTCCGGCGGGACGCCTCGACGGACGCCGAATGGATATTCGCTCGCCCGCAACCGTGAGGCGTGGCATCTCGCTACCGCAGCAAATTCCCCCTAAAGACCCAAGAATGACGTTCGACATGTTCAGCTGGTTCAAGAAGCACTTCACCGCCGAGGCCGAGACGCCCCCTACCGTTTCCGACGAGCACGGCGCGGATGTCGAGGCGCGCCTGGGCGCCCCCGATCCGTTCGCCAGCCTCAAAGGGCAGGTGGCGCTGATCACCGGGTCCACCTCGGGCATCGGCTGGGCCATGGCCGAGGCCCTGTCGTGCCGCGGCGTGAAGGTGGTCCTGAACGGCCTGGGCGATCCGGCCGAGATCGAAGCCAACCGCCGCAGCCTGGAAATCCGCACCGGCGCCGCAGTCCGCTACCACGGTGCGGACATGACCGATCCGGCCCAGATCGCCGAGATGATCGCCTTCGCCAAGACCGAGTTCGGCCGGCTGGACATCCTGATCAACAACGCCGGCGTCCAGCATGTCGAGGCGGTTGAGGATTTCCCGCCCGAGCAGTGGGACCGGATCATCGCCATCAACCTGACGTCGGTCTTCCACGCCACCCGAGCGGCGGTGCCGATCATGAAGGCCCAGAAGAAGGGCCGGATCGTGAATATCGCCTCGGCCCACGGCCTGGTCGCCTCGCCGTTCAAGTCAGCCTACGTCGCCGCCAAGCACGGCGTGGTCGGCTTCACCAAGACGGTCGGCCTCGAAGTCGCGACCTTTGGCATCACCTGCAACGCCATCTGCCCGGGCTACGTCATGACGCCCATCGTCAAGAACCAGATTGTCGACCAGGCCCGGACCCGCGGCATTTCGCAGGAAGAGGTCATCAAGACGGTCATGTTGGCGGCCCAGCCGACCAAGCAGTTTGTGACTTTCGACCAACTCACGGGCCTGCTGCTCTACCTCGTGTCTGACGCGGGCGCGTCGGCCAACGCGTCGAGCTACTCCGTCGACGGCGGCTGGACCGCCCAATAAGCGCTTCAAAGGATTTCCCGATGAGCCAGTCGTCCGCAAAGGCGGCCTATCCCTCCGCCGACGCCGCCCTGGCCGCCGCCCGCGCCGCGCGCCAACCCGCCGGCTCGGCCGCCGAACTCGCCGCCGCCGAGGCCGCGGCCGCCATGGCCCCTGATCGCGCCGACGTCTGGATCGCGCTCGCGGGCGCGGCGACGCGCTTGCAACTGCCCGAAAGGGCCGAAGCGGCGCAGCTGAAGGCCCTTGAGACGGTTACCGACCCCCTGACGCGCGATCGGCTGCTGGTGGACCGGGCCTGGGCGCTGGCCGGTCAGTCCCGCTATGCCGAGGCCCTAGCGATCGCGAGCGAAGATCGTCCCCTGCTGAAGAACGACCCCATTTCGCGGCACATTCTAGGGGCGACCCTGATGGCGGTCGGCCTGGGAGCGGAGGCGCTGCCCCACCTTGAGTTCGCCGCCAACGGTCAGCCCGGCCGGGTGGACATCCTCTTCAACCTGGCGGTCATCTATCACAGCCTCGGCCGCACCGATGAAGCCGAGGCGACCCTGGAACAGATCCTGAAGGCGGCGCCCAACCACCTGCCGGCTTACGAGTTCCTCGGGCTGCTCCGCACCGCCACCCCGGACAAGAACCAGGTGGAGCGCCTGACGTCCATCCGCGCCCGCATGAAGCCCGGCGCGGATTCGGCCTACATCGACTACGCCCTGTTCAAGCAATTCGACGACCTCGACCGTCGCGACGAGGCCTGGCAGGTGCTGACCCGGGCGAGCGTGGCCAAGGGCGCGGTCAAGCCCTGGCGCGTCGCCGACGACGAAGCCATCGCCCTGGCCTTCGCCCGTATGCAGACCACGATCCCGGCTGACACCGGCGCCCAGGCCGGATCACCCCGCCCGATCTTCATCGTCAGCCTGCCGCGCGCCGGTTCGACCCTGGTCGAACGCATCTTCTCGGCTCACTCCAAGGTTCGCAGTCTGGGCGAGCTTGAGGCGTTCGGCCGGGCGCTGAAGGCCGGGACGCCGCTGGGGCCGCGCCCCTACATCGACCCCCAGATCGCCACGGTCGGGTCCATTGACTGGGCCGGCGTGGGCGCGCGCTATCGCGACGAAGTGCGCGGCCTGGCCAACGGCGCCGAAGTGGTCACCGACAAGATGCCGCTGAACTGGTGGTATGCGCCCGTCATCGCCGCGGCCCTGCCCGATGCAACCATCCTGCACGTCCGGCGCAACCCGATGGATGCGGTCTTCGGCGCCTACAAGATCAGCTTCGCCGACGCCTTCGCCTGGTCCTACACCTTCGAGGATCTAGCCGCCCACTACGGCGTCTATCGCCGGCTCATCGACCACTACCGCGCCTCGCTTGGCGATCGCATGGTCGAGATCGAATACGAGGCCCTGGTGCGAGATCCCGAGACGGTGACCCCCGCGATGCTGGCGGCCTGTGGACTCGACTTCGAGCCGGCCTGCCTGACGCCGCACCTCTCCGCGGGGTCGGTCAGCACCCCCAGCGCGGCTCAGGTGCGTGAGCCGATCACGGCCGCCAAGATTGGCTCCTGGCGCCGCTACGCCGACCGGCTGGAGCCGCTGCGCGCCCTGCTTGAGGCGGACGGCTGGGTGGACGCCAACGGAGACGGCGTTGTCGCCTGACGCGCAGGCGCTCCGGATGGGGGATCGCCGGTGAGCATGACGTTCGAAGCGGTCGTCGAGCGGCTCGGCAAGCTGTCCGCCGCGGCCGATGAACTTGCCGGCCTGCCGCCCATGGGGCCGCAGTTCCTGGCCCGCGTCGGCAAGGCCTACACCCTGTTGGGCGCGCATGCCCGGGCGGCGGATTTCCTGCGCCGCGCCGCCGATGCGACCCCGTGCGACGCGTCCGCCCAGTACAACATCGGTTCGGCCCTGATCTTCACCGGCCAGTTCGAGGAAGCCCGACGGCGCCTCAGCGAAGCAGTGCGGCTTGAGCCGCGCCACTACCTAGCCTGGTACGCTCTCGTCACCCTCGATCGCCAGACGGCGGTGAGCAATCACATCAAGGCCCTGGAGACCCAGTTCGCTGGGCCCGATCCGGCGGGCGACCGGACGCTTCACATCGGTCACGCCCTGGCCAAGACCTTCGAGGACCTTGGCGACTTCGAGACGTCCTTTGACTGGCTGGTGAAGGCCAAGGCGGTGCGCCGTTCCAAGGCGGACTATTCGGCCCGCCGCGAGGACGCGCTGTTCGCCGCGGCGGCGGATGCGAACCTGGGCGGGCAGGGAACTGGTTGGCGCACCGACGCCCCCATCTTCATCGGCGGCATGCCGCGCAGCGGCACCACCCTGATCGAATCCATCATGGCGGCCCACCCCGACGTGACGGCTGGGGGCGAGTTCGGCATCCTGCCCTCCTTGGTGAAACACATCGGCGGCGGCGCGGAGCGGCACCTGCTCGACCCTCAGAACCTGCGGGATCTTGCGGCGGCGGACTTGTCGCGACTGGGCGCCGGCTACATCAAGGCGACGCGGCCGATGGTCGGCGCGACAGCCCGTTTCACCGACAAGACCCCCTTGAACACGCTTTACGCCGGCGTCATCCGCCGCGCCTTGCCCGACGCCCGCATCATCACCTTGCGCCGCGACCCGATGGACAGCGTCATCAGCTTCTTCAGGACCCTGTTCGTCGCCACGCCGCACGTGAATCCGTCGGTCTATGACCTGGAGAACGCCGCCCATCACTACGTGCGCTTCCACCGGCTTGCCGACCACTGGCGCGACACCCTGCCGGCCGACCGATACCTGGAGATCTCCTACGAGGCCCTGGTGGAGGATCAGGAGGGCGAGACGCGCCGGCTGCTGGCGTTCGCCGGCCTGCCGTTCGATCCGCGCAGCCTGGATTTCCACAATCAGCCGGGCGTGGTCGCCACGGCCAGCGCCGTGCAGGTGCGCCAGCCCCTTACCGCATCCGCGGTCGGTCGTTGGCGGCGGTATGGCGACAGGCTGAGCCCCGCCGTCGCCATCCTGGAAAAGGCTGGAATTCCAGTCGACTAGCCGACCTTTCCGGCGGCGCGCGCAAGCCGGTCATTGATGGCCTCTCCCAGGCCCTCGAACGGGACAGGGGCGACCGCGATGCCGGTGGGTCTGGTCCGGTCCGCCTGCCGCAGCATGCTGAACAAGTTCGCCGCCGCCTCGCGGAGGTCGCCTGAAGGACTGAGGTTGAGGCTTCCGGCCACGGGCCCGAATCCGATCAGGACCTCGCCCGCCCGCGCCTCGGTGGCATTGATCCTCACCGGCGCGTCCGGTGCGTAGTGGACCGCCAGCCGGCCCGGCGAGCGTCTGGCGTCCTCGCCTGCCTCGGCAAGCGGGCCGGCGACGGCTTCAAGCTGGGTGCGCGTCACCGCGCCTGGGCGCAGCAGCCTGACCTGATCGGTGATCCCCACCACCGTGGATTCCAGGCCGATGGCGCAGTCGCCGCCGTCCAGCACCACGGCCGCGGCGGAACCGGTTTCCTCGACGGCGTCGAGGTAGCGGGTCGGGCTGGGGCGGCCGGACCGATTGGCCGAGGGCGCCACCACCGGCCCGCCGAACGCCGCCAGCACGGCCCGGGCCAGAGGGTGGGACGGGATGCGGACGGCGACGGTTTCGAGCCCCGCACGCGCCAGGTCGCACACAGTCCGGGCGTCCCGCAGCGGGGCGACGATCGTGAGCGGTCCGGGCCAGAAGGCCTTCGCCAGCCTCCGGGCGCGATCATCGAAGACCGCGATCCGTTCGGCGGCCGCCAGATCATGGACGTGGGCGATCAGGGGATTGAAGCGGGGCCGGCCCTTGGCCTCGAAGATGCGCGCCACGGCCTCGGGATCGCCGGCGTCGGCGGCCAGGCCGTAGACCGTTTCGGTCGGCAGCAGAACCAGCCGCCCCGCGGCAAGGGCCTCGGCGGCTTCGGCGACCGGGTCGGTCACGCGGTCCGGCGCGGCAGGAACGGGACCATCCGCTGCAGCACGTTGTCCCTGTCCACCAGGTAGTGTTTCAACGCCCCCAAGACGTGCAGGACGATGAGTCCGATCAGGACTTTGCCGCCGATTTCATGGAACTCCTTGATCGCGTCGCCGAGCGCCTTGTCACGGGGGATGAAGGGTAGGTCGGGCCAGGGGAAAGACCAGAAGAACTGGATCGGTCGCCCGCTGGCCGTCGCCCAGGCCCAACCCGCCAGCGGGAGAGCGATCAACAGGATGTAGAAGAGCCCGTGGGTCGCGTTCGAGACGAGCTTCTCCCAGTTCGGCATCGCAGCGGGCAGGGGAAGCGGCGGGTGGAAGAGGCGCACACCGAAGCG
>CAZRKY010000202.1:0-6140 GCA_964600375.1 uncultured Caulobacteraceae bacterium | reverse complement strand
GGATGGCCGGGGAGCAGCGACACCGCCAATGTCGCGGCCAGGGCCACGGCGGTGTGGGGGCAGATCAACCGCCCGCAGTCGTCGAAGGTGCGGCGGATCTCGGCGCGGGTCTCGGCCTCGTCGATGGAGGTCGCCGAGACCTCGGCGTTCAGGCGCGCGCGCAGGTCGGCGTCCAGCACGACCCGGCCCTCGCGTTCGAAGGTCGTGAACAGCTCGCGGGTGCGATCCGCGTCGCGGCCCGAGGCCTCATAAACCAGCCGCTCGAAGTTCGACGGCGCCTGCACGTCCATGCTGACGCTGGCGGTCGGGGTCGCCGAGCGGCGCTCGTAGACGCCCTCGTTCAGCGCACGCGCCAGGGCGTCGTTGCGGTTCACCGCCGCCAGGATGGGACCGACGTCCGCGCCCATGCGCCGCGCGGCCCAGCCGGCGAAGGCGTCGCCGAAATTTCCGGTGGGAACAACAAATCTCGGTTTGGCGCCGCCCAGCGCCGAGGCGGCCGCGGCCCAGTAGGGAACCTGTCCCGCCAGTCGCGCCCAGTTGATGGAATTGACCGAGCTGAGGCGGCCCTGATTGCGCAGGCGCGGGTCGGCCAGCAGGGCCTTCACAAGCCGCTGGCAGTCGTCAAAGTCGCCCCTCACCGCCAGGTTCAGGACGTTGGGCGCATCGACCGTGGTCATCTGCCGCCGCTGCACCGGCGAGACGCGGTCCAGGGGATGCAGCACGACCAGGCGGATGTTGTCCGCGCCGGCGAAGGCGCGCACGGCGGCGGCGCCCGTGTCACCGCTGGTGGCCGTCAGCAGGGTCAGCTTCTCACCGGTCCGGCTGAGCGCCGCATCCGACAGGCTGGCGGCCATCTGCATGGCCAGGTCCTTGAACGCCGCCGTCGGGCCGTGGAACAGCTCCAACACCCACAGGTTGGGCGCCAGCTGCACCAGCGGCGTCACCGCCGTGTGGTGGAATCCGTCCTGAACGCGCTTCGCGGCCGCCGCCAGGACGGCGTCGGGCAGGGCGTCGCCGACGAAGGCCTTGAGCACTTTTTGCGCCAGATCGGCATAGGCCAGGCCGGCCGCGCGGGCCGGCGCCAGATCCGGCGTCGGCCAGGCCTCCGGCACATAGAGGCCGCCGTCCGGCGCGATGCCGGCCAGGGTCGCCTCGGCGAAGTCGACGGGCTCTGCGCCGCCGCGCGTGCTGATGTACCGGACGCCCAAGGCTCTTCCCGCCGCAAACCGTTATGCAAGTACCGATAGCCGGGCGAACGGGCGCCCGTCGAGGCTTATCCTTGGCCTCATCAGGCCGCTGATTGCGCCGCCGCCTGAGCGGTGTCGGTCCAGGGCGGAACCGGCAGGCCCTTCGAGCGCAGGAAGGTCGCGTCGTAGAGCTTGGACGCATAGCGGGCGCCGGGGTCGCAGAGCAGGGTGACGATGGTCTTGCCGGGCCCCAGTTCACGGGCCAGGCGGATGGCGCCGGCCAGGTTCACGCCGCTGGAGCTGCCCAGCGACAGGCCTTCCTCGCGCACCAGGTCGAACAGCAACGGCAGGAACTCCGTGTCCTCGATCCGCCAGGCCAGGTCCGGCGTGAAGCCCTCGAGGTTACCGGTGATGCGCGACACGCCAATGCCCTCGGTGATCGACGAGCCCTCGGCCTTCATTTCCCCAGTGTTGTAGAAGCTGGACAGGCCCGCGCCGGCCGGGTCGGCGAGCGCGATGCGGATGTCGGGGTTGCGCTCTTTCAGGAACCCGCCGACGCCCACCAGGGTGCCGCCCGAGCCCACGGCCGAGACGAAGCCGTCGATCTTCCCTCCGGTCTGTTCCCAGATTTCCGGGCCGGTGGTCTGGAGGTGGACGCGGCGGTTGGCCTGGTTGTCGAACTGGTCGGTGTAGTAGGCGCCGTTGGGCTCGGAGCGATCCAGCTCCTCGGCCAGTCTGCGCGAATAGTGGACGAAGTGGTTGGGGCTGGAGAACGGCGCGGCGTCGACCTCGACCAGGTGGGCCCCGAAGCTGCGGACCGCCTGTTTCTTCTCTTCGGTCTGGGTGCGCGGCATGACGATGGTCACGGGGTGGCCGAGCGCGGCGCCGACCAGCGCCAGGCCGATGCCGGTGTTGCCCGCCGTGCCTTCGACAATCATGCCGCCCGGACGCAGCCGGCCGCTGGCGCGCGCCTCCCGCACCATGCCCAGCGCCGCGCGGTCCTTGATCGAGCCGCCCGGATTCAGGAACTCCGCCTTGCCCAAGATGGTGCAGCCGGTGAGCTCCGAGGCCTTGCGCAGATGAATGAGTGGCGTGCCGCCGATCAGGTCGAGGATGGAATTGGAGGTCATGCGGTCCGAACCTGGGGTGTGCGGCGGATGTCGAAGGTCGGCGTCGCCTGCACAGGCAGATGGATACCACACTCGGTCTTGGCCAGACCCGACCAGCGGCCGTCGCGGATATCCTGACCCCGCGCCGAGGCGGGCTGGGTGCAGGGCCAGCAGCCGATCGAGCTGTAGCCGCCGGCCACCAGCGGATGGCGCTCCAGCCCGTGGCGATCGAAATAGGCATCGATCTCCTCGACGGCCCAGTTGGCCAGCGGGTTGATGCGCACCTGTTCGCCGACGGTCTCGAACACCGGCAGGTTCAGGCGCCCGCCGCCGTGCAGCCGCTTGCGGCCGGTGATCATGGCGTCGAAGTCGTCCGCCACGGTCGCCAGCGGCTCGACCTTGCGGATGTGGCAGCAGAGGTCCGGATCGCTGCGCCAGAGTGAACCCGCCGGGTCCTGGCGCTTGATCTCCTGCGGCTTGAGCACGCGCACGTCTTTCAGGCCCAGTTGGGCGACCAGGCGGTCGCGGTACTCCAGCGTCGGGGCGAAGTGCTTGCCGGTATCGAGGAACAGCACCGGCAGGGACGGATCGATGCGCGAGATCATGTGCAGGGTCACCGCCGCCTCCGCCCCGAAGGACGACAGGGCGGCGATGCGGCCCTCGAACTGATCCAGCGAGACCATCAGGGCCTCTTCCGCCGAGGCATGGCGCAGGGCGGCGTTCAGCTTCGCCACCCGCGCAGAGGGGTCGCGGACCGATGCCTGTTCGCGTGCTCGCTGTCTGGCTGTCCAGACGGTTTCGCGATGGTCGGCGGCGGGCTGGTAGACGGCGCTGAACGAAGCGAGCGCGGTGAGCCACTCCTCGACCACGGCGTCGGCGGGGAGCTCGACGCCGTTGTAGCCGCTGCGCGCCAGAAGCGGTGCGTGGTCGGCGATCAGGTCACCCGCGGCGCGCAGCTCTCCGCCATAGCCGCGCTCACGCAACACCGAGCCCAGGGAGAAACCGCGGCCATCGCGGAAGGCGGCGAAGACGACGGTGATCAGGGACAGCTCGCCCAGACGCGCGGTCAGGTCATCAGGTCTGGTCTCGGCGCCGACGCGGACGGCGCCCGGCGGATCGGCTGTGATCCGGTCTGGACCGATCAGCTGGAACACGGTCTCGGGGATGGTCTCAAGCGGCTTCATAGATCGCCTCCTTGAAGGGCGCGGAGCCCAGACGGCGCAGGGTGTCGATGAAGCGCTCGCCGTCGCTGCGGAGTGAGAGGTAGGCCCTGAGCGCCCGCTCGACGGCGGGCGCGACCTCGTCGGCCGGCAGGCTCTTGCCGACGATCTGGCCGATGGCGGCCTCCTCGTCGGGCGAGCCGCCCAGGGTGATCTGGTAGAACTCCTCGCCCTGCTTATCGACGCCCAGGATGCCGATGTTGCCGACGTGGTGGTGGCCGCAGGCGTTGATGCAGCCCGAGATATTGATCCGCACGTCGCCGACCGCGTCCTGGAATTCCGGCTGCGCCAGCCGCGCGGACAGGGCCTGGGCGACCGGGATCGAGCGCGCATTGGCCAGGCTGCAGTAGTCCAGGCCCGGGCAGGCGATGATGTCGCCGGCCAGGCCGTAGTTGGCTTCCGCCAGGCCGGCGGCCTTCAGCGCCGCATAGACCTCAGGTGCGTCGTCGAGGCTGACGTGGGGCAGCAGCAGGTTCTGGTCGTAGGTGGCGCGGACCTGATCGAAGCTGAAGCGCTCGGCCAGATCGGCGACGGTCTCCATCTGGTCGGCGGTCGCATCGCCAGGCACGCCGCCGACGGGCTTCAGCGAAATCAGCGCGATGGCGTAGCCGGGCTGCTTGTGGGGTTTCAGGTTGTTGCGCGCCCAGCGGGCAAAGCCCGGATCGGCCAGCGACGCCCGGTCAAACGCCGTGCTGCGCGACGGCAGGTCGGCGAAGGCGGGCGGGGCGAAATAGGCGGTTACCCGCTCGACCTCCTGCGCCGGCAGGGCCAGCTGGTCGCGCGACAGGGCGTCGAAGGCGGCGTCAACCTCGGCGCGGAAGGCGTCGATTCCCAGGCTTGCGACCAGGATCTTGATGCGCGCCTTGTGGATGTTGTCGCGGCGGCCGTGCTGGTTATAGACGCGCAGGATGGCGGTCAGATAGGCGAACAGGTCATTGGGCGTAACGAAGGGGCTGATTTCGCTGGAGATATGCGGCGATCGCCCCTGACCACCCCCCACAAAAATGCGAAATCCGAGCCCATTCTGCTGATCACGCACGACTTCCACCCCGAGATCGTGGGTGCGCATGGCGGCGCGGTCCTTCTTCGACCCGATCACCGCGACCTTGAACTTGCGCGGCAGGAACGAGAACTCCGGGTGGAAGGTCGACCACTGGCGGATCAGCTCGCACCACGGACGCGGATCGGCGATCTCATCGGCGGCGACGCCGGCGAACGGATCGGTGGTGACATTGCGTATGCAATTTCCCGACGTCTGAATGGCGTGCATCTCGACCGCCGCCAGCTCGTCGAGGATGGCCGGGACGTCGACCAGTGCGGGCCAGTTGAACTGGATGTTCGAGCGCGTGGTGAAGTGGCCGTAGCCCTTGTCGTAGTCGCGCGCGATGCGAGCGAAGGTGCGCAGGCGCGCGCCGTTCAGCTCGCCGTAGGGAATGGCGACCCGCAGCATGTAGGCGTGCAGTTGCAGATAAAGCCCGTTCATCAGCCGGAGTGGCTTGAACTGGTCCTCGGTCAGGCGGCCATCGACGCGGCGCGTGACCTGGTCTCGGAACTGCTCGACCCGCTCGGCCACCAAGCGCGCGTCGAATTCGTCGTAACGATACATCAGGGCGCCTCCAGGCTGTGGCCGGCGGAGGGGCCGTTGGCGCGGATGGCTTCGCGCACCCGCTCGCGCGGATCGACGCCGCGTTCGTCGGTGGCGATCAGGTAAGGGCCGACCAGCAGGCGCGGCTGGGCGACGGCGGCTTCGAGCGCGGCATCGGCGGCCTCGTCGTCCAGCGTGACCGCGTCGGCGAAGCGGGCGGACCAGGCGCCGTCGGCGGCCAGCCACAGCACCGAACCGTCGGTCAGGCGATTGGCGGTGAGCAGCTTCATGCCACGGCCCTCGCGGCGGGCGGTTCGACCACCGAGGTGGCGTGGCCGGCGAAGGCGGCGGTCTCGCCGATGAACAGGATGGCGGGACGGTCGACCCGGCCGCGCTCGACCAGCCCACCGAGGTCGGCCAGCACGCCGCTCAACACCCGCTCGCCCGGCAGCGAGCCGTCAATGACTACGGCCACCGGGGTGGCGGGATCGCGACCGGCGTCCAGCAGCTGCGCGGCGATCCCCCCGGCCTGGTCGACGCCCATGTAGACGGCCAGGGTGGTGGCCGAGGTGGACAGCCCGGTCCAGTCGGCGGTGGGGCCGCCCGAGCGGGAGTGACCGGTGACGAAGGTGACCGCCTGGGCGTGGTCGCGGTGGGTCAGGGGAACGCCCGCCGCCGCCGCGCAGGCCAGCGCCGCGGTGACGCCGGGCACGACATGGGTCTCGATCCCCGCCGCGCGCAGGGCCTCGAGCTCCTCGCCGCCGCGCCCGAAGACGAACGGATCGCCGCCCTTCAGCCGCACCACCCGCTGGCCGGCGCGGGCCTCGTCGATGAGCAGCTGGTTGATCTCGCCCTGGGGCACGGAATGGTCGCTGCGCGCCTTGCCGACATAGATGCGACGGGCGTCGCGCCGCGCGCGGTCGAGGATGGCCTCGGGCACCAGTCGGTCGTGCACGATCACGTCGGCGTCCTGGAGGATGCGCAGGGCCTTGAGCGTCAGCAGCTCCGGATCGCCCGGCCCCGCGCCCACCATCCACAC
>CAZRKY010000201.1:0-6140 GCA_964600375.1 uncultured Caulobacteraceae bacterium | reverse complement strand
CGTGCCCATGGTCGGCATGAGCGTGGGCGTCGGCGGCGACGGCGGCGGCGCCGGCGGCGAGCGCGGCCGCGCCTGCGGCGGCGGCCCCATGCCCATGGTCATCGCCGTGCGGATCCGCAGCGACCGGCGCTGGGTCGGAGGGGTTACGCTCTTCGGTGAGGTCGCGGTAGGCCGCAGCCTGGGGCGCGTAGCCGATGGCCAGCTGAATGGCGCTCGAAAGCATGGAAATCAGCACGTAGACCAGCCCGCCGGTCCCGAACACCGTGGACAGCTGTTCGAACGAGAGGTTGTCGATGTCGAAGGCGAAGGTGTCGCCCGAGAACAGGGACTCCATGCTGAAGCCGAGCTGGCCGGCCGCGAAGGTCGCCAGGGCGTCGCCGGCGAAATAGACGATGATCGCGAAGATGCCGGCCAGGATGTACATCCCCAGCAGCGGCCAGAATTTGCCCTTGGTGATGCCCCAGGATCCGAAGAAGCGGATGCGGCGTTGGGCGAAGGTCATCGGCTGCGCCAGCGATAGCCTGATGCTGAGCACGATCATCAGGACGAAGAAGGCGATCCCCCCGACGATCCCGATGGCCGCCTTCAGCCCGTCATCAAGGTCGGCGGTCTTGAGGCCGAAGACCAACGCCGCGACAAATCCGCAGGCAAAAAGGCCGAAGAACAGGGTCATGATGATCATGAGCCCGATCTGACGCAGCTCATCGCCACCGAATTGCAGGTAAGCAAAGCCCCGGTCCTTCGGGCGCAGGACGGCCCGGAACACCGCGCAGAGCTGAACCACTGACAGGATGATGATCGCGGGGATCAGAACCGCCGCGCCCACCGCCATGGGGCCAAACAGCTCCCAGAGCTCCTCGGGACTCTCGACGTTGTAGTTGTGCGCCCACTCGGGATTGTGGTGGTTGCGAATGATCTCGCCCACGAAGGTCGAGCCGAGGAACATCACGGCCGCAGCGATCAGGGCGGCGGAGACGAGAGTGTAGAAGATCGCCCACACCAGGATCGAAATCGGGCGGCGTCCGACGAGGCGGAATCCTTCAAGGGCAGCGCGAGTGGCGGAAAACGCCATGGTTCGGTCCTCCTAGGCGGCGGGCTGGGGCGTCTGAGTGAGCTGGGCGTAAACGGAAGCAAAGGGCGCCAGCAGGATCGTGTAGACGACCCCGCTGAGCAGGGCGCCGATCAACCCGATCCCGATCAACCAGGGGGCGGCCTGCCCCAGCCAGACATCAGGCGCCTGCGCGAAGAAGGCTTCGATTGAGTCGGGGCTGAGGGCCTCGAGGCTTCCGAGCGAGAAGAACGTCGCCAGAAGCAGCCCTCCGAACACTACTTCGAACGCCAGGATGGTGGCGAGCAGAAGCAGGGCCAGGCCGAGCAGCGACCAGCTGTGTCCCTTGGTCAGCGACCAGGACTCAAAAAGCTGGAATGTACGCGTATCGAAGGTGGCGGGTCCGGCCAGAGAGAAGCGGAGCCAGATCCAGACGATGGTGGTCAAGCAGGCGATGACGGTCGCAATCAGGCCGAGCGCCTTGATCCAACCCCCGAGCGGCGAGCCGGCGGCCTCGCCGATAAAATAGACAATGCCGCCAAGGGCGGCGCTGGCCAGCACCACGAGGACCGCAAAAATGGCGATCAGGATGCCGGCGACAAGGTAGAGCAGGCCCTGCCAAAGCTCGTCCATGCCGAGCTTCATGTGCATCAAACCGCCATCCCCCGGCCGCAGCATGGCCCGGAAAATCGCGGCGTTGATGACGGCCGTGGCCAGGATCGAGGTCAGCCAGCCCAGGGCTTCAAAGGACTGCACCTGCGACATGGTCTGGGTGAAGCTGTCCATGCCGTCCTGGGGGTCGCCGTTGGCGGCGGCGTTCGCAATCAACTCGCCCCACGCCTTGATCATGTCGGGGCCAACCAGCCAGAGCATGAGCAGCACCGGCAGCAGCTTCAGCGCCGAGCTGACGATCCCCCAAGTGAGGACCTGCAACGGTTTGCGGGCTACAAGGCCGAAGCCCGCGCCATACGCCTCACCGATGGAAAAACTAGCCATGGCCTCACCCCCGTGCGCCCATTAACCATCCTAGACCGGCAAAGGCCAAGGTGGGAATTGTTGTTGTTTAGCCACGCTTTTCCGACCGACTACCTAGCCGGGAATTGTGACCGTTCTAACGGCCTCACCGTAAACCCTGACGCGTCCCAAGCCATGTAATTCGCGGTAATCTTTGCCAAGGGAGCCGCCCCCTCCCCTTCCGCCGCAGGTCGCAGCCGCGTATCAGTCCGGCGATGAAACCAGATCCCGTCCACGTCATTGGCGGCGGCCTCGCCGGATCGGAGGCGGCCTGGCAGATCGCCCAGGCCGGCGTGCCCGTCATCCTGCACGAAATGCGGCCGGTGCGTGGCACGGCCGCCCACCAGACCGATGGCCTGGCCGAGCTGGTCTGCTCCAACTCGTTCCGTTCCGACGACTGGGAGTATAACGCCGTGGGCCTGCTGCACGCCGAGATGAGGCGGTGCAATTCGATCATCATGGCCAGCGGAGACGCTCATCAGGTTCCCGCCGGGGGCGCCCTTGCGGTCGACCGCGACGGCTTTTCCGCGTCGGTGACGGCGAAGCTGGAAGCCCACCCGCTGATCCACATCGAACGCGGCGAGGTCGAGGGCCTGCCCCCTGGCGACTGGGACAGCGTCATCGTCGCAACCGGCCCCCTCACTTCGCCGGCCCTGGCTGACGCCATTCTTGAGCTCACCGGCGAGGAGAGCCTCTCTTTCTTCGACGCCATCGCGCCGATCGTGCACGCGGACTCGATCGACATGTCGATCGCCTGGCGCCAGTCGCGCTACGACAAGGAGGGCCCCTCCGGCGACAAGGCGGCGTACATCAACTGCCCCATGACCCGCGAACAGTACGAGGCCTTCATCCAGGCCCTGCTGGACGGCCCCAAGGCGGAGTTCAAGGATTGGGAGAACGTCCCCTATTTCGAAGCCTGCCTGCCCATCGAAGTCATGGCCGAGCGCGGCCGCGAGACCCTGCGCTACGGCCCGATGAAGCCCATCGGCCTGACCAACGCGCACAATCCGACGGAGAAGGCCTACGCTGTTGTCCAGCTGCGCCAGGACAATGCGCTGGGGACGCTGTTCAATATGGTCGGGTTCCAGACCAAGCTGAAGCACGGGGCCCAGACCGACATTTTTCGCTCGATCCCGGGCCTGGGCGAGGCCCAGTTCGCGCGCCTGGGCGGGCTGCACCGCAACACCTTCCTGAACTCACCCAAGCTGCTGGACGCCCAGTTGCGCCTGAAGGCCATGCCGCGCCTGCGCTTCGCCGGCCAGGTCACCGGGGTCGAGGGCTATGTCGAGTCCGCGGCCATGGGCCTGGTCACCGGTCGGCTGGCCGCCGCCGAGCGGCTCGGGCGCCAACTGGCGCCGCCGCCGATCGACACGGCGCTGGGCGCCCTGGTGAACCACATCACCGGCGGCCACCTGGAAGGCGGCAAGTTCCAGCCGATGAACATCAACTACGGCCTGCTGCCGCCGCTGGAGGCGCCGCGTCACGACCACGAGGGCAGGAAGCTTCCGCCCAAGGACCGCGGTCGGGCCAAGAAGCGGCTGATGAGCGTGCGCGCGCTTGAGGTGCTGGACGGGTGGCTGGCCGAGGCGGCGGCCGAGCGCGAGCCAGCCTAGACCCTGCCGGTCAGGGACGCAGTGAACAGCTTGAAGCGCTTGCCCAGCGGTCCCGGATCGCGGCCGCGCGCATAGTCCCTGGCGAACGCTGCGTAGGCTACCGCCGGGAAGGCCGCGACCGGGAGGGCCTTCAGCGACACCCGCGACGCCGTCAGGCAATTGTCCACGCGCCTGACAAGTTCATCCAGCCCCCATTGCGCCGGCAGCCGTCCGTTGCGCGCCAGTCCCGCCAGACC
The DNA here is from genome assembly GCA_964600375.1 of uncultured Caulobacteraceae bacterium. Lineage (GTDB taxonomy): Bacteria > Pseudomonadota > Alphaproteobacteria > Caulobacterales > Caulobacteraceae > JAEZEZ01. Next base: position 2,229 of record CAZRKY010000201.1, on the reverse strand, counting down.
CCAGGCGCGCATGGCGTCGACGACCGCCCCGGGCGGGCTGGCCCCATCCAGTCGCTTGGCCGCCACTGCCGCCAGCCTGCCCGCCGTCGCGTCGATGTGAGCGTAGAGCGCCGTCTCGGTGGTTAGGGTCTCAGGTTCGAGATCGGTGGCCCGCGCGTCGATCAGGGCGTCGAGGTCGGCCTGCGCGAAGGCCCGTCGCGCGATCGGCCCCTGCATGGCCAGCACGCCGGGATGCGCCCTCGCCGCCTGGCCGGCGAACAGCTCGTCGATCGCCTCGCGCCACCAGGCCAGGCGGATGTGGCCCATCATCGGCTCGGTGACCTGCTCGGCGATGCGGGCCAGCGCGTGGTTGAAGGCATAGAGCGCCACGACGTCGGCGCGGGCCTCGGCGTCCGTGATGAAACGCGTCGCCATCCAGCGGTCCGGATCGGCTGCCTTCACCTGGGCGTCCAGGTCATCGGTGTCGGTCATGGTTCAAACGCAAAGGGCCCGCCGGTGAGCGGGCCCCTTCCTAACCTGTGTTCGGGGTTCAGCCGAAGAGGGTCTGGTACATGGTCATGGCCGTCAGCATGGGCAACGACAGCAGCAGATTTGTGCGGCTGAACAGCATGGCGATCTTGCCGGCCTTGGCCTTGGCGTCCGCGTCGGCCTCGACGATGCCCAGGGCGATCTTCTGGTTGGGCCAGATGAACAGCCAGACGTTCAGGAACATGATGATCGCCAGCCAAACGCCGACGCCCATGAGCACCAAGCCGGCCTGGCTGGAATCGTAGCCGCCCGCGAAGCCGAAGGTGAGGATCTCGGCGGTGTAGGCATGCCCGCCCTTAAGCCAGGCCACGACCAGACCGGCCAGCACCGTGAACAGCGCCGCCCAGCGGAACCAGAACAGGGCCTCAGGCGCGATGTACTTGGACACTGCCGGTTTCAGCTCGGCCGGAATCTCCGGCATTTTCCGGATCTGGACGAAGTTGAAGTAGTAGAGCAGGCCGATCCAAAGGATGCCGAAGAAGGTATGCGCCCAGCGCGCGATCGCCTGCCAGAAGGCCAGATCGAGCCCGCCCGGCGACGCCTGGCCAAACGAATAGATCATCACGAGCGCGAGCAGCGTGCTCACGATCAAGGTGTTTCGGAAGTTCTGCAGCAGTCCGGCCATGCGCCCTCTCCTTCAAGCGGAATCAACCACCCGCAATGACCATAGGCGCTTTCGCCCGCCCTATCGACCACAGGGATTTTGGGGACATCCACAGTCCCGCCCCATCAGTGACGGGGGCGGGGCGGATGGTTCGGGATCTAGGCCTTCGACGGCCGCACCGAAGTGCCCTTGGTCAGGTCGATCGGCGTCACCTCGTCTTCGCCGCGGTTGCGGGTCACGAACTGCATGAACGCGCCGGCGATGTAGATCGATGAATAGGTGCCGACGGCGATGCCGAAGATCATGGCGATCGAGAAGGTGTGCATGGCCGGCCCGCCGAAGGCGAGCAACGCGCTCAGGGCCATGATCCCGGTGACGCCCGTGATGATCGTGCGCGACAGGGTCTCGTTGATCGACAGGTCGATCAGTTCGCCCATGGGCATCTTCTTGAACTTGCGCATGTTCTCGCGAATGCGGTCCAGCACGACGACGGTGTCATTCATCGAGTAGCCGATGATCGACAGGATGGCCGCGACCGAAGTCATGGTGAACTCCAGCTTGAACACCGCGAACAGTCCGAAGGTCAGGATCACATCGTGGAACAGGGCGATGACGGCCCCGATGCCGAAGGTGAGGCCGAACCGGAACCAGATGTAGATCATCATGAATCCGATGGCGGCGAGCAGGGCGATGATGCCCTTGCCGAACAGTTCGCCCGACACCTTGGGCCCGACGATCTCGCGCGGCTTGAACCGGGCGCCGGCGAATTCGCTCTGCAGATCAGACTGAATCTTGGCGACCGCCTCGTTGGCGTCCGCGCCGCGCGGCGTGTCGAAGCGCAGCAGGGCGGAGGTGGGAACGGCCTCGGCGCCCAGCGCCTGCACCTGCACATCCGAAAGCCCGTGGCGGGTGAGCGACGCCCGGATGGCGCCCAGGTCCATCGGCGTTGGCGCAGTGGTCATCTCAAGGACCGAACCGCCCTTGAAGTCGACGCCGCAGTTCAGGCCGCCGCAAGGCGGAGTCAGCGGATACACCGACATGAAGACCGACACGATGCAGGCCAGCAGCGAAATGATGCCGAAAATCCGCGACGGTCC
>CAZRKY010000200.1:0-6207 GCA_964600375.1 uncultured Caulobacteraceae bacterium | reverse complement strand
AGGTCCTGGTCGCGCTTGCCCATGCCGAGGGCGGCGGCGGCGGCGACATAGTCGGACTGGGCCGACAACACCACGGTGCGCTCGGCGTCGGTCAGGTCGCCCATGGACATCAGGAGACCTCGGCCGGGCCGGGACGCCGCGGCGGCGTCTTCGATCTGGCGGGCCTGTTCGGCGGTCAGGCGTACGCCGTTGCCGGCGCGCAGGTCCCGCAGGGCGTCGCGCTGGGCGTTGGCGGCCAGCGCCAGGTCCATGGCCTGCTTGCGCCGGCCCTGGTTCAGCGCGTCGACGGCGCGGTAGTTGGTGATCTTGGTCAGCAGCAGCCGCGCATTGGCGGCCTGGGCGCGGGCCTCGGCCCGCTCGAAAGCGTCGGCCGCCTCCTCGAAGCGGCGCTCGCCCGACAGGTTGACCCCGATCTCGGCCAGGATCTCGGCGGCGCCTTCGTTGTCGTCCGGCGCGACGGCCTCGTGAGCGCGCAGCAGTTCGGAGAAGTCGCGCGCGGCCCCGCCGAAGCTCCACACCGCGTTCTGCTCATAGGCGCGCCGGCGCAGCAGTTCGTAATTGGCCTCGGCCGCCTGGCCGGGCGCGCCCTGCGGGTAGGCGGCGCGCAGGCGTCCATGCCGGGGCTGTCGCCGGCGGCGGGCGCGGCGGCCTCGGGCCTGGCCGCGCCGGTCAGCACGCGCGCGGCGGCCACCATCGGACCCCAGTCGGAGGGGTAGGCCGTGCCGACGACGATCTCATTGCCGCGCCGGGCGATCAGGCCGAAGCGGCGGGGTCCCTCGATTCCCTCGCGGGTGCAGGCGATCTGGCTGAGCTGGCTGAAGTCGCCGCCAGCGACCGGCGTCTCAGCGCCCTCGCATGCCGCCCGCAGCCGGGCCAGGGCCTGGGCTTCCTGGGCGACCGGGTAGCTGGCCACAAAGCCCGAGGGGCGCTCCCACGGGCCGCAGTAGAGGTCCACCGCGCCCACATTGGCGGGGCCGTCGAAACGAGCCAGCGCCCGGCAGGCCTGGGTTTCGGTGTTGGTCCCGGCGGCGAAGTCGCGCGCCACCCGGGCCGCCGTCGCCGGCGCCGCGGCGGCCAGGCTCAAGGCCAGCAGCGAGGCCGAAGCCAGGATCGCGTTCAGTCGCCTCATGGCCGCACTCCGTCGCCCCGACCGGTCCACAGGTCCTCGTTGCCCGAGCCGGTGATCGGCTCGCCGATCCGCTCCTGCTCGTAGGCCCGGTCGGCGCCCGGCGCGACGAGACTGCGGAACAGCTCGGAGTCCTGGTCCTCGCTCGCCGCCTGGTCTTCGGCGGCTTCCTCTTCCTCGGCGGTGAGCTCTTCCTCGGCCGGTTCGATGTCGTCGACGGCGATGTCGGTCGGGGTCTCGAATGGGTCGATCTCGTTGGTCCCGCTGGGATTGCAGAGGTTGCTGCCAAATCGGCAGCTGTTGATGGAGAAGGCGTCGTTCTCCTCGATGTCGGGATCGAGCAGGTTCGGCTGGTCCGCCACGTCAAAGCCGGTGACCGAGGCGGTTTCGGTATGGGCCACGCCGAACAGCTGCACCTTCGTCGGGCCGGCCGTGAAGTTCACCGTCCAGGCGTTGCTGCCGCCGACCGTGAAGCCCTCCAGCTCGTCGGGCGCATAGATCAACTCGTAGCCGACGTCCGGGACCTTGAAGATGATCCCGGAGAACTCGGTCGGGCTTTCGGCGGTGTTCTGCTGGATGATCCGGCCCAGCGCGGCCAGCTGAAGCTGTTCGGTGGCGATGAAGATGTGGCCGTATTCGACGTCGAGGTCGTTGGGCCGCAGGGCGTCGAATTCCGGATCCTCCGCGGCTTCCGTGAGGAACTCCTCCGAGCCCATCAGGATGTCGCCGGAGGCGTGCAGGTTCACCAGCTCGAACGGATCAGCCTCCGAGCCGATGCTGCCCAGGATCGCGATCGTGCCCGGGATGAAGGTGCGGTCCTCGAGCGTGAGGCCGGAGGTGCTTGCGAAGCCCACCCACAGATCCGTGCTGCTGTTGCCGGGGGTCAGATCGCCGGTGAAGATGATCGCGCCGTCCTGACCGGTTCCCAGCGCCAGGGTCGTGACGCTGCTGGCCAGGGTAAGGTCCTCGACGATCAGGTCGTTGTTGCCGTTCACCGCCACGTCGATGCCGTCCGCGCCGCTGGCGACGATCAGCGTTGGCGTGTGCAGGTGGTCGACCTCCTCCTGGGACAGGCGGAAATCATCGCCCAGGTCATAGCCGGCGAAGGTGATCGCATCGTCCACGCCGCCCAGATAGGCGACATTTTCAGGGTCGAGATCGCGGACGCCGATGATGATGTTGTCGGCATAGATTTCGCCGGCGATCGCCACATCGCTGCCCAGAATGGCGATGCCGCCTTCGCCTTCCACGTCGAGCAGCGGGAAGCCCATGTCGACCTCGCCCGCCCCGTGCACCACGGCCCCGGCCTCGATGACCACGAAGGTCCCGCCCGAAATGGAGAAGATGGCCGACGTCGCGGTCACGTCGGCGCCGTCGTTCAGGCGGACCGATCCGTATTCAGAGTAAATTTCGCCGCCACTGGAGATGATCTCGCCCGAGACCTCGATGCTGGCGATTTCATTGAAGGCGTCGTCATCGCCGTAGGACTGAAGGACGACGACGGAGGTCCCCGCGTAGCCCCCCGCGATCAGGGCGTTGTCCTCAATCGTGATAAATCCGTCGGCGGTGACGTACACCAGGTCGTCGCCCACCTGGCCGAAGATGTTCGTGGTCGGTGTTCCGTCCGCGTCCGAGACCACGATCGCCCCGGACTCGACCGTGACGTCACCGGTGTAGCGCGCCCACAGGGTGACCAGGTCGTCGGCGACGACCTCGCCGCTGATCGTGATGTCCCCGCCGATGCCCGGCGTCGCCTGGTTGAACGCGAGGATCTGAACGGCCTCGGACGCGGTGATGTCGCCGCTGACCACGATGTCGTTGCTGGCCAGCAGGGTGACGCGCGAGCCGGTGACGCTGCCCGCCATGTTCACGTCGCCGTTGTTGGCGCCCATGAACACGCGCGCGGGGTGGTTGACCGCGCTGCCGTCAATGACGGCGCCGCTGGCGACCGTGACGTCGCCGGCGCCGATCGAGGTCATGGTCTGGGTGTTGAAATCGAAGCCGAGGCCCGACTGCAGGGTGACGCCGAAGTTGAGCGGTCCGACGCTGTCGTCGGAATTCCCCGTCAGGACCGCCGTGGCGCCGATGTAGACGTCGCCCTTGGAGCGGACGTTGACGTTGTTGGAAGCCGTGAGCTCGCCGAACACGCTGACCGTGGCGTTATCGCGGTTGCCCGAGATATCGATGTTGGCGGCGGTCGCCTCGATCGCGGCGGTGCTCTCGATCAGGATGTCGGCGTTTTCGGCCTGGCTGTGGATGATGATCTGGCCCGTAGCCGTGATGTCGCCCTGGACGGTGATATCGCCGTAGGTGAACGTCTTGAAGGCCGCGCCCACGTCCACGGTCGAGCCGTCGACGAAGAAGACGTCCGTGGCCTGGAGATTGACCTCTCCGTTGGTCGCATTGATCTCGCCCAGGACGTTCAGCAGGACCGAGCGGCCTCCGGACAGGCCGGTGACGCTGTTGATGCCGCCGACGAAGATGGCCGTGTTGGCCGGACGGTTCAGGAGTCCCGAACCCGGTCCCGTGGCCGTGATGACGCCGTCGAGGTTGATGATCTCCTCGTAGTTGGCGTCGAACATCTGGCCGAACTGCAGGTCCACCCAGGCGGCGGTCGTCGTACCGGAGTGGTTCAGGAAGGGCGTGCCGCGGCCCGCGGGGTCCCACGAGGCATAGACGTTCGTCAGGGCGATGCCGCTGGGCGAGGCGGCGTTGAAGTCGATGCCCGCCGCCTCCGAGTTGATGAACGCCACGCCGCCGGAACTGACCAGGTCGCCGGCCGTGTCGATCTGGGCGCCCTGCAGGATGATGAAGTCCGTGCCGGTGATGCTGGCTCCGGCGTCGATCGTCAGGGTGTTGCTGTTGGCGATCGGCGGGTTGAAGCCGATGAAGACCCCGGGATCGGACAGGCCCATGGCTTCGGTGGCCTGGAAGTTGTCGAAGATGCCGAGCCCCGCGACGAACGAGCCTACGTTGATGCTGGCGTTGGAGCCGATCAGCATCCCCGCCGGCGAGAAAATCCACACCGAGCCCAGCCCGGTGATCGATCCGTCGATGGTGGTGAAGGTGCTGGCGTCCACCCGGTTGAAGGCGATCCAGTTGGCCTGGTCCTGGACGAAGCTGACGGATTCGCCCGCGGCGATATCGAAGCTGGTCCAGTCGATGACCACGCGCTCGTGGTTCTGGTCGATGGTCAGCGTCCCCGTGCCGGGGGTGAAGGTCGCCGCCACCCCTACGCCGCCGGAGGAATCGAAGATCGTCGGGGTTCCCGGCAACGCCAGGGCCGCGGTCGATACCGCCCAGCCAAGCGCCGCGGCCGAAGCCCCGGTGAGGACGCGCCGGCGCAGGACGGCGGCGGCCTTGGGTTTGAAGCTCTTGCTCATCGTCCGATCCCCCGCCGAGCTTGCCGGTAAAGGCCCTCGGCCAAATCATCCCATGTGGCGGTGAAATTGATCAGCAGCCGGCTGCCCGGCGTCTTCTCGCCGATGCCCAGCGGCTCGTTCAGCGGCTTGGCCCAGGTCAGGTCCAGGCGGCCATGGCCGGGCATGTCCAGACGCACGCCCACCCCCGCGGAGGCAACCGTCCGGGCGCGGACGCCGAAGGTGTCCTCGTTCCAGTAGCGGACACCGTCGTAGAAGACGAAAGGCGCGTAGCGGAAGCGGCCGTTGACGATGGGATAGGGCCCCCAGCGGGCTTCCACCGTCACCCCGGCGGCCGAATCCCCCAGCGCCGAGCCGGGGTCGTAGCCGCGGCCGATCGACAGGTTGCCGACGCTGTATTCCTCGGGCGCCAGCAAGGGATCCTCGCTGGACTGGCCCTCGAAGCGGGCGAAGACGCGCCAGCGATCGGAAATCTCCATCTCGCCGTCGAGGCTGGCGCGGATGACCAGAGCCTCGGGGTTGCCCTCCGGCCGCGAGGCCAGGGGCTGGCCGCGCTCGCTGGCGTCCAGCACATCCAGGCCGCGGCGGACCTCGGCGGCGAAGTGCACGGTGCGGTCGTCGGTCGGCCGCCACTGGCCGGAGACCTGCAGGGACGCGATCCGGGTCTTGTCCTCGGTGATCGGGATCGAGGTGAAGACGTCGGTCATCTGGTCGGAATAGTCGAAGCCCGCCGTGGCCCAGACGCTAAGGCTGGGACGCAGCACCAGCGGGTGCGCCACCTCGATGCGCGCCGCGTTCACGTCGGTGGCCAGGTCCAGCGGCGCCACCGCGCCCTGGGGCGTGGCCTGGGCCCACAGGTAGGACAGGTTCACCGTCGTCCCCTGGGCGTTGATCCGCCGCGAGTGGCTGAACCTCAGCACCTGCTGCTCGTCGGTCTCGAAGGTGGTGTAGGCCTGGAACGAGGTCTGGTCGCCGTACATCGAGGCGCCGAAGAAGTCGGCGCCCACCAGCACCCCCCACGGCCCCACCGGGTCGGAGAACAGGTTGTTCGCGTTGGCGTAGGCGCGCCAGTCGCGCCGGCGGGTCTGGACCACCAGGTCCATGCCGCCGGGCTTGGAGCCCCGGCGCAGCGCCCCGGCCATCGAAAGGCCGGGCACCGTGCGCGCCAGTTCGTAGGACCGCTGCAGTTCAGCGCCCGACAGGGGTTCGCGGTCCAGCAGCGGCTGGAAGGCCCCGGTGGCCTGGCGGCGCGCGGTGGGGTCGTCGCCGACCACGGTCAGGTCGCTGATGCGGCCCTCGACCACCACGAAATTGACGATGCCGCCCTCGATTTCCTGGGGCGGCACCACCACGGCCACGAAGGGATAGCCGGCGCGGCGATAGATCTCCTCGGCCTTGCGCGCGATCACGCGCAGGTCGGCGTAGGTGACGTCGCGCCTGACATAGGGGCTCCAGGCCGGAGCCAGCGCGGCCTCCGCCACCGCCTTGGCGCCCTGGAAGCGGGCGCCCTGCAGGTTCAGGCCCGCGATCGCCGACGATCCCGCGTCGCCCGTCGCCGCCGGCCGGTTCAGGTCCAGCGGCGCGGAGGTCTGCGGCGGCGGCGGCAGGGCCGCGGTCGGGTCGTTGGAACTGAGCGGCTGGTCCTGCGCCACGGCCGGCGCCGCGACGGCGCAGGCCAACCCTGCGGCAATGAGAATTGCT
>CAZRKY010000199.1:0-6214 GCA_964600375.1 uncultured Caulobacteraceae bacterium | reverse complement strand
TGCAGCCCTCCGGGGCCCTGCACCTGGGCAACTACCTGGGCGCCCTGAAGAAGTTCGTCGCCCTGCAGGACCAGCAGCCGACCTTCCTGTTCGTCGCCGACCTGCACGCCATCACCGTGTGGCAGGACCCGGCCCTGCTGGCCGCCCAGACCCGCGAGATCGCCGCAGCCTATCTGGCGTCCGGCCTGAACCCTGAAGTGGCCACCATCTTCCCGCAGTCGGCCGTGCGCGCGCACGCCGAGATGGCCTGGATCTTCAACTGCGTGGCGCGCCTCGGCTGGCTCGACCGCATGACCCAGTTCAAGGAGAAGTCAGGCAAGCACAAGGAGCGCTCGTCGATCGGGCTCTACACCTACCCGGTGCTCCAGGCCGCCGACATCCTGGTCTACAAGGCCACCGCGGTGCCGGTGGGTGAGGACCAGAAGCAGCATCTCGAACTGACCCGCGACATCGCCCAGAAGTTCAACAACGACTTCTCGGCCCCCGGCTTCTTCCCCCTGCCCGAGCCGCTCATCCAGGGGCCGGGCGCGCGGGTCATGAGCCTGCGCGACGGCTCGGCCAAGATGTCCAAGTCCGACCCGTCGGACCTGTCGCGCATCAACCTGACCGACGATGCCGACACCATCGCGACCAAGGTGCGCAAGGCCAAGTCCGACGCCGAGGTCCTGCCCGAGAGCCCCGAGGGCCTGGCGGGCCGTCCCGAGGCGGACAATCTCGTCGGCATCTATGCCGCCCTGACCGGCCAGACCCGCGACCAGGTGCTGGCCGAGTTCGGCGGCAAGGGTTTCGGCGCCTTCAAGCCAGCCTTGGCCGAGGCCGCGGTGGCGACGCTGGCCCCCATCAGCGACGCCATGCGCCGATACATCGCCGATCCGGCCGAAACCGATCGCATCCTGGCCAAGGGGGCCGAGCGCGCCCGCCTGGCCGCCGAACCCGTTCTGGAAGAAACCCGTCGCCTTGTGGGCTTCTGGCGCAGCCGCAGCGTCTAGGGCGTCGCCCCGTATTCCGTCGCGGCGGTGGGCGCCGGCGCTGATTCCTCCTCACCCATTCTGGGGGAGGAGAGACTAACCACCGAACGGGCAGATCCGGCGGTAGCCGGCGCTCGCGTCCGCCAGCATGGCCACCTGGCCATTGCGGCGGCGGCGGAACTCGTCCTCCACCGCGCGCGCCTGCTGCTCGATGTTCAGGTCGGCCCAGCGCGTGGCGGGCGTGATTTCGTAGCTGTAGCTGTCCAGGCTGTCGCCCGCCTTCAGCTTGGCGATGGCCAGGTTTACGCCCTGTTGCGCCTGCCAGACATGCACGAGTTCGTGGATCAGGGTCGCGGCCTGGGCCACCGGCACGCCTGGCGCCGCATAGTCCTCCAGAAGCTGCGCCCTCGGCCAGACAATCCAGTCGCGCCCGAACCATCGCCCGGCCACGAAGATGCGCCGAAACCCGAAGGGCTGGGCCCACAGCCGCACCGGCGCGCAGTCCAGCGCATCGCCGAACATCTCGCGGGCTAACGCGGTCTCGCCGTCGGTGAGGGGGCGGGTGGTCATGCCGTGATCATAGCGCGGCGCCACGCCCTCGTCCTTCGACAGGCTCAGGATGAGGGCGAATGGGATGTGGAGCCCTCAACCAACGTCGCGTCGGACGCCTCCGCGTCAACTGCCGCGACGCTCGTGAAGATGCGCGGTTCCCAAAATCCTCATCCTGAGCCTGTCGAAGGGCGAGGATTTCAAGCGCCGGGAGAATAGAAAAGGGCGGCCCCGTCTCCGGAGCCGCCCTCTCATTTCGTCGAAGCCGTGAGGCGTCGGATTACTCCGCCGGCTCGCGCTCGCGGCGCGGGCCGCGCGAGCGGCCGCGATCACGGTCACGACCGCCGCGATCGCCGCCTTCGCTGCGTTCACGGGGCGCGCGATCTTCTTCCGGGCCTTCGCCGCGGGCGGCGCGCTCGGCGTTGATCTTGTCGGTCAGGTCCTCACCGGTTTCCTGGTCGACGACCTTCATCGACAGCTTGGTCTTGCCGCGATCGTCGAAGCCCAGGAACTTGACCTTCACGACATCGCCTTCCTTCACCACGTCGGTGGTCTGGGCCACCTTGTGCGGGGCCAGCTGGCTGATGTGGACGAGGCCGTCCTTGGCGCCGAAGAAGTTCACGAAGGCGCCGAAGTCGACGGTCTTCACGACCTTGCCGGTGTAGATGGTGCCGACTTCCGGCTCGGACGCGATCGACTTGATCCACTCGAGCGCGGCGTTGATCTTCTCCTGGTCCGAAGCGGCCACCTTGATGGTGCCGTCGTCCCCGATGTCGATCTTGGCGCCGGTCTTTTCCACGATCTCGCGGATGACCTTGCCGCCGGTGCCGATGACTTCGCGGATCTTGTCAGTCGGGATCTTGATGGTCTCGATCTTGGGGGCGAACTCGCCGAGTTCCGCGCGGGGCGCGTTCATCGCCTTGTTCATTTCACCGAGGATGTGGAGCCGACCGGCGTGGGCCTGGTTCAGCGCCTTGGTCATGATCTCCTCGTTGATGCCCGCGACCTTGATGTCCATCTGCAGCGAGGTGATGCCGTTCTCGGTGCCGGCGACCTTGAAGTCCATGTCGCCGAGGTGATCCTCGTCGCCGAGGATGTCGGACAGCACCGCGAACTCGCCCGAGGGTTCGAGGATCAGGCCCATGGCGATGCCGGCCACGGGGGACTTGAGCGGAACGCCCGCGTCCATCATCGCCAGTGACGAACCACAGACCGTGGCCATCGAGGACGAGCCGTTGGACTCGGTGATCTCGGAGACCAGGCGAATGGTGTAGGGGAAGTCTTCCGCCGACGGCAGCATCGGGCGCAGGGCGCGCCAGGCCAGCTTGCCGTGGCCGATTTCACGACGGCCCGCGCCGCCCATACGACCGGTCTCCCCGACCGAGTAGGGGGGGAAGTTGTAGTGCAGGAGGAACTTCTCCTTGTACGTGCCGGCCAGCGCGTCGACCCACTGTTCGTCCTCGCCGGTGCCCAGGGTGGCGACGACCAGGGCCTGGGTTTCACCGCGGGTGAACAGGGCCGAGCCGTGCGTACGGGGCAGGATGCCGACTTCCGAGACGATGTTGCGGACCTTGTCGACGGCGCGACCGTCGACGCGGCGGCCGCGTTCGATGATGTCGCGGCGCAGGATGTGGGCTTCGGCTTCCTTGAAGGCGGCCGAGAACTTCGAGGAGTCGTAGCCCTCGGGGTTGTCGTCGGACTTCACCAGCTTGGCGGCGGCGGCTTCCTTGGCGGCGGCGATGCCGTCGCGGCGGGTCTGCTTGACCGTTTCGCCATAGGCCTTGCGCAGGTCCTTGCCGACCAGCTTGTCGATCGCCTTGACGATGTCGGCGACGGAGTCGGGCTGGAAGTCGAAGGCGTCCTTGGCGGCGTGTTCGGCCAGCTCGATGATGGCCTCGATGACCGGCTGCATGCCGCGGTGGGCGAACATCAGGGCGCCGAGCATGGTCTTCTCATCCAGCTCCTTGGCCTCGGACTCGACCATCATCAGCGCGTCTTCGGTGCCGGCGACGACCAGGTCCAGCTGGCTTTCGGTCAGCTGATCAATGGTCGGATTGAGGACGTATTCACCCTCGATCAGGCCGACGCGGGCGGCGGCGATCGGGCCCATGAAGGGGGCGCCGGACAGCACCAGGGCGGCCGAGGCGGCGACCATGGCGACGATGTCGGGATCGTTCTCCATGTCGTGCTGCAGCACGGTCACGACCACCTGGGTCTCGTGCTTGAAGCCCTTGACGAACAGCGGGCGGATCGGGCGGTCGATGAGGCGGGAAACCAGGGTTTCCTTCTCGGTCGGACGGCCTTCACGCTTGAAGTAGCCGCCCGGGATCTTGCCGGCGGCGAAGGTCTTCTCCTGGTAGTTGACGGTGAGCGGGAAGAAATCCAGGCCGGGCTTGGGGGCCTTGGCGAAGACCGCCGTGGCCAGGACGACCGTGTCGCCGTAGGTGGCCAGGACGGCGCCGTCGGCCTGACGGGCGATGCGGCCGGTCTCCAGGGTCAGCTCGCGGCCGCCCCACTCGATGGTCTTGCGTTTGATGTCGAACATTTTGCTTCTTTCTAGTCCCGCGGGCGGATTCCTCGCGGGGGCGGACGGTCGGGGCTAGCGGAGTCTGGCTCGGCTTGTCGTGCGTCCTGACGACCAGAACCCATGTCCTGGTCAGATATGAGGACTGCGGTGAGCCCTCGCGGTGTGCGCCTCGATGCGGCGCGGTCGTTTCACTTCCGCCTTTGATCCGAAGACCATGGCGAATATGCGAACGGGCCCCGTGAAGGGCCCGTTTCCGTCCAGACCCTGCCTTAGCGGCGCAGGCCCAGCTTCTCGATGATCGCGGCGTAGCGGCTTTGATCGGTGTTCTTGAGGTGGTTCAGCAGGCGGCGGCGCTGCGACACCATCTTCAGAAGGCCACGACGCGAGTGGTTGTCCTTCTTGTGGGTCTTGAAGTGCTCGGTCAGGTTGGCGATCCGTTCAGACAGGATCGAGACCTGGACCTCGGCGCCGCCCGTATCGTTGGGGGTGCGCTTGTGTTCGCTGATCAGCTCAGCCTTGCGTTCAACCGTAATCGACATCGTGTGATCTTTCCGATCAGAGGTGAAAAACGCGGGTTGGGGACAACTGTCCCGCCCGTAGCTCGCAAAGCGCCACCAGTTTGCCGCCCGTCATCGCCGAAACCGCCCGCGACGCGCCTATGCGCGGTTTGAGCAATTCGACCTGTCTGGGAAGCAGAACGAGTGGTCGGCCCTGCCTTAGCCGGAAAGCGTCTTCGTCGGTCACGGCCAGCACCGGGATGTCGTCCAGGGCGGTCTCGACCGGAAGCAATGCCTCCGACAGGGCGGCCCTATGCACCAGATCGGCCAGATTATCCAGTGTTATCGACTCTTTGGCGCTGAACGGCCCCACCCGCAGGCGGCGCAGCATGGCCACGTGGCCCTCGGCGCCGAGGGCGGCGGCGATGTCGCGCACCAGCGAGCGGACATAGGTGCCCTTGCCGCAGCGGATCTCGATCTCGACGTGGTCGGCGTCCGGAACGTCGGAGACGGCGGCCTCGTGCACCACCACAGTCCGGGTCGGCAGTTCGAATTCCACCCCGTCGCGGGCCAGGTCATAGGCGCGCTGGCCGTCGACCTTGATGGCCGAGAAATTGGGCGGAACCTGCGAGATCTCGCCGACAAAGCGCGGCAGCACGGCCGCTACAGCCTCCGGCGTCGGACGCACGTCTGACGTCGCCGTCACCTCGCCCTCGCGGTCGAGCGTCGTGGTCGACGAGCCCCAGGCGATCAGGAAGCGATAGACCTTCTCGGCGTCCATCATCTGGGAGACGGTCTTGGTCGCCTCGCCGAGCGCGATGGGCAGGACGCCGGTGGCCAGCGGATCCAGCGTGCCCGCGTGACCGGCCTTCTGGGCGTTGAACATCCAGCGGATCTTCGAGACCGCCTCGGTCGAGCCCATCTCGAGGGGCTTGTCGAGGCAGATCCAGCCCGAGACCGGATCGCCCTTCTTGCGCCGGCCCACTAGGCGTCGCCCCCCTCCCGGGGAGGCGTGGGCGTGTCGGTCGAAAGCACGCCGAGTTCGTCAGGCTCTTCTTCCTCGTAATCGAGGTCCTGTTTGACGCGCGGATTCTCGAACAGGGCGTTCATCTTGGACGCCGCGTCAAAGCTGTCGTCGTGGACGAACTTGAGGTCCGGCGTGAACTTCATGTCGATCTGGCGGCCCAGCACCCCGCGCAGGAACTTGGCGTGCTTGTTCAGCGCCTTGACGATCACCTTCACCTCGGCGGCGGCCATGCGCGCATTGGGTCCGACGCCGGCGCCCAGGGGCTCGACGAAACAGATGGCGTGCCGCAGGTCGGGCGACATGCGCACCTGGGTCAGGGTCACCGAGACGCCGATCAGGGCCTCGTCATTGATCTCGCGCTCGCGCAGCACCTCGACGAGGGCGTGGCGGATCAACTCGCCCGCGCGCAGCTGGCGCTGACTGGGGCCGATGGTCTGGTTCTTCTTGTCGTAGCGGCCGTGCTTGGCCATGGGCGTCTTCTTTCCTGCCTTGGGCGCGGATCGGACGCGCTCGCGAAGGGGGCTGGCGGTGGGCCAATTACTGGGGGGCGCGGATTACAGGCGCAGAGCGCCCATGTCCACCGTCAGCAGTCGTTGATCAGGTCCGCCGGCGACACGCGGGTGAACTTGCCGCCCACCAGCTCGAC
>CAZRKY010000198.1:0-6267 GCA_964600375.1 uncultured Caulobacteraceae bacterium | reverse complement strand
GCGGATCTTGACCATCAACGGGCCGACGCGCGGACCTTCGTCGGTCAGGCCGATGATCTTGGCGGTCTGGCGTGACAGGATGACCATCGGCTGCATCATGTTCGGGTAGCCGGTGATGACGGCCTTCACCTTCACGGTCTGGCCGTTCAGCGACGCCTTGTCCCCGAGCTTGACCCCCAGTCGGCCCAGAGATGTGGCGTCCATGGCCACGGCGTAGGGTTCACTGAGCGCAATACGGGTTTGTTCGTCGAAATCGACCGGCAGGGTCACGGCGCCGATATCCGGGTCGACCACCATGGTCTGGACGAACTCGCGCTTGACCTTCTCACCCTTGCCCGGGCGGTTCATCCAAAGGGCGCCGTTGCCATCGAGGTTGGAGACCTCAAGCACTTCGGGGTGCATGTAGATCTGCGGCATGATGCGGCGCGGAACGCCGGCGCCGCCGTTGAACAGCGCCTCGGCCTTTGGTCCCAGGATCATGATCTGGGCCGGCGAGCGGTCGATGGTGGCGGTGAAGGCCTTGCCGATGCCCATGAAGAGGCCGACGAAAGCCAGGACCAGCAGACCCGCGAACGCGAGCGCCACGATCGCCGCCATGTAGCGGCGCCATTCGTAGATCAGCGTCGACAGTGCAAGTGACATGGCAATCCGGCCCCCGAGCCCAGCTTAGTGGCGTCAGGCCCCGCCCAGTCCAAGTTAATTCCCAGTAAGCCCGGGCGCATTCAATTCCGCCAGGACACAGTCCCGCGCCATGGCGACAACTTACATCGGCGTCAGTTCTCGTGCGGGATGGCCCGGCGGGCGGCGCGGACGTAGTCCCAGCCGGTCCACAGGGTCACGGCCGCGGCCACCCAGATCAGCACCACCGCCGCCTGGCGGGTGGGGGTGATGGTGTTGGGATCGACCTCGAGGCCGAGCGCCGCCCAGGCCTCGACCAGCAACAGCAGGCCCAGGCCGACGAGTTGCAGCGTGGTCTTCCACTTGGCGAGCCACGTGACCTTCAGCGCATGGCCGCGGGAAGCGGCGGACTCGCGAAGCGCCGACACGGCGAATTCGCGGAACAGGATCACCGCGGCGGGCACTGCGACTTCCGGCAGGGGGCGCAGGGCGAAGAGGCCCAGGATGGTGCCGCAGACCAGGATTTTGTCGGCGATCGGATCCAGGGTCGCGCCCCAGGCCGTCTCGGCGTGGAGCTTACGGGCCAGGAACCCGTCGAGGAAGTCGGTGACCGCGCCGATTACGAAGGCGAAGAAGGCCCAGCGGATCATGTCGAACTGACTGTCGACCACCAGCTGGTCGGACAGGAAGGGGATCCCCCCGGCGGCTCCGGCCAGCAGGGTGAACATGACCAGCCCCGCGACGAGGCGGATCCAGGTCAGGATGTTGGGCAGCGGATTGACGGCGGTCATGTGGCGAATCCCTTGGCGCGTGACCTGTTGTAATGCCCAGGACCCGGCTTTGTCGCGGCCTCTGCGCGCGAGGTCACCGCACGGGCCTGAAGAAGGCGTAGATCCGTTGCGCCATCGCGTCGTTGACGCCCTCGACCTTGGCGAGGTCTGCGACTGAGGCGCGGCCCACGCCGCGGGCCGAGCCGAAGGCCTGCAGCAGGGCCTGCTTGCGGCGCGGCCCGATGCCTTCGATCTCGTCGAGTGGGCTCTTCTTGATGTCCATGGAGCGGCGCGTGCGGTGGCTGCCGATGGCGAAGCGGTGGGCCTCGTCGCGCAGGCGCTGGAGGTAGTAGAGGACCGGGCTCTTCTTCTCGAGCATGAAGGGCGGCTTGCCCGGCACGATGAAGCGTTCCAGGCCGGCGTCCCGGTCCGGTCCCTTGGCGATGCCGACGACCGGGATATCGTCGACGCCCAGCTCGGCCATCACCGCCTGCACCACGCCCAGCTGCCCCTGTCCGCCGTCGATCAGCACGAGGTCGGGGCGCACGGGATTCTCGCCCGCCTCCTCTTCCTTGACCAGGCGCGAGAAGCGGCGGCCCAGCACCTCCTTCATCATGCCGTAGTCGTCCCCCGGTTCGAGCTCTTCGGAGCGGATGTTGAACTTGCGATACTGGTTCTTCTGGAAGCCGTCCGGCCCGGCCACGATCATGCCGCCCACCGCATTCGTCCCCTGGACATGGCTGTTGTCGTAGACCTCGATCCGCTCGGGCGGACCGTCCAGGCCGAAGGCCTCAGCCACGCCGTCCAGCAGCTTGCCCACCGCCGAGCTCTCGGCCATGCGGCGGCCCAGCGCCTCGCGCGCATTGGTCAGCGCGTGGTGGACGAGGTCGCGCTTCTCACCCCGCTGGGGCTTGAGAATCTCGACCTTGCGATCGGCCTTCAGCCCCAGGGCCTCTTCCAGCAGCCGGAGCTCCGACGGGGCGTGGCTGACCAGGACCAGCCGGGGGACGGGACGGTCCTGATAGAACTGACCCAGGAACGATTCCATGATGTCGGAGTCCTCGTCGGACTTGTCGACGCGCGGGAAGTAGGCGCGGTTGCCCCAGTTCTGGCCGGCGCGGAAGAAGAACACCTGGACGCAGGCCTGGCCGCCGTCGGCGTGCAGCGCGAAGACATCCGCCTCGTCCACCGACTTGGGGTTGATGGTCTGCTCCATCGACAGGGCCGAAAGCGCCCGGATGCGGTCGCGGTAGCGGGCGGCGCGTTCGAAATCGAGCTCGTCGGACGCCGCCTGCATGTCCTTCGACAAGCGCTCGACAACGGCGCGGCTCTTGCCGGTCAGGAACGCTTCGGCCTCGGCGACGAGGTCCATGTAGGCGGCTGGCTCCACCAGCCCGACGCAGGGCGCCGAACAGCGCTTGATCTGGTGCAACATGCACGGCCGCGTGCGGCTGTCGTAGACGCTGTCTGAACAGGAGCGCAGCAGGAACGCCTTCTGCAAGGTGTTGAGCGTGCGGTTCACAGCCCAGGTCGAGGCGAAGGGGCCGAAATAGTCGCCCTTAATGGTGCGCGCGCCGCGGTGCTTGCGCAGCTGGGGCGCGGCGTGGTCGCGGCGAATGACGATCTCGGCGAAGGACTTGTCGTCGCGCAGCAGCACGTTGTAGCGCGGCTTCAGCGACTTGATCAGGTTGCATTCCAGAAGCAGCGCCTGGGTCTCGGTCTCCGTGGACACGAACTCCATCGACCGGGTCAGCCCCACCATCATGGCGATGCGCTGGGTGTGGAAACGGCCCTGGGCGTACTGGGTGATGCGCTTGCGGATGTCGCGCGCCTTGCCGACATAGAGCGTCTCGCCGTCCGCCCCGTCCATGCGGTAGACGCCCGGCCCCGTCGGCGCACGCCTGGCCTGGTCGCGGATCAGGTCCGCGCCGGTCAGCGTCGATTTCGGGAGCGAGTCGTCCATGGGGCTCTCAATATAGGCTGCCAAACAGGGATGGTGAGACAGCCGTCTCGAAGCCGGCTGCGCTTCCCTGTTTTCTCCCTGTTTTCTCCCTGTTCCTCCCTGTTACCGAAAACAGGGAGACCGGTCCCGAAACCCGGGCTGGAAGGCGGGGCGAGCGCGGGGCGCCCGAGACCGCCACTGCGTCGGGACAGCCGACCAGAAATGGTCGGTTGATCCGGCGGACGCTGTCAACGCTCGCACCACCCCACCCCTTGCACCAGCGCCGTCGAAATTACCGTCACATCGGACTTCATGACTCATTCCTAAGGTGACGGGAGACCAGATCGCGGATTATTCCGCGGCCAAGCTTGGGAGACGCCCATGGTCCGCACGCCGCTTGTCCTCGCCCTCTGCGCCGCCGCCCTCGCCGCGCCGGCCGCCGCCCAGATCCAGCCCGCGCAGCCGCAGGCCGCCGCCCACTGGCGCGCGCTGACCGAAGGCGACCTTGAGGCGGCCTACGCCCTGGTCCGCGACAACCATCCGGCGGCCGTGGCCGAGGTCGGAGACGACGCCTTCCGCGCCGCCCTTGAGCGCGCCATCACTGAGGGCCGGGCCAGGGCCGCGCGGGTGGACAGCTACGCGGGCTACGCCGCGACGCTCAACGCCTTCGCCGTGTCGCTCGGCGACAAGCACATCTGGTCGCGTCAGGCGGTGCGGCCCGCGACCTACTTCTGGACCGGCCTGTCCATAGCCCGACGGGGTGGCGGCTGGTGGGTGGCGGAAGATTCCCGAGGGACCCAACCGTCGCTCTTGGGCGCGCGGCTGATCGGCTGCGACGGGCGGTCCGCCGATGACCTGGGCCAGGAGCGGATCGGGACTTTCCGCGCCGTCTGGTCCGTCGAAGCACAGCGGGTCCAGAATGCGCCCTATCTGCTGATCGATGACGGCAATCCGTTCCTGACCCGCCCAAAAGCCTGCGAATTCGAGAGCGGCGGGGCGCGCCAGAGCGTGACCCTGAACTGGAGCCGGATCGGTCCGGTCAGCCTGACACCCCACGTCACCAAGGCCATCAACATAGGGGCCGCCGGGTTTGGCGTGCGCCGGTTCACGGGCGGTTACTGGATCGCGCTCGAAAGCCTCGACGACCGGGCCCGCGCCGTGGTCGACGCCGTGACGGCCCAGGCCGCCGACCTGCGCGCGGCGCCGATGGTGGTGCTGGACATGCGCGGCAACGGCGGGGGGGCGTCCTCATACGGCGACGAGATCGCCCGGGCCCTGATGGGCGACCGGTATGTGCGCGGGGTGCAGCGCGGAACGGCCAGCGCCGATTGTGCGGCCTCGTGGCGCGCGACGCCCGGCAATCTGGAAGGCTTGCGCACCTTCAAGCGAGAAGCCGGGGTCAACCTCGACCCGGAGGCGCGTCGCTTCATCGAGGATGCAGAACGGGGAATCGAAGGCGCGATCCGCGCGGGCAAACCCTTCGACGTGCCTGTCCGCGCCTGCCCCGGCGTGGACGGCCCCGAGCCGCCCCCCGCCGACGGTCGGGGTTCGCTGCGGACCGGCCGGATGGTCGTGCTCACCGACGCCAGCTGCTTCTCCTCGTGCCTCCTGGTGGTGCAACAATTCCGTCAGCTGGGCGCGCTCCACGTGGGCGACGCCACCGACGCGGCGACCCGGTACATGGAGGTGCGCGAGACGCTGCTGCCGAGCGGCATCAGCTATGCCTCGACGCTTCAGAAGGTCGCGATGGCCGCGCCGCGCCAGATCGGGCCCTTTGCCCCGACGCGCGCCTTCGAGGGCGACATCGCCGACACTTCGGCGCTGGAGGCCTGGGTGGCGGCCCTCCGGTAGGCCCCGAGGGCCCGGGGACTCGCCTGGGACCACGAAGCACGCCTAACTTCACGGGATGGTCCACATCCCGACGAATCCCGCGTTTCACATGGCCTTCGACCTGCTGGCCTGGGCCGTCGGCGCGCTGGTCGGCTGGGCGCTGTATCGCTGGCGGCTCAGGGGCGCCGTGACCTGGACGGCGTCGACGGTGGGGTCCGGCTGGTTCGTGGCGGTGGCGTTGGGGGCGGTCGCGGGCGCCTGGCTGGCGGGATCGCTGAACACGCTGCAGGACGCCCATCCGGCCCTGTCCCACTCGATCGCGGGCGCCTTGGTCGGCGCCATCGTGGGCGTGGAGATCTACAAGCGCCTGCGCGGCATCGAGGGCTCGACCGGGGCGGCCTTCGCCGGGTCGTTCGCCGCCGGCGTGGTCGTCGGGCGGATCGGTTGCCTGCTCTCGGGCCTGCCGGACCGGACCTACGGCACGCCCACCGGACTGCCGTGGGCGGTGGAGCTGGGAGACGGGATCGGTCGCCACCCGGTGCAGCTCTACGAGAGCGGCGCGATGTTGCTGTTCCTGGCCGCCTACGTCTGGGGTCTGGCGAAGCGGGCGCCCTGGGCCATGCGGCGCGGATTCTATGTCCTGTGCATCGTCTATGGCGCCCAGCGCTTCTGCTGGGAGTTCCTCAAGCCCTATCCAAGCTTGGCCGGACCGTTCAATCTGTTCCACGGACTCAGCCTGGCGCTGGTCGTGTACGGAGTGCTCTTCTATGGACGGGACCTCAGCCGCGACGGCCGCGATCCGCAAGGCCGCGCCGTACCTGTTCTTCGGACAGACCACGAGCCTGTGTGAGACCTGCCTCGAGCTGGTCCCGGCCAAGATCCTCGTCGAGGGGAACAACGTCTTCTACCAGAAACGATGCCGCGACCACGGCGTCCAGAAGACCCTGATCTCGGACGACCTCGCCTACTGGAAATCCCAGAAGGAGTGGCTCAAGCCCGGCGACCGGCCCCTTTCGTTTCAGTCGAGGACTGAGGCGGGCTGCCCGTGGGACTGCGGCCTGTGTCCCGACCACGAGCAGCACTTCTGCCTGGCCATCGTGGAGGTCA
>CAZRKY010000197.1:0-6279 GCA_964600375.1 uncultured Caulobacteraceae bacterium | reverse complement strand
CCTCAAGGCCGCGGGGTTCTCGGGCGCGGTGCGCTTCGACATCGGCGAGGACACCCTCCTGCGCGCCGGCGCCGGCTTCGCCGACCCGACCACGCGCCGGCCCTTCACGCCGGAGACGCAATTCGAGATCGGCTCCCTGACCAAGCCCTTCACCGCCGCCGGCATCCTGCGGCTGCAGGACCAGGGCAGGCTCAAGGCCTCCGACCCGCTGTCGAAATTCTTCCCCGGCATCCCGGCCGACAAGGGCGCCATAACCCTGCACCAGCTCATGACCCACTCGTCGGGGTTCGCCGAAATGGCCTCGGCCGACGCCGGGGACCTCGAGCCGATCGGCCGCGACGCCCTGCTGGCCCGCGCCTTCGCCGCTCCCCTCAAGGCGGCTCCGGGCGAGCGGCTCATCTACTCGAACCTCGGCTACTCGATCCTGGCCGCGGTCATCGAAAAGGTCACCGGCGAGCCGTACGAGACCTGGATGCGGCGCGAGGTCATGGGCCGCGGCGGGGCGGCGCACACCGGCTACCTGACGGTGCTGGACCGGGCCGGCGCGGCGCGCACCCGCGAGGGCGTCGACATCCTGACCTGCTGCTGGGGAGCAGGCGGACCGTACTGGAACCTGGTCGGCAACGGCGGCCTGGTCTCGACGCTCGACGACTTCGTGGCCTGGCGGAAGGCCTTCGCCCACGGCCGGGTGGTGTCGCCCGCGGCGGTGACGGCGGCCGGGACCGGCTGGGTCGCGGAGAACGACGGGCCGGGCGCGGAAGGCTACGGCTGGATCATCGGCCGCTCGCCGACGCGGGGGCCGGTGCACCTGGCGGCCGGCGGCAACGCCTGGTTCGAGACCTACATGGCCTGGTACCCGGCCTATGACATGGTGGTGCTGGTGACCACCAATACGAAGAACGCCGAGCCGGGCCGCATCGCCTCGCAGCTGGTGCTGGCCGCCTTCGGCGAGCCCGAACCCGCCGGGCCGCCGCCCGGAGCGCAAGACCGCGGCTCGCCGCAGGAACAGGCGCTCCTGGCCGACCTCAGCGCCGCCCTGCTGAGCCCCGACCCCGCCGCCCGCCGCGCCTTCCTCGACGCGCGCATCGGCCCGGTCTTCCGCCAGCGCGAGGGCCTCGACGCCATCGCCGCCCGCGCCGACGCCCTGCACGCGCGCCTGGCCGGCTCGGCCCCGGGCAAGGGCGCGGTCCTGTCCCAGGGCGCGGAGCTCGTCTTCGTCACCCCCGCGGGCGAGACGGTGACCCTCGAGATCGACTTCGGCGGCACGCCCGACGCGCCGCGCCTCGCCGGCTTCCAGGCCCGTCAATGAGGGGGCTCAGTCCTCCAGGATCTGCGAGTGCTTCTGGGTGTCGCGAATGAACCAGTAGACGATCAGCGAGATCCCGATCATGCCGCTGACATAGAGGTAGAACCACGGCTCGTGGATCTTACCCTAGAACCACAGATCGACACCCTCGGCGGTACCGACGAAAACGGCGATGTCTATGGCGAAGCGCAGGCCTAAACACAGCACCCGCACCCCGGTGGGAAACAGCTCGGCCTTCACCACCGCGTTGATGGCGGTGTAGCCCGACAGGATCACCATCCCCGCCAGCACCAGGCCAAAGGCGGCCAGCGGGTCGCGGGTGGCGGCGAGCGTGGTCATCAGCGGCCAGGTCAAAAGCAGGCCCAGGACGCCGAAGGCGATCAGCACCGGCCGGCGCCCGACCTTGTCGGATAGGTGGCCGACGACCGGCTGGAGCAGCATGAAGAGGAATAGCGCTGCGGCCGAAATCTCGGTCGCCGTGGTCTTGGAGAAGCCGGAGGTATTGACCAGGAACTTCTGCATGTAGGTGGTGAAGGTATAGAAGGCGACGGTGCCCCCGGCGGTCAGGCCGAAGACGATCAGGGTCTCGCGCGGGTGGCGCAGGAACAGCCACATGGTCTTCGCCCGCTCCTCGCCGCGCACGGCCTCGAAGGACGGCGTCTCGTCGATGCCGCGCCGCAGCCAGAAGACCGTGACGGCGAGCAGGCCCCCGATCAGGAACGGGATGCGCCAGCCCCAGGCGTCGAGCTGGTCGGGCGTCAGGATCCGCTGCAGCAGGATCAGCACGCCCAGGGCCAGCAGCTGGCCGGAGATGACGGTGACGTACTGGAAGCTGGACCAGAAGCCGCGCCGCCCCCGCCCAGCCATCTCCGACAGGTAGGTGGCGCTGGCCCCGTACTCGCCGCCGAGGCTGAGGCCCTGGAGCAGGCGCGCCAGCACCAGGACGATAGGGGCGCCGACGCCGATGGTCGCGTAGCCGGGACAGATGGCGATGACCAGCGAACCGGCGCACATCACCGCCACCGACAGGGTCAGGGCCGCCTTGCGCCCCCGCCGGTCCGCGTAGACGCCCATCAGCCAGGCTCCCACCGGTCGGGCCAGGAAGCCGACCGCGAAGACCACCGCGGCGCTGAGCAGCTGGGCGGTCTGGTCGCCTTCGGGGAAGAAGCTCTTGGCGAAGTAGAGGGTGAAGGAGGTGTAGACGTACCAGTCGTAGTACTCGACCAGGTTGCCGGCCGAGCCGCCGAGGATCGAGCCCAGCCGGTTCATCGGCTTCGGCGCGGTGGTGTCGAGGCTGGTGGTTTCGGACATGGCGTCCCCCGGGCGAGGCGGCGAGGCTAGGCGGATTTGGACCGGTCCGCCACCGCCGCCGTCGGGCAGGTTCCTCAAGGAAGTGCGTGGCTTGCCCGCCCGCGACAAACCCTTCAAGGTCCCGCCCGGAAATCGGGGGAGCGGTCATGGCTGGGATGCATCTGCGGGTGGCGGGCTTGGCGGCGGCCGTGGCGATGGCGGCGCTGGTGGGCGGCTCGGCGGTCGCGCGCGGCCCCGCGCCGCTGGAGCCCGCCTCGCTCATGACCTGGCGCTGGGTCGCCGACCCCCAGGTCTCGCCCGACGGCCGCCGCGTCGCCTATGTGCTGCAGACCACCGCCGAGGAGGGGACGAGGTACACCGGCGACATCTGGGTCGTGCCCTCGACCGGCGGCGACGCCCGGCCGCTGGTGACCAACCCGGCCAACGACCGCCTGCCCCGCTGGTCCCCTGACGGCCGCACCCTGGCCTTCCTGTCCAACCGCTCCGGCAAGACCCAGATCTGGATCCTGGAGTCCGAGGGCGAGCCGTGGCAGCTGACCGACAGCGTTGTCGACGTCGGCGCCTTCACCTGGTCGCCAGACGGGCGGCGCATCGCCTACGCCGGCAACCCCGCCAAGCCCGGCGAGGAGCGCCCCGACTACAAGCCGCCCCGCCAGGTGGTCTTCACCACCGAGCGGCTCAACGTCCGCAACGACGGCACGCCCGGCTTCCGCAGCGAGGACATCGCCCAGATCTTCACCGTGGCGCTCAGCGCCGACCGATCGAAGGTCAAGCCGGTCCAGATCACCCGCGACGCCTTCGACCACGGCGACCTGCAGTGGTCGGCCGACGGCGCCCGCATCTACTTCGACACCAACGACAAGGGCGAGGAGCAGGACTACGTCCGCTTCGACACCGAGATCCTCAGCGTGCCTGCCGACGGCTCGGCGGCCCCGGTGCGGGTGACCGATCGACGTGGCGGCGACGACAGCCCGCGCCTGTCGCCCGACGGCCGGATGATGGCCTGGATCGGCGGTGACGTGGACCCGAATGCGCTCCGCGCCTACGACCCCGATCGCCTCTACATCCGCACCCTGGGCTCGGGCCAGCCGCGCGCCGTGACCATCCCCGGCGCCGCCGGCGACGGCGTGACCACCGATTCCGCCCCGCCCAAGCAGCCCAACGAGGGCCTCGCCTGGAGCCGCGACGGCCGCTTCGTCTACTTCCGCGGTGCCTGGCAGGGGCGCTCGAACCTCTACCGCGCCGATGCACGGACCCTGAAGGTCGAGCTGGTCTCCAGGGGTTTTGACGGCGACCTCATGGGCTTCAGCGTCGGCGGCGCGGCCGGGTCCGGCGAGCGCATCGCGGCGCTCTACTCAACCCCGACCCAGCCGGGCGACATCTACCTGGTGGGCGCAGGCGGGCCACAGCGCCTGACCAACGTCGGCGCCGCCAACGTCGCCGGCGCGACCGTGGCCAACGTCCAGGAGCGCTGGGTCAATTCCTTCGACGGCACGCGGATCCAGTACTGGATCGTCACCCCGCCGAATTACGACCGGACGAAGAAATATCCGGCCATCCTCTACATCCACGGCGGCCCGCACGCGATGTACGGCCAGACCTTCTTCCACGAGTTCCAGGTGCTGGCCAACGCCGGCTACGTGGTGGTCTACGGCAACCCGCGCGGCTCCACCGGCTACGGTGGCGACTTCGGCAACATCATTCAGCACCGCTATCCCGGCGACGACGCCAAGGACCTGCTGGCGACGCTAGACGACGCCATGACGCTGGGCTTCATCGACGAGCGCCGGCTGGGGGTGGCGGGCGGCTCGGGCGGCGGGGTGCTTTCGTCGTGGCTCATCTCCAACTGGCCCGACCGTTTCCAGGCCTCGGTGGTCGAGCGCGCGGTGCTGGACTGGCGCCAGATGATGGGCTCCGACATCCCGCTCATCGTCGGCCAGCAGTGGTTCGCCCGCTTCCCCTGGCAGGACCCGGAGAGCTACGCGGCCCGCTCCTCCATCACCTTGGTCGACCGGGTGAAGACCCCGGTGCTGGTCATCCACAACCAGGAGGACTACCGCGTCCCCATCGGCCAGGCGCTGGACTACTACGGCTCGCTGAAGGCGGCGCGGAAGACAGCCAAGCTGGCGGTCTTCCCCAACTCCAGCCACGGCATGAGCCGCGACGGCACGCCCGAGCAGCGCGTCGCCCGGCTGAAGCTGATCGTCGAGTGGATGGATCGCTGGCTGAAGCCGGGCCCGGCGACCTAGCCCAGGACCCGCTTCAGGAATCGCGCGCCCAGCTCGATCCCGCCGGGGTCGATGCCGTGCTGCAGACCGGGGCGGATATGAGCCTCCATCGGGAATTGCAGCGCCTCAAGGCAACCGACGGTGAAGTGGAAGCACGGGCCCAGGGGCAGCATCGGGTCGCGGTCGCCGTGGATCAGCATGACCTCGGGTTTGCACTTCAGCTCGGCGCCCAGGCCGCGCGGGTCGGCGACCATGCCGGAATAGCCGAGCACGCCGGCGATCGGCGTGTCGCGGCGCGGGGCGACGTGCAGCGCCATGACCGTGCCCTGGGAGAAGCCGACCAGCACCACCTTGTCCGGGGTCAGGTCGTGGCGCTCCAGTTGCTGGTCGATGAAGGCGTCCAGCGCCGGCCCGGCCGCCGCCACGCCCGCCTTGCGCTCCTCCAGGCTGAAGGTCTGCACCTCCCACCACTGGTAGCCGCCGGGGGTGTCGGCGCAGGGCTGCACCGCATGCGGCGAGACCCACAGGGCGTCGGGCAGGATCGACTGCCATTGCGGCACGAGCCCGATCAGGTCGTCGCCATTGGAACGCAGGCCGTGCAGCAGGACGACGAGCTGTTTGGGCTTGCCGCCCGAGAGCGGGGGGACGGCCGGGCCGTCGAGTTGGGGAAGCGACTTCATGGTTTTCCGGTGCGGGATCGTGGGGCGCCGGTCAACGAAAAACCCCCGCCAAGGGGCGGGGGCTTTCCATATTCAGCATGCGTTAGAGGGGCCTACTGGCAGGCGAGGCATTCCTCATAGTCGGTCTTGGCGGAGGCCTCCATGTCGACCTTCTCGGCGGTCTCGGCGCCGGCGAAGGCGGCGCGTTGGACCGACTTGGAGCGCAGGTAGTAGAGCGACTTGCAGCCGCGCTCCCACGCCGTCCAGTGCAGCATGTGCAGGTCCCACTTGTCGACGTCGCCGGGGATGAAGACGTTCACCGACTGGGACTGGCAGATCTCTGGCGTGCGGTCCGCCGCCAGTTCGATGATCCAACGCTGGTCGATCTCGAAGGCGGTCTTGTAGATGTCCTTCTCGTCCTGGCTGAGAAAGTCGAGGTGCTGGACCGAGCCCTCCTTTTCCAGGATCGAGGACCATACCGCGTCGGTGTTCTGGCCCTTCTCGGTGAGCAGGCTCTCCAGGTACGGGTTCTTGACCGCAAAGGTCCCCGACAGGGTCTTGTGGCTGTAGATATTCGCCGGGATCGGCTCAATGCCGGCGCTCGTACCGCCGCAGATGATCGAGATCGAGGCGGTCGGGGCGATGGCCAGCTTGTGGGTGAAGCGCTCCATGACGCCCCGGTCGGCGGCGTCGGGGCAGGCCCCGCGCTCTTCGGCCAGCACGCGGCTGGCCTTGTCGGCCTCGCGACGCAGGTGCTTGAAGATGCGCATGTTCC
>CAZRKY010000196.1:0-6349 GCA_964600375.1 uncultured Caulobacteraceae bacterium | reverse complement strand
CACCGCCACCAACGCCACCGCCGTCCTGGCCCTGCTCAACGCCACCATCACCAACGTCAACACGGCGATGGGCGACCTGGGCGCCCAGGCCAAGCAGATCGCGGCGCACAACACCTTCGTCTCCAAGCTCACCGACGTGCTGGAGGCCGGGATCGGAAATCTGGTGGACGCGGACCTCGCCAAGGAGAGCGCGCGGCTGCAGGCCCTGCAGGTGCAGCAGCAGCTCGGCGCCCAGGCGCTGAACATCGCCAACACCGCGCCGCAGGTGATCCTGTCGCTGTTCCGGTCCTAGTTTTCCCCCTTTCGTTGAAAGGGTTTCACGGTTCGCGGACAGGTCCCTATCCGCGTCAGTCAGTAAGCGTTCCAGTTCAGTGGCTTTGCGTACCGCCCGCCGGGTTTATCCCCGGCGGGCGTTTTCGTTGTGGACACCCTGCCGGGCGCGCAATGCCGCACTAGCGCGCCCCGGTGATTCGGCCTGAAGGTCGGGCCATGAACGCGCTCGCCATCCAGGCCAAGCTGCTCGAAGCCACCGGCGCCCAGCCCGCGGCCGACCCGAGCCATCCCGAGTTCCAGTACCTGGCCCTGCTGCGCGACATCCTCGAGACGGGCGTTGTGCGCGACGACCGCACCGGCACGGGCACCCGCGGCGTCTTCGGCCGCCAGATGCGCTTTGACCTGCAGCGCGGCTTCCCGCTGCTGACCACCAAGAAGCTGCACCTGAAATCGATCATCTACGAACTGCTCTGGTTCCTGCGCGGCGACACCAACGTGCGCTGGCTGCAGGAGCGGGGCGTCAAGATCTGGGACGAATGGGCCGGCGCCGATGGCGAGCTGGGCCCTGTCTACGGCAAGCAGTGGCGGTCCTGGGCGGCGCCGGACGGCTCGTCCATCGACCAGATCGAAAAGCTGATCGTGGGGCTGAAGACCAACCCCAACAGCCGCCGCCACATCGTCTCGGCCTGGAACCCGTCCGACGTCGAGGACATGGCCCTGCCGCCCTGCCACTGCCTGTTCCAGTTCTTCGTCGCGGACGGCAAGCTCTCCTGCCAGCTCTACCAGCGCTCGGCCGACGTCTTCCTGGGCGTGCCCTTCAACATCGCGTCCTACGCCCTGCTGACGCTGATGCTGGCCAAGGTCGCGGGACTGCAGCCGGGCGAGTTCATCCACACGCTCGGCGATGCGCACCTTTACCTGAACCACCTTGAACAGGCGCAGGAACAGCTGGCGCGCGCGCCGCGTCCCCTGCCGGTCATGCGCATCGCCGACCGCGACGACCTGTTCGCCTTCGAATACGAGGACTTCGTGCTCGAGGGCTACGATCCCCACCCGCACATCAAGGCGGCGGTCGCCGTCTAGGGGAGCGTTTAGGCCTCCGGCTTCACCATGGTCATGCCGCCCAGCTTGCGGCGGACGCCGTCGACGTCGTCGATGCGTTCAAGGTTCACGGTGTTCTTCAGCATGCCCATCGAGAGCGTGGCGCGCACCACCACCGCCTGGCCCTCGGCCACCGTGAAGGACAGGTTCCCGGCGTTGTTCTGGGCGCCGGCCAGGGCGCCGAAGGCCGCGCTGACCTGGTGCGATCCGGGCGCCAGCGGCAGGCAGACGAAGCGAGGGCTCTTCAGCTGGGCGCGCACGGTCCCGTCGACAGTGACGTTCAGCCCCGCCGCCTTGCCGACGAAGCCCTCACGATAGACCACCAACAGCCCCTGCCCGGCCGGCGGCGTGAAGGCCAGGGCCTGGTCGCGCTCGAAGGGGGTGGCGTTGGTCACCTTCCGGTTGCCCGCCAGGTTGGCCATCAGGAAGGCGGTCAGTGCGCCCAGGAACATCGGCGTCCACAGGGTCATCGGCCCCAGCGGCTCGCCCGCTGCGGCTTCCAGCCGGTTCAGGCCGAAGCCCACGACGAAGGCGACGATGAAGCCCCAGACCAACGGCATGATGTAACGCTGCATGGTTTCCCCTCGTGGCAGAACGGCGTTCGCCCGCCGTCTATAGCAGACCCGCCCCCGCCCTCCGCAAGCCGGCCGGGCCAGCGGCGGCGGTCTTCCCGACCCCGACGGCTGAATTCGTCTCGCCAGGCCTCCCCCGCGCGGTCGGGGAAGGGTAGAGAGCGCCCATGGCCCTGCCCCAGATCGCTCTCGTCGTCGCCCGCGCCCGCAACGGCGTCATTGGCCGGGACGGCCGCCTGCCCTGGCGGCTGCGCTCGGACCTGCAGTGGTTCAAGGCCAACACCATCGGAAAGCCCTGCATCATGGGCCGCGCGACCTGGGCCAGCCTGCCGCTGAAGCCCCTGCCGGGGCGCCTGAACATCGTGCTGTCGCGCGACCCCGACTTCCGGCTGGAGAAGGCGCTGGTGTGCACCACCCTGGACGAGGCGCTGGAGGTGGCGCGCGAGACCGCCGTCGAGGACGGCGTGGGCGAAGTCGCGGTGATCGGCGGCGCGGCCATCTTCGCCGCCGCCCTGCCGCGCGCCAGACGCATCTACCTGACCGAGGTCGACGCCGACGTCGAAGGCGACACCCGGATGCCGGCGTTCGACGAAACCGACTTTGTCGAGATAAGCTCGGAGTCGCACCCGGCCGGCGAGACGGACGACTACCCCTTCACCTTCCGGGTGCTTGAACGGATCTGATCCCAGCGGGAGCCCGCCCTTGCGCTTTGCCCTGACGCTTCTGGCCGCCGTCGCCCTGGCCACGCCGGCCGCGGCGGTGCTGGCGCCGCAATACTACCAGCAGGCCCGCGACCAGGCCGTCCACGTCGTGACCTTCGAGGTCACCGGCGTTGCCTGGACCGAGGAGTCCCGCGGCTACGGCCAGTGCCTGGTGTCGGGCAAGGTGCTCAGCGTCGAACGCGGGCCCCACTACCGGGTGGGCGGCGATATCCGCGTCGAGGTTCCCTGCATGGGCCCCAACGCCGAGCCCATGGCGGGGGGCGTTCTGTGGCACACGCCGGCCGAGCTGAAGGCGTCGCGCCGCGGCAAGGCCTGGATGACGGCGCCGGGGGAACTGGCGCTCTATCAGTACGAAATCCTGGGGAGATGAGCATGCGCATATATCCAGCCCTGGCCGGGGTCCTGCTGCTGGCGGCCTGCGGGCCGCCGCCGGCCGGAACGCCCGTCGCCATCGACCGCGTCTGCGACCAGCCTGACGACTCGCGCGTGCGGCTGGACGGCTACCTGCGCTACCGCCGCGGCCTGCTCAGCTTCTGTGAGACGGTGAACGGCAAGACCACGACCTGCGACATGGCGCTCTACGCAGACGGCGCCAAACCCGCCGACTTCAACGTCATGGCGCCGCCGACCCCGGGCCCCGAGCCGCTGAACGCGCGGCTGACGGTGCGGATCGGATCGGGCGCCGGCCACATGGACGACATCCCCGACCGCTTCACCGCGCGCGACATCCGCCTGCACCTGGAGGGCGGAACCACCGCCACCGACGGCGACCGGGTGATCGTCGACGGCAAGGTCAACGTCATCCCCGCCTCGCCTGACGGCGCTTCGCCCAAGAGCTGCTACATCACCGTCGACTGGGCGAAGCCCGCCGCCTAGAGCAGCGCCCGCGCGATCTTCTGGAAGGCCAGCCCTGACGTGCTCGTCGGGGCTGTGGCGACCAGCGGGCGCCCGCTGTCGCCGGCTTCGCGCAGGGCCATGTCGATGGGGATCTCGCCCAGGAAGGGCACGCCCAGCTTCTCGGCCTCGGCCTTGGCGCCGCCGCGGCCGAAGATCGGGATCGGCTCATCGGTCCCGGGCGCCGAGAAATAGGCCATGTTCTCGATGATCCCGAGCACCGGAACCGGTGTCTGAAACTTGCCAAACATGGCCACGGCTCTGCGCGCGTCGATCAGCGCCATCTCCTGGGGCGTCGAGACGATCACGGCCCCGTCCAGCACGGTCTTCTGCACCAGCTCCAGATGCAGGTCCCCGGTGCCCGGCGGCAGGTCGACCACCAGCACGTCCAGCGGCTCGGCCTCGGTCCCCCAGCGGGTTCCCGTCAGCATCTGGGTAAGTGCGCGCGAGGCCATCGGGCCGCGCCAGATCATCGCCCGGTCGGCGTTGACCAGCAGGCCGATGGACATGGCCTTCAGCCCCCACGCCTCGAGGGGCACGATCCGCTGGTCCTCGCCGTCCTCCGGCGCGCCCTGCAGCCCCAGCATCAGCGGCGCGGACGGGCCATAGACGTCGGCGTCCAGCAGCCCGGCGCGCAGTCCCAGCTGTGCAAACGCACAGGCAAGGTTCACGGCGACGGTGGACTTGCCCACGCCGCCCTTGCCGCTGGCCACGGCGATGACGCGCTTCACATGGGCGGGGCGGCCGGCGGGAACCGGCGCGGGGCGGGCCGGCGCGGTGGCCTGGGGCGAGAGGGAAGCGGCGCGGCCGGCCCTGCCGTGGCTGGGGGCCGGGCCCTTCGCCGGACCGGACTCCGCCGTCAGCACCACCCGCGCCTCGGCCACGCCCGCCAGGGCCTTCAACGCCGCCTCGGCCGCCTCGCGCACCGGGGCGTAGAGGGCGGCGTCCTCGGCCGCGACCTCCAGCATGAAGCCGACGCGCCCGGGGCCGATGGCCAGGCCGCGCACCATGCCGGCCGTCCTCAGGCCCTGGCCGGAGCGGGGGTCGATCACCCCCTCGAGGGCCGCCAGGATCGCATCGCGGGAAGGAAAGTCGGACATCGGGATTACTTGGGCCGTTGCGTCGGTTGAAACGCCGTTTGAAACAGGGGCCTCATATCCGCGCGCCACGCGCACAACGCAACCCGGAGACCCGATGCCGCCCATCCGCCTGATCGCGGGACCGACCGCCAGCGGCAAGTCCGCCCTGGCCCTGCGCCTGGCGGCGGAGACCGGCGGGGCGATCCTCAACGCCGACTCCATGCAGCTGTATCGGGATCTTCGCCTGCTGACGGCGCGGCCAACCGAGGCGGAAGAGGCCCTGGCCGAGCACCGGCTCTACGGCGTCGCCGACGCCGCCGACGCCTGGTCGGTCGGCCGCTGGCTGCGCGCCGCCGTGGCCGAACTGGAGGCGCTGAAGGCCGAGGGACGCACGGCGATCGTGGTCGGCGGCACGGGCCTCTACTTCCGCGCCCTGGTGGAGGGGCTGGCCGACATTCCGCCTGTGCCCGACGCCCTGCGCGCGGCCATGACGGAGCGCTACACCCACGAGGGCGAGGACACCTTCCGCGCGGCGTTGGCCGCCGTCGACCCGGCGTCGGCCGCCCGGATCGCGCCAGGCGACCAGCAGCGCCTGGTCCGGGCCCTGTCGGTCCACGAAGCCTCCGGCACGGCGCTCAGCGACTGGCGCGCGGCGACTTCACCGGTGCTGGCGCCCGGCGACTACGACGCCGTGGTGCTGGAGCCTGACCGCGCCGAGCTCTACGCCCGCTGCGACGCACGGCTCGAGCGCATGCTGGCGGAAGGGATGCTGGCCGAGGTCGAGGCACTGCGGGCGCGCCGCCTCGACCCGATCCTGCCGGCCATGAAGGCGACCGGCCTGCGCGAGTTCACCGCCCACCTCGACGGCGTCCTGACCCTGGCCGAGGCCCTGGACGCCGCCCAGCGCGAGACCCGGCGCTACGCCAAGCGACAGCTGACCTGGTTCCGCAACCAGACGCCTGACTGGCCCCGCGGCTGAGGCGCTCGGGCGGACCCTTTTAGTTGCGTGCGCGCAAGGACATGCGCCTTCCATCCATGGGGCGGCGCATGGTCAGTCGGTCGCACCCCCCGCACTGGCGCAATGAGTGTATTTTCGATACCATCGCTCTTCCCGCCGCGCCTTGGCGGGCGTCGTGGTGGGGATACGTCGTGCTCCGTTTCGCGCTGATCGTCGGCCTGTGCGCCGCCGTTTCAACGGCGGCGTTCGCCACGCCCCTGCTGCAGGCGCAAGGCAATACGCCCGAGCCCGCGGCCCGGCCGACGACGCCGGGCGACGCGCCGGACTTTGATCCGGGCAAGGTCATCTGCCGCAACGTGAAGCCGCCCACGGGCACCCGCATCGCGGGATCGCGGAATCGACAGCGCATCTGCCTGACCAAGGCCGACTGGGAACAGCAGGAGCGCGACGCCCAGGAAGCGCTCAGGGTCCGGGACACAGGGATTTGTGCCAACGGCAACGACAAGTGCCGCGGATAGCGGCCAGCCATCAGTTTCAATTCGCAGGGCCAGACACTTGCGTTCCGCCGCCTCGCGGGCGCTTCATCCAAGGAGTTTTCGTGCTTCGTATCGTACTCGCCGCCGGCCTCGCCGGCCTGATCGCATCCGCCGCCGTGGCGCAGCCGTCCCCCGCCACGGGGACGACCGAGCCCGCGACCAATCCGTCCACCACCGCCGATACCTCCGGAACCGATCCGGACAAGGTCATCTG
>CAZRKY010000195.1:0-6410 GCA_964600375.1 uncultured Caulobacteraceae bacterium | reverse complement strand
CCGCCGGCCGCCACGGCCAGAATCATCGTGAACCACGCGCCGGCCAACGCCGCGGCGGTGCTCAGTGGCGCACGCCGACCCGCCTTGGGTCCTGAAAACACATGAGTCCGCACGTCCGTGCCTCCTGCGCGTGCCGCCGGGTTTGTGCGCCGGCGCGGTCGGACATCCGTACCCGCTCGAGTTGGGCGGCGACGCGGGCGTCGCGGTCCCTCACGGGCAGGCCGGCGAGCCCGAAGCCGACGTTCTGGGCCACGGTCAGGTGTGGGAACAGGGCGTAATCCTGGAACACCAGGCCGATGTCGCGCTGCTCGGGCGGGACGAAGGTCGCGGCGTCCGACAACACCCGTCGGGGGGTGCGCACGACCCCGGCGTCCGGCGTCTCGAGGCCAGCGACGAGGCGCAGCAGGGTGCTCTTGCCGCAGCCGGACGGGCCCAGCAGGCAGGTGATCTGGCCGCCGGTCAGCGTCAGGCCCGCGTCGTCGACGGCCGGCTTGTCGCCGTAGCGCTTGCTCAGGTGTTCGGCGGTCAGTGCGCTCAAAGCGGGGCTCCGGGGCGCGAGGCGCCGACCCGCCGCGTAAGCCAGATCACCGCCGGAATCGAGACCAGAACGATCAGCAGCGCCGGCCAGGCCGCGTCGGCCAGCCGCTCGTCCTTGGCGTAGTAGTCGGCCATCACCGCCAGGGTGTCGAAGCCGAACGGCCGCAGGATCACCGTGGCGGGCAATTCCTTCAGCACATCGATGAAGACCAGCAGGGTCGCGGTGACGAGCGCGCCCGAGGCCATGGGCAGTTCGACCCGGATCGCCGCGCCCGCTTCGGTCTGGCCCAGCATGCGCGCTGCGCCGTTCATCGACGGCGTGACCCGCTCCAGCCCGGCGTCGATCGGCTCCAGCGCGGCGGCCATCAGGCGCGCGGCGTAGGCCAGCATCAGCAGCGCGATGGCCACGGCGAACCCGCCGGCCGCGCCGCCCATGCCGCGCCAGATGAATCCCGCCGGCGCCAGCAGGCCGATGGCCATCACCGCGCCGGGGGTGGCGTAGCCGAGGCTGGTCAGGCGAGCGAGCAGGCGGTTCCTGCGCGACCCCAGCGCCAGGGCGGCGGCCAGCAGGGTGGTGAAGACAGCCGCCGCGACGGCCAGGGTCAGGGCGTTGAGCCCGCCGTGCAGCAGGCGGGCGGTGTCGGGATGGACGCTCAGGCCGCGCCAGGCCAGCCAGCCGGCCGGCAGCAGCAGGCCCAGCAAGATCAGCTTGGTGCAGAACAGCGGCGCCAGCCAGCGGCCCGCGCCGGAAAGCTCGGTGGTCGGCAAGGGCCGCCAGCGCGACGGGCCGACGTCGGCGCTGCGGTTCTTGCGGCTGAGGCGTTCGATCAGCAACAGGACGGCCGCGGCTCCCAGAAGCGGAAGCGCCAGGCGCGCCGCCTCGGCCGTCGAGCCGAACACCGACCAGGCCCGCACCACCCCGGTGGTCAGGGTCTGGACTCCCAGGAAGGACGAGGCGCCGTAGTCCGCGAGCGTCTCCATCACCGCCAGCGCCATGCCCGCCGCCAGCGCCGGCCGCGCCATCGGCAGGGTGACGGCCCAGAAGGCCCCGCCGGCCGTGCGGCCCAGTGATCGCGCTGCTTCCAGCGCCGCGACCGACTGGTTCACCAGCGCCGCGCGCAGGGTCAGGTAGACGTAAGGATAGAAGGCCAGGGACAGGATGATGGCGGCGCCGGGCAGGGAGCGCATCTCGAGCGGCACGTCTTGCCCGAAGACGCCCCGCAACGCGGAACGGATCGGACCAGCGACATCGAACAGGTCGGCGTAGCCGTAGGCCATGGCGAAGGCAGGCGCGGCGAGCGGCAGCACCAGCGCCCAGGCGAAGAGATCGCGGCCGGGGAAGCGATGCATCACCACCAGCCAGGCCGCCGCGGCGCCCAGGACGCCCGCGCCGACCGCCACCGACCCGGCCAGGGCCACCGAGTTCAGGGCGTAGCGGGCGAAGGTCTCGCTGTTCAGGCTGGCCGCGCCAGGGCCAAGCGCGGTGACCACGACGGCGACGAGCGGCGCCAGGGCGATGAGGGCGGCCAGCAGGGCGGCTGCGTGCAGCAGCCCCAGTCCATGGCGGGGTCGGGGGAAGACGCGCGGAGGGCTGTCCGCGGCCGCGGTCACCGCCAGCCCGCCTCTTCGAACAGTCGTTGCGCCTGGGCCTGGTAGCGGCCGTAGGTCTCCACCGGCAGCGGGTCTGCGGGCATGGCGGCGTACTTCGCGACCCGCTCGGGCATGGCCGTGCCCGTCACCACCGGGAACTCGTTGGTGGCCGACGCGAAGATGCCCTGCGCCTTGGCTTCCAGCAGGAATTTCACGAAGCGTTCGGCGTTGGCCTTGTTCGGCGCGTGGGCGGCGATGCCGGCGCCGGAGACGTTCACGTGGGCGCCGCGGCCGTCGAGGCTGGGCCAGCCCAGCACGACGCGCGAGACTAGGGCCTTGTCCGCCGCCTCGTTCGAGCCGGCGATGCGCAGGTAGTAGTAGGTGTTGGTGATGGCGATCTCGCACTGGCCGGCGCCGACGGCGCGGATCTGGTCGATGTCGCCGCCCTGGGGCGGGCGGGCCATGTTGGCGACGACGCCCTTGGCCCATGCGCGGGCCTTGTCCACGCCCCAGCGCTCGATCAGGGCCGACATCAGGCTCAGATTGTAAGGGTTGTCGGAGGAGCGGACACAGAGCTTGCCCTTGAAGCGGGGCGAGGCGAGCTGTTCGTAGGTGGCGACCTCCTCGGGGCGGACCTTCGCCGTGTCATAGGCGACGACCCGGGCGCGGCGCGAGATGGCGTACCAGCGATCCTGGCCATCGCGCAGGTGCGCCGGGACCAGCGCCTCGAGCGCCGGGGAGGGGTTGGCCTGCAACAGGCCCGCGTCGGCGGCCAGCGACATCGAGCCGGCGTCGGCGATCACCAGGACGTCGGCCGGGCTGGCGGGCCCCTCGGCCTTCATGCGTGCGATCAACTGGTCGGCCGGCGCCTCGATGCGGCGGACCTGGATACCCGTGGCCTTGGTAAAGGCGTCGTAGATCAGGGCGTCAGAATCGTAATGCCGCGCCGAATAGAGGTTCACCACGCCAGCCGAGCCCGGTGCGGGTCCGCCGGGCTCCGCGCCGCCGCCGCAAGCCGACAGGAGCACGAGGCCGATCAGCGCGCCGATCGCTGCGAACGTGCGGCCGGGGAATGCGGACATGGAGACGCCTCTCAAGAACTGGCGGCTAGGTCGCATGTTTGAGAACCATTCGCAACTCGTTCCGGGGCTTACGGCCTAGCTTGCGGAAAAATCAGCGATTTCAGGGACTAGTCACGGCCCGGAAAACGGAACATTGTAGGAACATCATGGCCGTTCTCGACCTCAAGCGTAAACTCCAGATCCTCTCCGACGCCGCGAAGTACGACGCCTCGTGCGCCTCGTCAGGCTCGACCCGGCGCAATTCGCTGGGCGGCAAGGGCGTCGGCTCCACCGAAGGCATGGGCATCTGCCACGCCTACACGCCCGACGGCCGCTGCGTCTCCCTGCTGAAGATCCTGCTGACCAACTTCTGCATCTTCGACTGCGTCTATTGCGTGAACCGGGTCTCCTCCAACGTGCCGCGGGCGCGGTTCACGGTGGACGAGGTCGTCGACCTGACCATCGGCTTCTACAAGCGCAACTACATCGAGGGCCTGTTCCTCTCCTCGGGCATCATCCGCAACTCCGACTACACCATGGAGGAGATGGTCGAGGTGGCGCGCAAGCTGAGGATCGACCACGACTTCCGCGGCTACATCCATCTCAAGCTGATCCCGGAGGCCTCGCCCCGGCTGGTCGAACTCGCCGGGCTCTACGCCGATCGCCTGTCGGTAAATATCGAGCTGCCGAAGGACGACAGCATCGCGGCGCTGGCGCCGGAGAAGAGCGCCGGGGTGATCAAGAAGGCCATGGGCTCCGTGCGCCTCAAGCTGCAGGAATCGAAGGGATCGAAACGCGACAAGGCCCGGCCGCCGCGCTTCGCCCCGGCCGGCCAGTCGACCCAGATGATCATCGGGGCCGATGCGGCCGACGACGCCGACGTGCTGGATCGCAGCTCGAACCTCTACGGATCGTACGGCCTGAAGCGCGTCTACTATTCCGCCTTTTCCCCCATCCCGGATTCCAGCAAGCGGCTGCCGCTGGTGAAGCCGCCCCTGATGCGCGAGCACCGGCTTTACCAGGCCGACTGGCTGATGCGGTTCTACGGGTTCGAGCGGGGCGAGATCGTCGCGGGCGGGACCGGCGGCATGCTCGACCTCGGCATCGATCCCAAGCTGGCCTGGGCGCTGAAGCACCGGGCCGGCTTTCCCGTCGACGTGAACACCGCCGATCGGGAAGCCTTGCTGCGGGTGCCGGGTCTGGGCGTGAAAAGCGTCGATCGCATGCTGTCCGTCCGGCGCCACCACCGCCTGGCCCTGGAGGACGTCCAGCGGCTCAGCTGCAATC
Source organism: uncultured Caulobacteraceae bacterium (assembly GCA_964600375.1). Taxonomy (GTDB): domain Bacteria; phylum Pseudomonadota; class Alphaproteobacteria; order Caulobacterales; family Caulobacteraceae; genus JAEZEZ01. Next base: position 1,935 of record CAZRKY010000195.1, on the reverse strand, counting down.
TGGAGAAGGTGCGCCCGTTCATCGTGACCAGCGACTGGACCCCGGGCGGCCTGACCGACAGCGCCGATCTGGACGCGCGGCTGCGGCCCCGCGCCGAGCCCGAGCAGCTCACCTTGTTCTGATGCGCAGCGTTCGCCTCGCCCACGAAACCGACTTCGCCGGCTGGCGAGACGGCGCCCGGGCCCTCATCCGCGCCGGGGTCGAACCCGGCCAGGCACGCTTCCTGGTGGGGCAGGGCGGCGACGGCCTGTTCGACGAGGCGCTGCCAGTCGCCGCCGAGGCCGCGGCCTTCGCCGTGCCCAAGCGCTTCGTCGAGCTGGCGCAGGCGGTGGTTCTGCACCGCAGCGCCGACCGTTTCGATCTGCTCTACCTGCTGCTCTGGCGGATCAGGACCCGGCCCGACCTGGTCCACGTGCTGTCCGACGCCGACGTCGCCGACGCGCTGGAGCGGGCCAGGAACGTCAGCCGCGCTTCCCACAAGATGAAGGCCTTCGTCCGCTTTCGCGAGGTCCGGGACACGGACGGCGAGGCTTTCGCCGCCTGGTTCGAACCGGCCCACCGGGTGGTCGAAAAGACCGCGCCTTTCTTCGTCCGCCGCTTCTCCACCATGCGGTTTTCGATCCTGACGCCCGACCTGACGGCGGTCTGGGACGGCGAGCGGCTGGTCTATGCGCCCGGGGCCTCCAGGGCCGACGCGCCGGATGACGACCATCTCGAGGAATTCTGGCGCACCTACTACGCCTCGATCTTCAATCCCGCGCGCCTGAAGGCCCGGACGATGCAGGGCGAGATGCCCAAGCGGTACTGGCGGAACCTGCCCGAGGCGGCGCTCATTCCCGGAATGATCGCCGACGCCCACAGCCGGATGAACGAGATGCGCGCGAGCCCCGCGAGCGTGCCCCGCAAACAGACGACCCGAGCCGTGGCCCGCCCGGCGGCGTCTGCGGCGCCCAACGCCGGGATCGTGGTCGCGACCCCGGCCGAGCTTGAGGCCGCGGTGCAGGGGTGCCGGCGCTGCGACCTGTGGCGCCACGCCACCCAGGGGGTGGCGGGCGAGGGGCTGGCGCGGGCGGCCATGATGCTGGTGGGCGAACAGCCGGGCGATCAGGAAGACCTGACCGGAAAGCCCTTCGTCGGGCCCGCCGGGCAACTGCTGGACCGCGCGCTGGCGGCCGCGGGGATCGACCGCGCCGAGGTTTACGTCACCAATGCAGTGAAGCACTTCAAGTTCGAGCCGCGCGGCAAGCGGCGCCTGCACAAGTCCCCCGACGCCAGCGAGGTCCAGGCCTGCCGCTGGTGGTTCGAGCAGGAGCGGGCGCTGGTCAGGCCGCGGGTCATCGTGGCCCTGGGGGCCACGGCGGCGCGGCAGGTGCTGGGCCGGCCGGTGGCGCTGATGCAGGCGCGGGGGCGGCCGATCGATCTCGGTGATGGCGCCGTGGCTTTGCTGACCCTCCACCCCGCCTTCGCCCTGAGGGTCCCCGGCGAGGAGGCGAGGGCGGAAGCGATAGCCATGCTGGAGGCCGATCTACGGATCGCGGCGGGTGTCGCGGGTTGATGCGATGGTGTTTCTCAACCGACACACGCTGTTGCGGAAACGACCACTTTTTTCATGATCCGCGATCACCGGTGTTTCCGTAAGCAAGCCCACGGGTTAATCCCGTTCAGGCTCTGCTATGAGGGGGTTCATGCGAGCGGCGGGATATAGAATCGACCAGGGCCCACAAGGTCCCGTCCTCGCCCTGTCGGGCGACTGGACGGCTGCGGGCATGGGCGACGCCGGCCGCAGGCTGCTCAACGCCATGCGTGGCCAGCCTTTCCGCCATTGGGACATCGTCGATCTGGGCCGCATGGACACGGCCGGCGCCTTCATTCTGCTGAAGGCCGGAGGCGGCAAGATCCCGGCGGAAGTGTTCGCCACGCGGCCGGAAACGGCGC
>CAZRKY010000194.1:0-6414 GCA_964600375.1 uncultured Caulobacteraceae bacterium | reverse complement strand
GGTCACGCGCAACTTGCCGTCAGGGCCGCGATCCAGTTTGCCGTCGATGTTGATCACCGGCGTCGTGCCCACGCCCGCGTTGTCGTAGTGCATGGGGATGGCGGTGGCCTGGACCAGCGGGGCTTCGGGGGTCAGCTCCACCAGGTCGGTGGAGGCGCAGGTGTAGCCCTGGCCACTCCAGCCCGTCTCGCTCACCAGGTAGGCCGGGCGGCCCAGATCGGTGCGGATGCGCCATTCCGGCGGGGCGCCAAAGCCGTTGCCGCCCAGGATCTCGGGCCAGCTGCCGGCCAGCTTCCAGCCGGCGCCCTCGCGTTTGAAATAGTGGATCGCCAGGGCGCCGGAGCAGGCGTGGCAGTCGGAACTGTTGGTCGCGGTCGAAACCAGCGCCATGACCTCGCCGACCGGGACCAGCTTGGCCGGCGCGTAGGTCAGGGTCTCCTCGTTGCCCGGCTCGCCGCGGGCGACCGTGCGGGCCGCGGGCGCGGGCTTGCCGAAGGCCATGCGGAAGGCGTCGGCGGCGGTGAGCGGGGCAGGGGCTACGGGGGCGCCGGTCGTGGCCTCGGCGGAGCGCGTATCGGCGTCGGACTTGACGGACTCGGCCTTCTTGCAGGCGCTCAGGGCCAGGACGGCCGCGCCAAGGATCAGCAGTTTGCGCATCTTGTGTCCCCCCAGGGTGGCTGCCGCGGCGGCCGCCAAGTATAACCCATTGATTTACTTGGTAAGTTGCGGAGTTCGCCCCTGACAACCCCGTCCCGGAGGCGAAAGATTACGCCTCGTATCCCCAGTGATCGACCCACTTCTTGAGGGTCGGCATGACCGGGGTCAGCTGGCCGGCATAGGCGCGCCACTGGTCGATGCCCTCGCGGTAGAGGCCGCGCGAGACCTGGACGGAGCTGGGGGTGTTCACCGGCCGCGCCTTGGCGGTCTTGGCGAAGTCGGCCATGGCGCCGGACCAGTCGAGGCCCAGGAAGGCGGCGTGCTGGCGCGCCTCGCCCTCAAAGTCTTCGACCAGGGCCTCATAGCGGCACTCGCGGATCTTCAGGGGCATCTTCTCGCGATAGAGAACGCCCAAACGCATGACCGTGTCGTAGTAGTCCGCCGCGCCTCGCAGGGTCAGCATCTGGTACATGGCCGGGTTCATGCCGAAGCGGCGGCGGAAGCAGCTGAGCACCACGTCGCGCGGGTCCCGGATGGCGAACAGGATCTTCGCGTCCGGGAACAGCCGGTGGATCAGCGGCAGCAGCACCGTGTTCAGCGGCATCTTGTCGATGAACACCTTGCCCTGGGGCTCGACGCCAAAGGACCGGACGCGGCGCCAGTAGGCGCTGCGGTAAGGGCCCAACTCCTCGCTGGTGGCCTTGGCCAGCCGGTTCAGCGCCTTTTCCTCGAGGAACAGGTCGGCGATGGAGTCCTCAAGGCAGCTGCGCTCTTCCAGCGCCGCGACGTCGGGGTGGCTGGCCAGCACCTGCTCCAGCAGGGTCGTGCCCGAGCGGGGGTAGCCGACGATGAAGGCGTGGCCGTCAGCGGGACCGGTGGGGCCATCGACCGCCCGCACGCTCCAGGGCTTGGAATCGGCCTTCTCGAAATAGCCGATCAGCCGCCGCGCGTGGCCCATCGGGGTGTGTTCCTCCGGCCGCTGGAACATCGGGGCATAGTGGTTCTTCAGCGCCTCGTTCGAGGCGGAGTAGGCCGCAAAGGCCTCGGCCGTGCGGGCCTGGCCATCCAGGGCGTCGCCCACCTGACCCAGCGCGATGGCCCGGTTGTGGGGCGACAGCCGCCCGCTCGCCAGCGCGGCACGGGCTCCCGCCTCCGCGGCGGTGAAATCCTTCACGATCAGGTCGGCGGAGATGAAAGCCAGGGTCGAGATCGGCTCGCCCGGGTCAAGCGCGGCAGTGCGGCCGGCGAAGGCGCGCGCAGCCTCGGCGTCGCCGCGTTTGGCGGCGATGTCGGCCAGCTGCGCCAGGGCCTCGGCATAGTCGGGGGCGACGGCCACCGCCTTCTCGAAGTCCTCAGCGGCGCCCTGGGGGTTGCCGGTCATCTGGCGCTCAACGCCGCGATAGTAGTAGGCGGGCGCGAACTCGGGATCGAAGCTGATGGCGCGGTCGAAGGCCGCCAGGGCGTCCTCGCGCTGGCCGATCATCGACAGGGCCGTGCCCAGCACCGTGGGCGGCGCCGGGTCGTCCGGCGCGGTGGCGCGCGCCCGGTCGAGGCGGGCGGACGCCGCCTGGCTCTGGCCCTGGGCGAGCAGGCGCATGATCTCGTCATGCAGGGTGCGGAATTCAGCGAGTCTGGACACGGCGCCCAGATAGCCCGCTCGCGTCCGGGACGCCAGCGCGGTCCTTCAACGCCCCGGTGCGCAGATCGAAGGCCAGTCCGGAGCCCCAGGTGTCCATCACCGGCCGCACCGGCAGGCCGCCGGCGTGCAACACGCTGGAAGCCCAGTGATTGCAAAGCTTCAGCAGGCTGAAATGCTCGACGCTGCTGAAGAACCGGGCCTGGGGGGCGGGGCCGCGCGGTCCGGGGACAGGCGCGCCCTGCTCAAGGCGCAAGGAGCGGTCGATGCGGGCGGTCATGGCCGCGAACCCCGCCCGGGACACCTCGATGCGGACCACGCCCGCGCGCCAAAGCCGGTCCGGCGAAGCGGCGAGCGGCTCGAACATGGTCACCGACCGGTTGTTGGGCGCGAACAGGGCGCGCAGGCCGTCTGCGGCCCGGCGCGGGTTCATACCGCTCTCGGTGAAGAAGCGCTCGTCGCCCCAGCCCACCGCGACCCACAGCCCAGGCGGGACCGCCGCCAGCGCCCGCGCCGACGGCCCGCCGCTGGCCGCCAGCCGGTCGCGCGGCAGCACCAGGTTGGAATGGTATCCGTTGTCCACCAGGTAGATCGTGACCCGCTCATCGGCGGGGCCGGGCGGCCACAGCGCCGGATCGGCGGGCCGGCGCACCCCGAAGACGGCGATCAGGGCCAGCAACGCCGCGACCAGCAGGCCGAGGCGCTTCATCTCAGTTGCCGGCGGCGTAGTTGTAGGTGCCGCAGAGGTCCTCATCTCGGCCCAGGGGTCCGGGCGGACGCTCGCCCGAGAAGGCGGCCATGTGGACCTCGGCGCCGACATCTTCCCCGGAGCGGGCGGTGGCGATCCAGCGGACCGCGCGACGGCCGCCGCAGAGGCTGCCGTTACGGGCGCGGGCGGCGTCGATGGTCTGGCCGACGACCTTGACCACCACTACCTCGCCGCCGTCGTCGACCCCCAGCAGGTGGGCCCAGGACTTGCCCTTGGCGGACCACGGGATGTCGGCGGCCACGGTCTGTTCGGCCTTCACGGCGTAGGTCTGGCCGAGCGCGAAGTGATAGGCGGCGGGACCGAAGGTGGCGGCCCCGGTGACGGCGGCGGCGGTGTTGGACAGGGGCTGAACCGGGCGCGGGACCTCGGGGCCCGGCGGGGGGGCGAACTGGTCCATGGGCGGCATGGCGGCCGGGTCGACCTCCGCGGCCTGCGCGGTCCCCGAAGCGGTCGCGGACGCCGTAGCCTGGCCGGCGCCGGCCTGGCCGCAGGCGGCGACGCTCAGGGCCGACAGGCCGATGCTCATCCAGCGCTTGGTCCAAGGCTTCATGGGGCCTCCCTCCGCCGCCAGCTAACCGCCATTCGCCGCGTCGCGAAAGGGGTCAGCGGGCGCCCTGGCTGTAGAAGGGGCTTTCCTGGGCCGAGCGGTTGGGCGTCGGCGGCATGGCCCACTCGCCGCGGAAGCGATAGTCCATCTCAACGCACAGCACCGGCCTGGCCGCCGCCGCATCCCAGCGCACCACCCAGATGGTCAGGGGCTTGTAGGGGCGCGGCGTCGAGATCGCGATCCAGGCCTTTTCCGCCAGGCCCTCGCAGGCGATCGGCATGAAGCGGGCGCCGGCTTGCGGATCCACCGAATAGAGCCGCACGTCCCCGGCGTCGTGATCGCCGAGCAGGGGCTGCAGGGCCGCGACCTCGAAGGGCGCATCGGACGGATTGAGCGGCAGGTCCGCGCCCTTGCGGCGGAACAGCACGTCGATCTTGCGCGAGATCAGCCCCTTGCGGATGGCCAGGGTGACGTCGCCGGTGCGCCAGCGGGCGCTGGCGGACTCGGCGTCGAAGGACAGATAGCGCATGGAATCCGCCGCCGCCGCGCCGGCGAGCGAAACGGTCAGGGCGATCAGCACGATCAGTCGAAGCGGGCGCATGCGAGACTCTTCAGCGGCCTGGACGTCCAGCCTGTGCCGATGACGGGGCTGGGTGTCAATTTCGGGGCGGGCCACCCAAACGAAAACGCCCACCGTCTCCGGCGGGCGTCTCGCGATCTTGTATCAGGCGCGGGCCCTACAGCGTCCGCTTCACTTCCTCGACCGTGAAGCATTCGATGAAGTCGCCGACCTTGATGTCCTGGAAGCCGGCGAAGGCCATGCCGCACTCCTGGCCGGACTGGACCTCGTTGACCTCGTCCTTGAAGCGCTTGAGCGTCTGCAGCGTACCCAGTTCCAGCACCACCACGTCATCGCGGATGATGCGGACGCGGGCGCCCTTGCGCACCACGCCGTCGACCACGCGGCAGCCGGCGACCTTGCCGACCTTGGTGATGTCGAAGGCCTGGAGCACCTCGGCCTCGCCCAGGCGGGTTTCGCGCTGGATGGGGGCCAGCATGCCCGAGAGCACGCCTTTGATGTCGTCGATCAGGTCATAGATGATCGCGTAGTAGCGGATCTCGACGCCTTCACGCTCGGCCAGCGCCTGGGCCTGCTTGGAGGCGCGGACGTTGAAGCCGATGATCGGGGCGCCGGCGCCCTTGGCCAGCAGCACGTCTGACTCGTTAATGCCGCCGACCGCCGAGTGGATGATGCGCGCACGCACCTCGTCGGTGGCCAGCTTGGCCAGCGAACCCACGATGGCTTCGGCCGAACCCTGCACGTCGGCCTTGATGACCACCGGCAGTTCGGAAAGCTTCTTGTCCTGCAGCTTGGACATCATGTCGGCCAGCGACACGCCGCCCGCCGAGAAGCCGCCGGAGCGCTCGCGCTTCTTGCGTTCGCGGTAGTCGGTCAGTTCGCGGGCGCGGGCCTCGTTCTCCACGACGGCGAAGGGTTCGCCGGCCTCGGGCGCCGCGTCCAGGCCGAGGATCTCGACCGGATCGGAGGGGAAGGCCTCCGGGATCTGTTCGTTGCGCTCGTTGACCAGGGCGCGCACGCGGCCCCAGCTGCCGCCGGCCACGACGATGTCGCCGCGCTTGAGCGTGCCGCGATTGACCAGGACGGTGGCGACCGGGCCGCGGCCCTTGTCCAGCTTGGCCTCGATCACCACGCCTTCGGCGGTGCGGTCGGGATTGGCCTTGAGGTCCATGACCTCGGCCTGCAGCAGGATCGCCTCGACCAGGTTGTCCAGGCCCATCTTCTTGGTCGCCGAGACCTCGATGATCTGCGTGTCGCCGCCGAGGCTCTCGGCCACGATCTCGTACTGCAGCAGCTCGTTGACGACCTTGGTCGCGTCGGCGTCGGGCTTGTCGATCTTGTTCACCGCCACGATGATCGGCGAGCCGGCCGCCTTGGCGTGATTGATGGCCTCGATGGTCTGGGGCATCACGCCGTCGTCGGCCGCCACCACCAGGATGACGATGTCGGTGACGTTGGCGCCGCGGGCGCGCATGGCGCTGAAAGCGGCGTGGCCGGGCGTATCCAGGAAGGTGACGCGCTGGCCGCCGGGCAGGCGGACCTGGTAGGCGCCGATGTGCTGGGTGATGCCGCCGGCCTCGCCCGCGACCACGTCGGTCGAGCGCAGGGCGTCGAGCAGCGAGGTCTTGCCGTGGTCGACGTGGCCCATGACGGTGACGACCGGCGGGCGCGTGACCGCGTCCTCGGTGTCGTCCTGGCCGGTGATGAAGCCCTCTTCGACGTCGGCTTCCGAGACGCGGCGCACGGTGTGGCCGAACTCCGTGGCCACCAGCTCGGCGGTGTCGGAATCGATCACGTCGTTGATCTTCAGCAGCAGGCCCTGGCGCATCAGGAACTTGATGACTTCCACGCCGCGGGTGGCCATGCGGTTGGCCAGCTCCCCGACGGTGATGACGTCGGGGATGACGACGTCGCGCGTGACCTTGGGCTGTTCGACAACCCCGCCACGGCGCTTTTCCTTCTCGCGTTCACGGGCCCGGCGGACCGAGGCCAGCGAGCGCATGCGCTCGGCCGTGTCGCCATCGCCGGCGACGGCCTGGATGGTCAGGCGGCCCTGGCGGCGGCCGGGTTCGCCCTTGGTGCGCGAAACGGCCTTGCCTTCACCGGCCGAGGCGTTCTTGGCGCGGCGGGCGCGGTCAGCTTCCTCGAGGTGGGCGGGCTTGCGGTCGGGGCTGCGCGGGCCGGCGGCGCGCGAAGGCTTGGCGACCTCGGGGGCGGCCGGGGCC
>CAZRKY010000193.1:0-6521 GCA_964600375.1 uncultured Caulobacteraceae bacterium | reverse complement strand
GATGATCGCCTTGAGGCCGGTTTTTTCGTCAAAGAAGGCGTGCACGCCTTCATGTCCCGCGAAATCGGGAGAATCGAACAGAGTCATGCGGGGATTGCGTCCTCGTTGGAACAATTGCCCGCGCCGTTACGCCGGGATCTTGGCGCTCGCAAGGCCAGTTTTTGGGTGATCGCCGACAAGTTGGGGACTGTCGAGAATTTGGGCGGTGCGATCTCGCAACCACGGAATCACCTCGGATTCGAACCAGGGATTGCGGTTCAGCCAGGCTGTATTGCGCCACGAGGGGTGCGGCATGGGCAAATATCCCGCAGCCGCGAAATCACGCCATCGTGCGACGGTCTCGGTCATGGACGGGCTGGCCTTGTCGCCCAGCGCCCACTGCTGGGCGTGCCAGCCGACCAGCAGGGTCAGCTCGACCTGCGGCAGATTCGCCAGCAGCCGCTTGCGCCACAGTTCGGCGCAGCGCGGCGGCGGCGGGAAGTCGCCGCCCCTGGGATCGGTTCCCGGAAAGCAGAAGGCCATGGCGGCCACGCCGATGCGCCGGTCGCCGTAGAAGGTCTCGTAGTCCACCCCCAGCCAGCGACGCAGCCGGTCGCCGGACGGGTCGGTGAAGGGCCGGCCGCTCTCGTGCACCCGCCGGCCCGGCGCCTGGCCGCAGATCAGCAGTCGGGTGTCGGGGGTGACCCACACCACCGGCCGCGGTTCGGGGATTGCGCCCGCGCAGGCGCGGCAGGCCCGGATTTCGTCCAGCAGGGCCTCCAGCGCGGGCGCCGGACGGCTCACGGCAACCTCAGCCGGTACACCCCCTTGAAGCTGTCGGGGTCGGCGGGCTTGCCGTGGCGGGTGATGACCAGCTTCTCCTGGCGGGCCAGACCGATGGCGGTCGAGCGAACCTGCGGCAGGATGCGACGCCATGCCTCGGCGTCGGCTGCACGGGCTACCTCCTCAGGGCTGACGGACTTCCCGGCGGGAAGCGCGGACAGCAATTCGAAGATCACCTCTTCAACGTTTCGGGTCATGACCGCTATATGTTGCACCGCAGCAGGAATGGCGAGGTCCCATGCCGGGTTATGTGATTGAGACCGAGGGCGAGTTCGCCGGCTGGCGCCGATTCGACACCACCGACACCTTCGACGCTCTCATCGGGCCTTTCTACTTCCGTCAGGAGGAGAACGGCGCGACGCGGGGCGCGTTCCGGGCCCAGCAGAAGCACATGAACATGGGCGACCGCATGCACGGCGGATGCCTGATGACCTTCGCCGACATCGCGCTGTTCCAGATCGCCTATCAGGAAATGGAGGGCTCCAGGGGCGTGACGGTCCAGCTGGACTCGACCTTCATCGACGGCGGCTACGTCGGCGACCTGATCGAGGCGACCGGCGAGGTTGTGCGCGCCGGCGGCAGCCTGATCTTCGTGCGCGGCCAGATCACCGACGAAGGCCGCACGCTGCTGACCTTCTCGGGGATCATCAAGCGGATGAAACCGTCGGCCTAGTCCCTGCCCGCCTTCGCAGCCGGACGTGATTTCATTCCCTGATACCAGCGCGTGACGTTCCCCAAAGCGGCGTCCGGCGTCCACTGGATGATGCGCGGGAAGTCGAGGCCGATGGCCGCGACGATGTCGGCCATGGTCACCCGTCCGGCGACGATGAAGTCCCGGCCCTCAAGATGCCGGTCCAGGGTCTTCAGGAACCGCTCGCCCTGGACCTTCATGTAGGCCCCCACCGCCGGGTTCGGCGCCTCCAGCGCGGCGAGCGCCGGATGGGTGTGGCGGGTGTGGAGCATCATCGGATTGGCCAGGTAGAGCTCGACCCGGCGCGTCCACATCTCGATCTCGGCCGTCTCGGCGGCGTCGCGGCCGAACAGGTTGGGCTCGGGATAGAGGCTTTCGAGATATCGGCAGATGGCCACCGACTCGGAGATCACCCGCCCGTCGTCGAGCTCGAGCGCGGGGACGTGGGCGAAGCCGACCTTGCCCTTGTAGTCCGCCGTCTTGTGCTGGCCGGTCACGATGTCGACCGGGACGATCTCGATGTCCTCAATGCCCTTCTCGGCCATGACCCAGCGCACGCGCCGCGGGTTGGGAGCGAAGTTGAAGTCGTAGAGTTTCATGGATGTCTCACTGGCCGAAGATCCAGGGCGGCATGCAGCCGACGATGGCCGCGGTCATGCAGGTCGCCAGGAAACCGGCGATCAGCGCCTTCCAGACCATGCCCATCACCTCGGCGCGCCGCTCGGGCATCAGGATCGAGAAGCCGGTGACGGTGATGCCGACGGACGCGATGTTGGCGAAGCCGCAGAGCGCATAGGTCATCAGCATGCGTGAGCGCTCGGACAGGTCGGCGGCCGGGATATTGCCCAGCTCGATGAAGGCCACGAACTCCGTCAGCACCAGCTTCTTGCCCAGCAGCCAGCCGCCGGTCTGGGCCTCGCTCCAGGGCACCCCCACCAGCCAGGCCAGAGGCGCGAAGACATATCCAAGGCCGCGCTCGATCGTGATTGCGCCATCCCACCAGAAGCCGCTGAGCATCAGGTTGGCCAGCGCCACCAGGGCGACGAACACGATCAGGACGGCGGAGATGTTGAGCACCACCATCAGGCCGTCGGACGTGCCCTTCACGATGGCGTCGATGGAGGAGTCGTAGCGCAGCTCGGACTCGGTCCCCGCATAGGCCCCGCCCTGCCCCGGCCTCTCGGGCATGATGATGCGCGCCAGCATGACCCCGGCGGGCGCCGAGATGATCGAGGCGGCAAGCACGTGGCCGGCGGCGTTGGACAGGGTGTCCTTCAGGATCGCGGCATAGGCCACCATGGTCGAACCGGCGACGGTGGCCAGGCCGACCACCATCATCAGGAACAGCTCGGAGCGCGACAGCTTGTCGAGATAGGCGCGGATGACGATGGGGCTCTCGATCATCCCCAGGAAGATGTTGGCCGCCACCGCCAGGGCCGAGGCGCCGCCCAGCCCCATGGTCTTCTCGAACAGGAAGCCGAAGCCCTGGGTGATCCACTTCAGGATCTTCCAGTGCCAGAGCAGCGCCGACAGCGCCGAGATCACCAGGATCAGCGGCAGGACCTCGAAGGCGAAGACGAAGGGCGGCCGCTCGCCGGCCAACAGGTACGGCTGCTCGCCGCCGCCCAGATAGCCGAAGATGAACTGGGTGCCTGCGTGGGTGGCGGCCGAAATCGCATCGACGCCCTGGTTCATCCCATCCAGAACCGATTGCGACTGCGGGAAGCCGAACAGCAGCAACACGAGACCCGCCTGAACGACGATGGCGCCCAGGACGAGCTTCCAGGGAAAGCGCTTCCTGTCCTCGGATAGGGCCCAGCAGACGGCGATCACGAACACGATCCCCAGCAGGCTTTGGGCGTTCTCCCAGCCGTACATGCGCTACCCCGCGATTCCCCGCCCCCTTTCAAACGACACGCGGGGGGCGTGCGCAAGCGCGCGGAAATCGCTAGAGACAGATGTGAACCGGCGGCGGGGGCCGCAAAGTCCATTGGAGCAGGGATTTCATGGCGACTGAAAGCGGCAGCCTACAGCTTACAACCGATCAACTTCTGTCCGTCGCCCAGACGGCCGAGTCCGCCGGCGACATGGATCGCGCGCTCGGCTTCTATCGCGCGCTGACCGAAATCGATCCGACGAACCCGCTCTGGCCGTTCAACGCCATTCGCCTTCTGCGCAACGCCGGCCGGGAGTCGGAGGCCGTGGAAGCGCTCGGCCAGGCCCTCAAGAAATGGCCCCGCGCCCAGTCGCGGCCGGAACTGGCGGCCTTGGTGCCGGAACTCAATCCCGGCGCCGAGGAAATCCGCAACGCGCTTGGCGAGGACTGCCCGCCCGACGAAGACCTCAAGCGCGCGCTGGTCGAAGACGACGGCAAGACGGACCTGATCGTGGCCCGCGGCGGCCGCAAGGCGGCGGTCATCGTCTTCACCGGCCTGGCCGACCGCATGGTCATGCCGCTGCCGCTGTTCGACCGGTACCTGGCCGAGCTGGACCTGTCGGCCATCTATGTGCGCGACCGCAAGCGCATCGGGTTCTTCAACGGCGTCAGCTCCCTGGGCGATGACTACGATTCGACGCTGATCGCGATGAAGGAGCTGCTGGTCGACCTGGGGGCCATGACGGTCCACACCATCGGCAACTCCGCCGGCGGGATTGGCGCGGTGTCCTTTGGCCTGGACCTGCGCGCCAAGACCGTGTTGGCCTTCTCCGCCCCGGTCGCCGTGACTCGCGCCGCCGCGGACATGGACCGCCGCACCGCGGTCTTCGCCGAGCGCCTGCTCGGCCCGAGCGTGCCGGCCGAGCGGCGCGACCTGCGCGCACGCGCCGAGGCCGCCCGCGGCAGCACGCGCATCCACCTCTATTACGGCGAGGAGATGCCGGAGGATCGATATCACGCCGCCACCCTGGAAGGGGTGAAGGGTGTCGAACTCCATCCCTTGCAGGGGCTGGGCGGCCATGGCGCCCTCTTCCGGATGGCCAACAAGCATGGTCTGCGCCCGGTGATGCGCGAGCTCTACGGCGCGGCCGACTAGTCGCGCACAGCAGGCGAATCTTCAGCAGGGAATTCAGGACAGCGTACCCATGGCTTTGGAAAGCGATACGACCCAGGCGGCGGACCAGCTGCTGCGCACCGCGCGTGAAGCGGAAGCGGCCGGCGACCTCGATCGTGCGCTGGGCTTCTTCCGCGCCCTCGCGGAGGTCGAGCCGTCCGAGCCCCGCTGGCGGCTTGAGGCCATTCGCGTCCTGCGCAAGGCCGACCGCGAAGCCGAGGCGACCCAGGCCTTGATGCGCGTCATGCGTCGCTGGCCCAAGCTGCTCGCCAGTCCACTGTTCGCGGAAGTCCTCCCCGAGATCGTTCCCACCGACGAAAAGCACCGCAAGGCGCTGGGCGAGGACGTGCCGCGCGACGACGAACTGAAACGGCCGGTGATCGAGGACGATGGCAGCGCCGACGTCATCATCGGCCAGGGCGGCCGCAAGACCGCGGTTCTGGTCTTCACCGGCCTCGCGGACCGGATGGTGATGCCGCTTCCCTTGTTTGATCGCTACCTTGCGGAACTGGACCTGACCTCGATTTTTCTCCGCGACCGCAAGCGCCTCGGGTTCTTCGGCGGGGTCGCGTCGCTGGGCGACTACGAACAGACGCTTGCGAGCCTTCGCGCCAAGCTTGACGAGATGGGGATCGAACGGGTCCACACCCTGGGCAATTCGGCCGGCGGCATGGGCGCGGTGACCTACGGCCTGGACCTGAACGCGGGGCAGGTTCTGGGCTTCTCGGCGCCGGTCGCCCTGCTGGACAAGACAGACCAGATCGACCGCCGCACCGTCGTCTTCAACCAGCGGCTGATGAAGCATGTGCCCGAGGCCCGGCGCGACCTGCGCGCCCGGATCGAGGGGCATGGCGGCGAAACCCACATCCATCTCTTCTTTGGCGAGGAGATGCCCGAGGACCGCTACCATGCAGCCGCCCTGGAAGGGGCGCGTAACGTGCACCTGCACGCCCTGCCCGGCCTGGCCGGCCACGGCGCCCTGTTCAGCATGGGCCAGACCGGCAAGCTCCGCGCGCTCTTCCGCGAGACCTTCCGCGAGAGGGACTAGGCGCCCCGCGCCTTGCCGCTAAGCTCGCCCTGAACATGGGAGGCGGGTCATGCAGCGGAGTTGGATCGCCCTGGCGGCGCTGGTCCTGGCGGCCGGCGGCTGCGGACAGCAACGATCGGAGATGGCCGCCGGCGCCGCGGCGCCCGCGACCGAGGCCGCCATGGCCCCGGCCCCCGCCCGCGACGCCTCGGCCCCTTCGGCTGCCCCGGGCTCCACCGCCCCCGCCGTGGCGGCGGTCAGCGTCCCGATGCTGGCCTATGAATACAGCGTCGGGCTGGAAGTGCCCCTGCGACGCCTGGGCGGCCTCGTCGACAAGCACGAGAAGGCCTGCAACGACGCCGGTCCCGCGGTCTGCCAGGTGATCGGCGCCAACACGTCGGCTGACGGCGGCGACGGCGGCGCCCGCGCCACCCTGACCATCCGCGCGGCCCCAGCCTGGCTGAAGACCTTCCGCGCCCAGATTCAGAAGGACGCGGCCTCGAGCGGCGGCAAGGTGGCGAACACCAATGTCCAGGCCGAAGACCTGACCCGCCAGATCGTCGACACCGAGGCCGCCCTGCGCGCCAAGACCACCCTGCGCGGCCGCCTCGAGCAGTTGCTGGCCACGCGCAATGGCAGCCTGTCGGATTTGCTCGAGACCGAGCGTGAGCTGGCCCGGGTCCAGGGCGAGATCGACGCCACCCAGTCGGAACTGGCGGTCATGCGCACCCGCATCGCCACCTCCAAGCTGACCGTGACCTACGTCAGCCAGGGCTCGCTGGCCCCCGACAGCGCCATGCGACCGCTCAACGACGCCATGCACGACGTGGTCAAGACGGTGGCGGTGGGCTTCGCGGTGATCATCTATCTGATCGCCGGCCTGTTCCCCTTCCTGATCGTCTTCGGCCCCATAGTCTGGCTGCTGGGCAAG
>CAZRKY010000192.1:0-6521 GCA_964600375.1 uncultured Caulobacteraceae bacterium | reverse complement strand
CCGCCCGCCGCGCGTTCGGCCTCGGCGAGGCCGGTGTCGCCGTCGGCCACGGCCCTGAACGAGCTGACCGCCCAGCCGGACTTGGCCGTCAGCACCTCGATGGCGGCGCGGTAGCCCTGGCCGGCGAATGGCGCTCCGATCTCCGGATCGTGGATGCCCAGCGCCCAGTAGACCGTCTCCATCGCCATGACCCGCGCCTTGGTCTCTTCGAGATCCACTTGGGCGATCAGGGACGCCGTCATGGTCCCCGGCATGGTGATGTAGTCGGCATGGTCGATGTTGCGGTAGCGCCAGTAGCGCTGGCCTGAGCGTTCGACCGGGCTCGGCCCATTGATGCCGTCCCAGGGCATCAGCCGGCCATTGGCGGCCGGTTCGATGCCGGTCTCGATGTCGGTGAGCGGCACGATGGTCGGCCACGGGTAGAGCTCGCCCGGCGCCTTCTTCAGCGGCGTCCAGGTGCGGGTGGAGTCCGGCGCGATGGCGGGCCAATAGCTGCCCAGCGCCGCGCACAGTTTCACATCCTCGATGAAGGGCGTGCCCAGGCCGTGGTTCTGCAGGTAGCGCTGCAGCATCTGGCCATCGGCGGCGTAGAAGATGCCCTGGCTGGCGTCCCAGCCCGGATCGAACACGCCGGGCGAATTGTCGGGCAGGCCGGATGTGCGCCGAATGCGCTCGCCGCCACGCCCGGCGCCCGGAGCGCCCGCCCGCGGGTGGGCGACGATGGCGGTCGAGGTGTCGTCGTTGATGTTGAAGCCAAGCGGCAGGTTGATGTCGCCCGCCATCCGCCGCTGCGACAGCGGGTAGGGCGGGATGGCCCAGAGAGCGTCGCGCACCGCCGCCGGGGTTTCGGTCTTCCACCAGTTCGTCAGGTCGCGCTGGCTGACATAGGGGAAGAAGTCCGGCGGCGAGATCAGGCTGCACGCGGGCACGCCGATCCGGAAGGCTTCCGGCAGGCCGGTGGTCTTGGCCTGGACCCAGCCTCCGCCGGAAAAATCAATGAAATGCTGGGCCTGGTAGCCACCCTTTCGAATGACGTCGAACATGTCGGGCAGCAGGTTGAGGTCCTGCAGCGTCCCGTCCGGCATCAGGCGATGGCGCACCGAAATGTACTCGGGCGCATAGCGGTCGGTCTCGGTCGAGAGGTCGGCGAAGTAGGCGTACCAATCTTCGTCGGCGACCTCGCCCGGAGGCCCCTCGGGCTCGCCGGCGGATGGCGAGACGGGTGAATCCCGCTCCGGAATCCGGGGAATCTCGTCCGACCCGGCAAGCACCTGGCCCGACGAGAAGTAGAGCACGCCCGGGGTGTTGGCCCAGTCGGCTGGCACGGTGAAGCTGAGCCAGCGGTCCTTGTACCTGGCGCGGTTGACGAACAGGGCGGGCCGTGGCGCGACCACGCCCGAGCCCAGCGCCGCGTCGCGCGAAAGCGACGCGATCATCTCGTCGTCGATGACGAAGGGGAAGTGGTTGAGGTCGTCTTCCGACCACTCGGTGTAGAAGCCCTGGTTGCGCATGTAGCGGTGGAAGCGGCGCAGCTTCTCGTTGCGATAGTGAGCCTGGAGGTCGACCGTCAGGTCCAGGCCCTTCAGGCACTCCGTCCCGCTGAACAGCTTGTGCAGCGGAACCCAGAACTGCCGCTCGTTGTCGTTCGACAGCGCATCCTGCGGCCCGAACGCGGGTGTTTCGGCCTTGCGGCGCACGGCCAGGTAGGGCGCGAAGCGCTGGGGAATGGTGCGGAACGAATAGGGCTTTGCCTCGGCCAGCGGCTCGAAAGCGCGCAGGCGGGCGTTGTAGGCGGGTTCGAGGTCCCCCATCCGCGCGATGCCTGTGCGCGAGAAGCAGAGGTCGGCGGCGTCCCCGTGCACCGCGTCGCGGGCGGGGCGGTACTCCAGCGCGAAGACCACGACCGCCAGGGTGTCTTCGCCCGCCCTGGCCTGCAGGCTTGCCAGCGTCGGCGGCTTGACGCCGTAGACATAGTTCTCGACCGCCTCGATCTCGGCCATCGTCGGGTAGGAGGTAAGGCTGTCGGCGGCGACCGCGGGGGAGGCGAAGGCGTGGTAGAGCAGGCTGGAGCCGGGCGAACCGGGCTCGATGCCGCGCGATCCGCCGAAGTCGGCGAATCCGGCGACGGTGCGATCGACCTTCACCTTCTTGTCGAGCGCCCCCTTCAGGCCGGCGCCGGCCAGGTCGATGGCGCCCTTGCTGGCTTTCAGGATCAGGTCGCGCCAGCCGTGTCCGGCAAGGCGCCGGCATGCGGCGGAGACAGCCGTGAACAGGGGTGCGGGGGCCGCGGCCTGCGCTCGGGTGGCCAGCGGTGCGACTGTCGCCAGCGCTCCTCCGGCCGCCGCAAGTCCAAAGAAGCTTCTGCGCGTTGTCATTGCCGTCCCCCTCACAGCCGATCGTCTGGCTAACGACGTTACCCGAAGCCGTCTGCGACGCCAGTCGATTTCTGAACTGTCCACCGGGCGTTATAGGGAGATGATGGCCAGTGCTTCCCCGGTGACGCCCCTTTCCGACGTGGAGACCCAACGCGCCGCGGTCCGCGCCGCGCCCGACCAGCCGGCGCCCCGCTTCAGGCTGGCCCGGGCGCTCTATCGCGTAGGACAGACCGCTGAGGCCCTGAAGCTGCTCGGCGACATTGATGCCCCTGATGCGCCTCCGGCCTGGTCGTTCCTGCGGGGCCTGGTTCATTTCAAGCTGGAGCAATGGGGCGAGGCCGAGGCCGCTTTCGAGCGCGCCCTGCAGGCAGAGCCGCAACAGGCTGACTGGGCGGCGTGGCGAGCGCGGGCCCTGCAGGCCGGGGGCGACATGGACGGCGCCGTCGAGGCGTTCGAGCGGGCGGTGGCGCTGAAGCCGGACCGCGCGGCCTTCTCGGTCATGCTGGCGCGCGCCTACCTGCGGCAGGAACGGTTCGATGAAGCCCTGGCGGTGGTGCGGGCGGCGTCCCCGCAGAGCGCCGGTGAAGATCCCATGCTGCAACGGCTGCGCGCCACCGAGGCGATCATCCGGTTGGCCCAGGGGCGAAAGCAGGCGCTAGAGGGGATCCTGGAGCTACGAGCCAGCCATTGGCGCCGGGCGGCAAAGGCATTCGCCAGGGCGCTCGCGCTGGTCCCGGAGCAGAGCGGCTGGCGCGTGCTGCGGGCGCGGGCGCAGCTTGGCGGCGGGGAGCTCGAGCTTGCGCGCGCCGAACTTGCGGAGGTGGTGGCCGACGATCCCCGCCCGGCCTGGCTCGCGATGCTGAGCGCGGTGCAACAACGGCTCGGCGACATTCCCGGCGCGACCGATAGCATCGAGCGGGCGGTGGCGGCTGACCCCGACGGGCCCGCATGGCGCGCCAAGCTCGCGGGCCTGCGCAGCCTCGCGGGTGACGCGGCCGGAGCCGTGGCCGCGTGGCGCGACGCGCTGCGGCTCAGTCCGGGCCATGCGGCGTGGCGGTTCGGATTCGCGCGCGCCCTGCTGAAGGCCGACGAGGCGAAGGCGGCCCGCGACGAACTGATGACCCTCACCGCCAAGGACTCGCCTCCGCCGCCCTGGCTGTTCCTGCTGGGGTCGGTCGAGGCGAAACTGGGGCAGGCGACGGCGGCCATCTCGGCCTGGCGGCGCGCCATTGCCCTGGCGGGTCCCGACGCGCCGCCGGGCTGGCGGTCGCGTCTGGCGGGTTTGCTCGCGGCGCAAGGGGAAGAGCTCGCCGCCGCCGAGGCCCTGTCGCCGGCCCTGTCCCATCCTTCCGCCACCCCGGCCATGCGCGCCCAGATGGCGCAACTGCATTGGCGAAGGGCCCAGGCCCCCCAGGCGCTGGAGCAGATCGAACGGGCGCTCGCGGAGGATCCTGATCCGCCGTTCAAGTGGCGCCTGATGGCCGATGAGGTGCGGGGCCGGCTGGCGACCGGCGCATCGCAGGGATCGCGTGCAACTTCGATGGAGTACGCTGACGCCTTCTATCGAAGCTCCACCGTACAGGCGGTCCCGGCCGAGGAGTCGCTCTACTTCGGGTTCTGGCAGGAGGTGGCGGCCAGCGTAAGGGCCAGCGGCGCGCGCAGCCTGCTCGACATCGGCTGCGGGCCGGGCCAGTTCGCGGAGTTCATTCTCGGCGCGGCGCCGGGCCTTGCCTATACCGGGGTTGATTTCAGCGGCGTCGCGATCGCCCAGGCCGCCGCCCGCGTTCCGGCTGCGACTTTCATTCGGGCTGACCTGACAGATGGAAGTGAAATCAACACGTTGTCGTATGATCTCGTGGTGGCGCTTGAGGTGTTGGAGCATATCGACTCCGATCTTGAAGTCCTCGGCGGCCTGCAGTCCGGGGCGCGTTTCGTGGGCTCGGTGCCCAACTTCGACTCCTTCGGCCACGTCCGCTTCTTCCGCGATGAGGCGGCGGTGAGGAACCGCTACGGAGACCGCATCCACGACCTTGAGGTGGTTCCGTTCCAGTTGGCCCCCAACTCGATCCTTTTCCTGATGTCGGGCGTTCTGGCCTGACAGAGAGAGAAATCGCCATGCCTCGTACGCCCGCGCTGTTCGCCTGCCTCCTGATCGGCCTGGTTGGCCTGGCTGCCGCACCTGCGGCTCCGCAGGAGACCGAGTTGGTCGCCGCCGGGCGGCGGGTGATGGTTGCCCACCCGGCCAAGGCGAACGCGGTGCTCCCCGGCATCGGCTACACCTGCATGGCCGCCGCCGCCCTCGTCGACTCCGGAGATCGCGAGGCCCGATCGACCGCCCGTGCGGCCGCGGATGTCGTGATGCGCAAGCTCATCGGCGGGCCCGACCAACCCCGCGGCTGGGGCTATGAAGGCGCGGAGACCTGCGCCGGGCCAGGATCCTCCGACGCCTTTGGAGACGGAACCTGCAACGCCGGCGACACCGCCTATGCCTTCCAGACGGGACTGGGGGCCACCTGCCTGGCGCGCGCGAGCCTGGCGACGGGAAACCCGACCTATGCCAACGTGGCGCGGCGAGTGCTTGTCCGCTGGGGTCGAGCGGCAGCGCGCCCCTGTGCGGATTGCGTCCAGTTTCAGCCGAGCGACTCGGCCAACGATCAGGGGCGGGCGATCCGCAACATCAACACCCTGATGGGCATGGCGGCGGCCTGGACCTTCGCGGCCACGGGCGATCCGGAAATGCGCCGGCTGGCTCGCGGGGTGGCGGCGACCGAAGCGCGGGAGGCCGCGGCGGGAAACCGGGGCTACCTCAGCGTGACCGACAGGGACTTCAAGGCGAATCCCCAGCGGCAGGGAAGGCGCCTGGAGAACCACTACCCCTTCATCGCCAAGGGCCTGCTGGACATCGGCGTGCTCACCCGCGACCCGACGAGCCGGGCGCTCGGACGCCAGGCGATGGCAGACTGGATGGCGTGCCGCGGCGCGGACTGCTCCAGGATGCCCTGCAGCACGTGGGCGGGCGGGCCGTCCTGCGGAGCGACCGCCCAGGCCCTGACGCCCTGTTTCTTCCGCGACGACCCGGCCATGGCCGCCGCCTGCGATCGGGTCCTGGCCCAGAAGCCTCGCTTCTCGTCCTATCAGGTGTGGGTCGTGACGGATGGCCGGTCGCCGCGGTTTTCACGCAGCGCCCGGTGAACCGGTTCGCTTCGGCTCCACCAACCGGTAGGGTGATGGCTCGACGGACGATTCAGGCGCTGTGACGGACACCAACTCCCTTCCGGGCATCCTTGAGCGCTACGGCGTCGGCCCTGACGCCCGCGCGCTCGACATCGGGGGCGCGGCGTACAAGGGCGACGAAAGCACCTGGCATCTGACCGCCCGCCTTGACCGGCCGGTGGACGTCACCGCGCACAAGCCCGAGCAAGCGGCCGCCATGGCAGACGCGTTCGGCGACCGGATCTGCATCCTTGCCAACGAGGATGCGGCGGACGAGGAAGCCTACGACGTTGTCGTGGTCTCACCCGTCCTTGGGCGCCTCGTGGAGGTGCTGTCCGACGCCGCGTGGCGGGGAGAGCGGCTGTTGAAGCCGGGCGGCCTCTTCATCACGTTCGGGATCGACCCGGCGGCCCTGGGCGCGGAGGGCTACAAGCAGCCCGATTCCGCGGTGACCGAAGCCTACAGGGCAGACTTCATCGGCGAGGACGGCGCAACCACGATCCTGCCCCCGGCGCTGGATGAAGCGTTCGAGCTGCTGGAATCGGCCCCCCGCAAGCCCGGAGTCCGAAGCTACCTCACCTGGATGGTGCTGCGCCGGCGGCCCGCCTTGTTTCCGACCGGCGCGAAGCCCGGTGTGACCGCGGGCCTGACCCGGGACGCGGGCGCCGGTGAACTCGACGTGGTGCTGACGGGCGATTTTGACACCCTGCTGGTGACCCCCGGGCTGCCGGAAACCGACCCCCGCGCGCTGCGCACCGCCGACACCCTGCGCCGGTTGGGACGCAAGATTCTGTGCGTGCGGGATGGAGAGACCCTGCAGGTGTCGCAGTCCCCGGCAGGATTCACGGTCGTCGAGTTCGGCGATCCCCGACCCGAACTGGAACGCCGTTTGCGGTTGATTGCCCCCCCCCCGCCCGATAACCCCATGTACCC
>CAZRKY010000191.1:0-6530 GCA_964600375.1 uncultured Caulobacteraceae bacterium | reverse complement strand
CCGGCCGGGCGAGACCATCCTCTACACGGCCCCGGCCTACGGCGGGACGGAGTACCTGTTCGACCGGATCCTGCCGCGCATGGGGGTCAAGACGACCAGCATCACCGCCCATGACGGCGACGGTTCGATCGCGGCCTCGATCCGCACGGCGGCGGAGGCCGCCGCAGCCGATGGCGGCCGGCTGGCGGTAGTCTATGTCGAAACCCCGGCCAATCCGACGAACCTGCTGGTCGACGTGGCCGAAGCCGCCCAGGCCATCCGCGACCTGGGCGCGACCGAGCCGCCCGTCCTGCTGGTCGACAACACCTTCCTGGGGCCGCTGTGGCAGCAGCCGCTGGCTTTGGGGGCGGACCTGACGCTGTATTCGTTGACCAAGTACGTCGGCGGCCACTCGGACCTCATCGCCGGCGCCTGCATGGGCCGGGCCGATCTGATGGGTCGCGTCGGGGAGATGCGCACCATCTGCGGCGCGATGCTGGACCCCAACACGGCCTGGCTGCTGATGCGCAGCCTGGAGACCCTGCACATCCGCATGGAGCGTTCCCAGGCCAACGCCGAGGCGCTCGTGGAACGGTTGCGCGACCACCCCAAGGTCGAGGCCGTCCTCACCGCCGGCGGCCCCGAGCGGTCCGCTGTCCAGCAGGCCATCGCCGCGCGCCAGTGCACCGGCCGCGGCTCGACGTTTTCGATCGTGCTGAAAGGCGGGGAGGCGGAGTCGTTCCGCATGTTGAACGCGCTCAAGCTGTTCAAGCTGGCGGTCAGCCTGGGCGGCACCGAAAGCCTGGCCTCGCACCCGTCCAGCACCACCCACTCGGACTACACGGCCCAGGCCAAGGCGCGCTGCGGCATCGACGACAACCTGGTGCGGCTCTCGGTAGGCATCGAGAACGCGGAAGACCTGTGGGCGGACCTCGAACAGGCCCTGCAGGCGATCTGATCAGGGTCTGGGTGGCGGTTGCCCACCCAGGTCTCTCAAGCTCTCGAAGTGGCCGGGCGGCATGCTGTCGCCCTTGTAGCGCCGAAGCCTGTTCTTGTAGTCGGCCTCCGCTTCGAACTCCGCCTGCCGGCGACGGTCGGCCATCAAGGGGCGGCCGGAATTGGGCTTCAGACGGTCGCGGCCCATGCGTTCATCGCACGCGTCGCGCTCTGCCCGGGAGAGTGTGATGCCGAGGTCGCAGCCGACGCTGCTGCGCAAGGCGCGGCGGGCCGCCGCATCGGCGGGGGGTTGACCCCAGTTCACGCCCGGCGAGGCGGCCTGCTGACCCGGGTTGCGCCCTGGCGTCGCAGCCCCGGCGGGGGCAGGGGGGAGAGCGGGCGCTCCGGAGGGCGCCAGACGGGCGACCGGGCCGGCAATGGGTGCGGCGGCGCGAGGCTGGTCCTGACGGCCTCGGCTGGCGGTCGCCGCGCGGTGCTTGTCGGTCCTGGGCCTGGGCGGGCGCACGAGAGTCACGACGAAGGGTGGGAAGGGGTCCAAGATCGCCGCCGGCGGCGCCCGGAAATGCGGATCGGGCCGCAGGATCAACAGCAGGCCAAGGTGCAGGACGAACGCGCCAAGGCCCGCGCCGCCCTGGATCGCGCGCAGGCGCTGTCGCGGCGTCCACGTCTTCCAACTCACCCGCAGGCCCCTGCGTTGCTCTATCGCCAAGCTGACCGTGAAATCAGGGCGGGAAGGCGACCGCGCGCGGGCCATGCGGGGGCGGTGGTTTTCAATCCTGATACGACGGCGCTAGGGTCGGGCGGCGGTTCGCTCCGGGGTCTGGTCATGTGTCGGTCGATAATCCTGGCCCTGCTCCTCGAGGCCATCTTCGTCCTGTCAGGCAGCCCGGCGAACGCCGCCGCGGTCGGCGCCGGAACGGAGCCCTGGCGCGACGGCGTCGTCCGGGTCCACCTTGCGCAGACCATCAAGCCGGGCGACGCCAAGCACCGGCAGATCGAGCGCGCGATCCGCGCCTGGCGGGAGGCGACCGGGCTTCGCATCGAAATGACCGACGTGAACCGTCCGCCCATGCTCTACGTCTTCGACAACGGTCGCGGGCAGTGTGACGCAACGCTGGGCCGCTCGCCGCGCGCGCAGCGGGGCGGGACGGGGCAGGTGGTCAATGGCGCGGCGCTGAATATCGGCAAGTGCAGCGACGGCAGCGTCCTGCACGAGGTCGGCCATGCGCTGGGATTGATGCACGAGCACCAACGCGCCGACGCCCTCACGTTCCTGAGCCTCAGTCCGATCCAGTTCGTGCTCCAGGCCTGCCGCGCCAGCCCTGCAATGAAGGGATGCAAGGAAGCCGTGGCCAATGTCGACACGCGCCGGCCGCTGCGGCTGGCGTCCGATTTCGATCCCTGTTCGCTGATGATGTATCTCGCCGACCAGAGCCCCAAGTCCCGTAGCGGGCGCTATCCGCAGGGCGCCGGTTGGAACCGCTTCTACCTGCTGACCCGCGCCGGTCAGGCCAACTTCGACGCCTGCCGCGTGCTGATGCGGCCCGATCCGCTTTGCCGCAAGACCGGGCAGAAGTGCGAGATCAGCTGTCAGGACGCCAACACGGTGGCGGTCTTCCACGGTCTGCGACCGCGCAAACCCTGCTGGGGAGGTTCGCCCCGTTGGAGCGGACCGAGGCCCGGCCGCTGACCTACTCCCGCCTGAGCGCCTCAATCGGGTCCAACTGCGCCGCGCGCCAGGCCGGATAGGCGCCGAAGACCACGCCGACGACGCTGGAGAATCCGAGCGAGAGGGGTGCGGCCCAGGCGGGGATGACGGCGGGCCAGTCGCCCAGTTTCGACATGATCAGCGCGCCGGCCACCCCGATGGTCAGGCCGATCAGCCCGCCGGCCAGGGAGAGCGTCACGGCTTCCAGCGAGAACTGCAGCAGCACGTCGTTGCGCTTGGCGCCGAGCGCCATGCGCAGGCCGATCTCGCGGGTCCGTTCGGTCACGCTGACCAGCATGATGTTCATGATGCCGACGCCGCCGACCAGCAGGCTCACCCCGGCGACGGCCGCCAGCAGGATGGTGAAGGTCTGGGTCGAGGACTGGGCGGCTTCCTGGATCGAGGTCAGGTTCTGGACGTTGAAGTCGTCCTCGTCGCCGGGCTGGATGCGGTGGCGCTGGCGCAGCAGCTCGGCCACGTCCTGTTCGAGCGTGTAGAGCGCATCCTCGTCGACCGCCTTCACATAGATCTGGTTGACCTGGTCGCCTGACAGCCCCCGCCCGATAATGCGCGAGCGGGCGGCGTCCAGCGGCACCAGTACGATGTCGTCCTGGTCCTGGAAGCCGGTCTGACCCTTCGACGCCAGCACGCCGACGATGGTGAAGGGAACCGGCCCGATGCGCAGGCGCTGGCCGACGGGATCGACGCCTTCGCCGTACAGCTCGGTGACCACGGTGGGGCCGACGACGGCGACCTTGCGGCCGGTCTCGGCCGCCTGTTCGTCGAACATCTGGCCCGAGGTCAGTTCGAGGTCGCGGGCGACCATGTAGTCGGGCGTCACGCCCTCGACGCGGGAGCGCCAGTTGGTCCCCTCGGCGACCAGCTGCGCGCCGCCGGTGACGGCCGGAGACACGGCGCGCACGCCGTCCAGCTCGCGGATCGCCTCGGCGTCGGCCGAGGTGAGCGTGGTGCCGCTGTCCGCCCCGCCGCGCACCGGCCCGCCGGGCCCGCGCCCGCCGCCCGAACGAATGACCAGCATGTTCGTGCCAAGGCCTGACAAAGCCTGTTCCACGCGCTTCTGGGCGCCCAGGCCGACGGAGGTCATCATCACCACGGCGGCGACGCCGATGACCACGCCCAGCGCCGTCAGCGCGCTGCGCATGGGGTGGGCGGCGATGGCGCCGACGGCGAAGCGGACGAGTTCAGACCGCTTCATCGGGGGCCGCTTTCGTCGCTGACGATCAGGCCGTCACGGAAGGCGACCCGCCGCTTGGCGCGCGCCGCGACGCCCGCGTCATGGGTGACGATGCACATGGTCAGGCCCTGGTGGTTCAGCTCGTCGAACAGGGCCAGCACTTCCTGGCCGGTGGCCTGGTCCAGGGCGCCGGTCGGCTCGTCGGCGAGCAGCAGGTCGGGCTGGTTGGCCAGGGCGCGGGCGATGGCGACGCGCTGCTGCTGCCCGCCGGACATCTGGGTGGGTTTGTGCTCCAGACGGGTCCCGAGGCCCACGCGCTCGAGCATGGCGACCGCCCGCTCCCGACGCTCGCGCGGCGCGACGCCGCCGTAGATCAGCGGCAGCTCGACGTTCTGAACCGCCGACAGGCGCGGCAGCAGCTGGAACGACTGGAAGATGAAGCCGATGCGGCGGTTGCGGAAATCCGCAAGCTGGTCGTCGTCAAAGCGCGCCACCGGCTCGTTCTCGAAATCGTAGGCGCCGTCGCTGGGGCGGTCCAGCCCGCCCAGGATGTTCATCAAGGTCGACTTTCCCGACCCCGACGGCCCGGTGATGGCGACGTGTTCGCCGCGCGCGATTGACAGGGTCACGCCCGCCAGGGCGCGCACCTCTTCCTCGCCCATGACGTAGGTCTTGCGCAGGTCGGCGACCTGAATCATCGACTTGGGCGAGAGGTCGGCCATCAGCGCGGGCCGAGACCGCCGGCGGCGCCGGAGCGGCGCTGGGCTTGCTGCTGGTCGCGGGCCGTGGGCTTGGGACGCGGACCGCCGCCGGTGATGACCAGATCGCCCGCGCGCAGGCGCCCGCCGGTGATCTCGGTGTAGGAGCCGTCGGTGGCGCCGGTTCGAACCGAAACCTGGACCGGCTTGCCGTCGCGCAATACCCAGACCACGCCCCGTTGTCCGCCGCCGGCGAAGCGGCCGCGAAGGGTCTCGAGGGCCGTCTGCTGATCAGGCCGCAGCAGCGGCTTGATCTTGTCGAAGGCCTCATTGAAGGCCGCGGCGCGGGCGGGGTTGCGCTGGCCGCGTCCCTGACCCGAGGCCGCCGCCCCGCCGGCGCCGCGCGCCTTGGCGGCGGCCGCGGCCAGGATGGGCTCGACCTTGGCCTTCTGGGCGGCGTCGAGGTTCAGCGCCTCGATGACGCGGGCTGTCATGTTGCCGCGGTTGCCGCCATTGCGGTTGCCCTGACCGCCGGGTCCTCCCGGTCCGCCGAAGGGCGAGGCCGAGGCGCCCTGGCGGCCGCTCGCCGCCTCCATGCCCGCCGGCGTGAAGCGCAGCGCGCCGTTGGGCACGCGCAGGACGTTCGGGCGGCGCTCCAGGATGATGTCCGCGTTGGCGGTCATGCCGGGCAGCAGCTTCTCGCCCGGGTTGGCCGCCTCGGCGACCACGGTGTAGGCGACCACGTTGCTCTCGGTGGAGGGCAGCTTGCGCACCTCGGTGACCACGCCGGTGAAGGCGTCGTTGGGGAAGGCGTCGACCGTGAAGCGCACCGTCTGTCCGACCCGGACCGAGCCGATGTCGGCCTCGTCGACGCGGATCAGGGCCTGCACCCGGCCGAGGTCCTGGGCCAGGGTGAAGAGCACGGCGACGTTCAGACCCGAGGCGACCGTCTGGCCCGGCTCGATCTGGCGGTCGATGACGATGCCGTCGATGGGCGCCACGATGGTGGTGCGGTTGAGGTTGGTCAGGTTCGAGCGCAGCGCAGCTTGCTGTTGGGCGACCTGGGCCCGGGCGGTGCGGATCTGGGCGTTGGCCTGGGCGACGCCGGCGCGGGCGGTCTTCAACTTGGCGCTGGCGGTGTCGAGCGCCGCCTGGGCGACGATGCCCTTGTCGAAGAGGAACTTCTGACGGTCGTACTCAGCCTGGGCCAGGGCCACCTCGGCCTGGGCCTGCTGCAGGGCTGCCTGCTGGTTGCCGACCCCGGCCGCGCTGGCGGCGACGGAGGCCTGCGCCTGCTCGACGGCGGAGCGCTGGGTCTGGGGATCGAGGATGGCCAGCACCTGGCCCCGGCGAACCCGGTCATTGTAGTCGACCAGCACCTGGGTCACCTGACCGGACAGCTGCGAGCCGACCTGCACGGTGTTCAGCGCCTCCAGCGAGCCGGAGGCGGAGACAGAGCGGACGATCTCGCCGGTAGCGGCGGCCTCGGTGCGGTAGGGCTCGCCCTTGGGTCCGGGCTTGAGGAACACAAACGCCAGCACGACAGCCAGCAACACGCCTGCGCCGATCAGCACCGGCTTGATCAGGCGCTGCGCCGGCGAGCGGGCGGCATGGGGAACGGTCGTGGTTGCCATGGTTCTTTGCGTGAGGCTTGAGGCCGTTACACGGGGCCCCCACCCGTTTCCGTCGCCGGAAGCAGGGCTCTAACGCTCAGCGGAGGGGGAGGGTCCTTAAGGGCGGCGGACCAACAGACGGTCCATGGCCGCCTCGATCTCCGGGTCGCGGCCAGAACACAGGTCGGCGCGGGAGTTGGGGACGGTGTTGTCCGGCTGAACCGGCTTGTCGCCGTAGTTGACCCCGTCCGGTCCCCAGACGCCGGCGGTCGGGAGGGTGACCTTCCAGCCGTGGCCGAGGTCGAAGGTCTCGCCGCTGAGCAACTCGCCCGCGGTGCGGCGCCCCGCCGTGATGTAGCTGCCGATTGCGATGCCGAGCG
>CAZRKY010000190.1:1710-6535 GCA_964600375.1 uncultured Caulobacteraceae bacterium | reverse complement strand
GATCGAGGCGAAGATGAAGGACCTGGCGGCGCAAGATCTCGTCTACGAGCGCCAAAGCTGGCCCCGCCAGGAAGCCATCGACTTCTTCACCAAGCGCGGCGAGCCGCTCAAGGTGCAGTTGATTGAAGAGAAGACGGCCGGGCAGCCGGAAGTGTCGGTCTACACCATCAAGGACAAGGACACGTTCCTCGATTTCTGCGTGGGACCGCACGTGCCCTCCACCGGCAAGCTGAAGGCGTTCAAGCTGACGACGACGAGCAATGCGTACTGGAAGGGCGATGCCCAGAACCAGCCGATGCAGCGCGTCTACGGCACCGCGTTCTTCACGCAGAAGGAGCTCGACGAGCACCTGACGCGGCTCGAGGAAGCCAAGAAGCGCGACCACCGCAAGGTGGGTAAGGAACTTGGCCTGTTCACGTTCCATCCCTGGGCGCCTGGCGCCGGCTTCTGGCTGGGCAAGGGCACCACGCTCTACAACACGCTCGCCGACTACATGCGCGGCCGCCTCTTCCCCGCCGGCTACGACGAGGTGAAGACGCCGATCGTCTACAACAAGGCGTTGTGGGAGCTGTCGGGGCACTGGTCGCACTACCGCGAGAACATGTTCCTGGTGAAGTCGGCCGACGGCGACGAGATGGGCCTGAAGGCGATGAACTGCCCGGGCCATTACCTCCTGTACGCCTCGGAGAAGCACAGCTACAAGGAACTGCCGATTCGCTTCCACGAGCAGACGCCGCTGCACCGCAACGAAGCGTCGGGCGTGCTCGGCGGCCTCACGCGCGTGCGCCAGTTCTCGCAGGACGATGCGCACTGCTTCGTGATGGAGTCGCAGATCGCCAGCGAGGTCGAGGCGCTGCTGAAGTTGATCCAGGGCATCTACGGCGACTTCGGCTTGAGCTACACCGCGAAATTGTCGACGCGCCCAGAGAAGTACATCGGTGAGATCTCGCTGTGGGATCGCGCCGAAGGCGCGCTCAAGGAAGCGCTCGAAAAGGCCGGCCAGGCCTACACGATCAATGCCGGTGACGGCGCGTTTTACGGTCCCAAGATCGACTTCGACATCACGGATGCGATTGGCCGCAAGTGGCAGTGCGGCACCATCCAGCTGGACTACGTCGCGCCCGAACGGTTCGACCTGAAATATACCGGCGCCGACAACACCGATCACCGCCCGGTGGTGATCCACCGTGCCATTTTCGGCAGCTTCGAGCGGTTCATCGCCATCCTGATCGAGCACTTCAACGGGGCGTTCCCGTTGTGGCTGGCTCCCCTGCAGGTCGTCGTCCTGCCGATCGCCGACCGTCATAACGACTTCGGCAAGGAGGTCGTCGCCCTGCTTGAGGGTGCCGGACTCAAGGTCAAGCTGGACGATCGGGTGGAAAAGCTGAACTACAAGATTCGCGAGGCCCAGCTCCAGAAAGTGCCCTATATGCTGGTCATTGGCGACCGCGAGGCGGCCGAACGGGCCGTTTCCGTGCGCAGCAAGGCCAAAGGGGACCTCGGAGCCCGCCCCGTCGACCAATTCCTGACCGACGCGCTTGCCGAGGTCCGGTCTAAAGCGCTATCCTAGTAATCTTTGTCGCTGGAGGAACCTTATCGCCTTCGATAGATCTCGCCCGACCCGTCGTGACGACCGTCTCCGCATCAACGAGCGGATTCGCGTCAGGGAAATTCGCGTAATTGACGACGCGGGGCAGCAGCTGGGCATCATGCCGCCGCCCCAGGCCCTGATTCTTGCCCGGCAGAAAGGCCTCGACCTGGTGGAGATCTCCCCCACGGCCGTGCCGCCCGTCTGCCGGATCATGGACTACGGCAAGTATCAGTACCAGGAGCAGAAGCGCGCCCGCGAGGCGAAGCGGCACCAGAAGGTGATCGAGGTCAAGGAAATCAAGTTCCGTCCCAAGGTGGACGAGCATGATTACCAGTTCAAGAAGCATCACATCGAGCGCTTCATTGAAGACGGCGACAAGGTGAAGGCGACGATTTTCTTCCGTGGGCGCGAAATGGCGCACCCGGAGATCGGCCACCGGATCCTGATGCGTCTCATCAAGGACCTGGAAGAAGTGGCGATGGCGGAAACCATGCCGCGGCAGGAGGGCAATCAAATGCACACCATCCTGACCGGCAAGAAGGGCGCTCCGAAGCCCGCGGCGAAGAAGCCGGAAGCAGCCGAGACGGCCGCAAAAGAGTAGCGAACGTAGCGTCCGGCTGGTGCCGGACCTGGAATAGGGATCATGGCTAAGAAGCAGAAGTTGAAGACCCACCGCGGCGCGGCGAAGCGGTTCAAGAAGACGGGCACGGGCAAGGTCGTGCGCGGCGCGGCGTTCAAGCGCCACATTCTGACCAGCAAGACCACCAAGTCGAAGCGCCACGCGCGCGGCAACAAGGTTGTGACGCCGGGCGACGCCCGGAAGATCAACTTGATGCTTCCGTACAAATAGAACGCCAGGTCCTGAGGACCTGGGGACTTGAGGGCTTGGAAATTCAAAGCCCCATGACTCCAAGCCCCCAAGACCGCAGGTAGCAAGTTCGGCGTAGTCGCGGCAGCGGTTTTGGGGCATTTTCGCTGCGACGTTCAAACGCCTGCCAGGGCATGTAGTCCTGGCTCAAGTCCGGTGATTCACCGGCCCCCAATTTCGCAGCAGGACAGTCATGCCTCGCGTCAAACGCGGTACCGTACGTCGTCAGAAGCGTAAGAAGCTCTCCAAGATCACCAAGGGCTTCTTCCAGAACAAGTCCAAGCTCTACAAGTTCATGAAAGAGGCCGCCGAGAAGGCGGGCGTCTATGCGTACGTCGGACGCAAGCGCAAGAAGCGCGATTACCGCGGCCTCTGGATCATCCGCATCAACGCGGCGGCGCGTGAGAACGGCCTCTCCTACAGCGTGTTCATGCGCGGCCTGAAGGCCGCCGGCATCGAACTCGATCGCAAGAGCCTGGCGGAACTCGCGGCCAAAGAGCCGGCGGCGTTCACCAAGCTGGTCGAACAGGCCAAGGCCGCAATTCCGGCCGCCTAAACGACAAACCTGCAGGTTTGTCGCCACGTGAGCACCATCGATACCTCCATCGGTCCAGATCGCGCGCGGGAACTCTTCCGCGCCGAGCTGGCCGATGTGCGTACCGATGCCGAGCTGCAGGCGCTGCGCACGCGCTGGATCGGCCGCAATCACAGCTGGATCGCCGCCTTCATGGAGGCGCTCAAGACCGCGACGCCGGAACAGAAGAAAGCGGTCGGCCGCGGCGCCAACGAACTCAAGAAAGAAGTCGAAGCGGCGATCGCCGAGCGTGAGGCCGCGCTCGCGGCGACGCGCCGGCCGGCCAACGCCGTCGACATCACCCTGCCCGGCCGCACGCCGCGCCTCGGTTACCGTCATCCCCTCAGCCTGATCCGCGATGAAGTCGGCGCGATCTTCACGCGCCTGGGTTACCAGGTGCTCGAAGGCCCCGAGATCGAAGACGACTACCACAACTTCGAAGCGCTCAACATGCCGGCGGAGCACCCGGCGCGCGACATGCAGGACACGTTCTACCTGCAGACGCCGCTCCAGCCGGCGCCCGACAGTGTCACCGGGGGGTTGTCGAGTGGTACTCGCCTCGATCCGTTGACGCTGCTGCGCACGCATACCAGCGCCATGCAGATTCGGCACATGGAGAACAACGCCCCTCCAGTGCGGCTGGTGGCAATCGGCCCGGTCTATCGCAAGGACGAACTCGACCTCACGCACACGCCCATGTTCCACCAGGTCGAAGGCCTGGTCGTCGGCAATGGCGTGACGCTCGCGGACCTCAAGGGCACGCTCGCCGCGATGGCCGAAGCGCTGTTCGGCGCGGGCATCGGCGTCCGCTTCCGCCCCAGCTTCTTCCCGTACACCGAGCCCAGCGCCGAAGTCGACATCCAGTGCATCAAGTGCAAGGGATCCGGCTGCAGCATGTGCAAGCGCACCGGCTGGATCGAGATTCTCGGCAGCGGCATGGTGCACCCCGCGGTGTTCGAGGCGGTCGGCTACGACCCCAACGAAGTGACCGGCTTTGCCTTCGGCATGGGTGTCGAGCGCGTCGCGCTGCTGAAGTGGGGCGTCGAAGATATCCGCTTGTTCTACGAGAATGACCTCCGCTTCCTGGAGCAGTTCGGGCTATGAAGGTCCTGCTCTCCTGGATCCGTGAATTCGTGGACGTGCCCGAATCGGCCGAAGAGATCGGCAAGCTGCTGTCGGTGCGCGGCCTCGCGCTCGAAGGCCTCGAGTCGCACGGCGACGATGTCGTCATGGACTTCGACGTGACGGCGAACCGTCCCGACTGCCTGTCGATGATCGGCATCGCGCGCGAGATTGCGACCGCGTACAACCGGCCGCTCCGTTTGGAGGGCGACGGCTTCAGCCGTCGTCTCGACGGCGAACGATCAGCGACGGCTAAAGCCGTCGCTCTCCATGCGTCATCATCTGATGCCGGCACGATTCCCGTCACCATCGAGGCGCCGGATCTGTGTCCGCGTTACGCCGGCGCGATCGCCGATGTCACCGTCGGTCCCTCGCCGCAGTGGATGCAGGATCGCCTCACCGCGTGTGGCATCCGTTCGATCAGCAACGTCGTCGACATCACCAACTACGTGATGCTGCTTACCGGCCAGCCGATGCACGCCTTCGACATGGACAAGATCCGCGGCGGCAAGATCGTCGTGCGCAGCGCAACCAAGGGCGAGAAGGTCACGACGCTCGACGACGTCGAGCGCGAAGTCGACGAGCAGACCGTGCTGGTCTGTGACGCCGAGGGCCCCAGCGCGATCGCCGGGATCATGGGCGGCGCTGTCAGCGAGGTCTCGGCGGAGAC
>CAZRKY010000190.1:0-1700 GCA_964600375.1 uncultured Caulobacteraceae bacterium | reverse complement strand
TGGACTTCGCCCGATCAATAACGTCGTCGACATCACCAACTACGTGCTGCTCGAACTCGGCCAGCCGATGCATGCGTTCGACCTGGCGAAGCTCGCCGGCGTCGCGATCGTGGTGCGTCAGGCGAGGCCGGGAGAATCGATCACGACGCTCGACGGCAAGACGCGAGCACTCAAGCCCGACATGCTGGTAATTGCCGACGCCGTGAAGGCGCAGGCGATCGGTGGCGTGATGGGCGGCGCGGATTCGGAAGTCTCGGCCAGCACGACACGCATCGTCTTCGAAGCCGCGTACTTCAAGCCCTCGTCGGTGCGTGCCACCAGCAAGGCGCTCGGACTCAAGACCGACGCGTCGACGCGCTTCGAGCGCGGCATGGACATCACGGCGCCCGCGCGCGCCATGGCGCGGGCCTGCCAGTTGCTGGAACAGATCGGCGCCGGCAAGGCCAGCGGCACCCTGCGCGACGTGTATCCGGCGCCGCAGCCGCCCGCGTCGCTCGTGCTCGAGCGCGCCCACATCCCGGGCCTGCTCGGCATGGACGTGCCGGATGCCGACGTCGAACGGATTCTCAGGTCGCTGGGCTTCGATGTGCAGTCCGCCTCCGCGGGCTGGCGCATTACCGCGCCCGCGTGGCGGGTTGACATCAAGCGTCCGGTGGATCTGATCGAAGAGGTCGGGCGTCATCACGGCTTCGAGCACCTGCCGAGCACCTTCCCGGGCGTGCAGCAGGCGCCGGCGTCATCCGATCCGCGAATCGCCCGCGACCGCCGCGTGCGCACGGCGCTGCTCGGCATGGGGTATTCGGAAGCCATCACGTTCGCGTTTATCGAGGCGGCCGCCGCGGAACCGTTTCTGGCCGGTGACGCCGCGGTCGTGCTGGCCAATCCACTGTCCGAGAAGTTCGCCGTGATGCGGCCCAGCCTGCTGCCCGGCCTGATCGGCGCCGTGAGTCACAACCGCCGTCACGGCCGCCGCGACGTGCAGCTGTTTGAAATCGGCACCCGCTTCTCGCCCCGTGGCGAAACCCGCGGCGCGGCGTTCGCGTGGACGGGCCTCGCCACCGCCGATCACTGGAGTGGCGCGCGCCGCGACGTCGACTTCTTCGATCTCAAGGGCGTCGTCGAACAACTGGCCGCCGTGAGCCTGGTCACGCTGACCTTTGCCGAGGCCGACGTGCCCTACCTGGCAAAGGGGCGCGCGGCCACCATTGCGGCCAACGGCGCGCCTATCGGCGTGTTTGGATTGCTCGACGCCGGCGTCGCCGCACGCCGCGACCTGCCGTCGGGCGACGAGGTGTACGTCGGCGAGATCAATCTCGATGCGCTCACGGCCGCCGCGCCAGCCGAGCCGCTGCGCACGACGACGCTGCCGCGCTATCCGTGGGTGGTCCGCGACATCTCGATCCTGGTGGACGATGCCTTGTCTGCCGCGACGGTTCGTGGCACCATTCACACGGCTGCACCGGGTACGTTGATCGACGTGCGTGAGTTCGATCGCTACCAGGGCACGGGCATTCCCGACGGCAAGGTCAGCTTGTCGTTCCGCCTGACCTTCCAATCGCCGGAGCGCACGCTCACCGATGACGAAGTCCAGGCCGGCATGCAGCACATCATCGACGCGTTGACGCGGGACTTGGGCGCGATTCAGCGCTAGGTCTGAAAGGTTCTGAGAGGTTCTTTCGCATGGCAACCAAGACGACGAC
>CAZRKY010000189.1:0-6544 GCA_964600375.1 uncultured Caulobacteraceae bacterium | reverse complement strand
AGAAGCAGGACCGCCTGGCCAACGAGATGCACACGCTCAACGCCACCGGCGCCGTTTCGTTCAACGGCTGACCGGTGCGGCGCCCCGGGAGACGGCGATGCCGCCGGTGCCGGGCAAGGCCGAGAGCTGGTAGTCCGGCGGGGGGGTGAACCAGCGATTGTCCTGCTTGGCGAAGGTGATGCTCATCACCTGGAACAGCGGCTGGCGCCGGCCGTCGGGCGTCATCTGCAGCACCAGCCCGTCCGCCGAGGCGCAGATCACCCCGCTGCGGCCCAGGTAGGCCGTGTAGCGCTGCAGTCGGCAGGGCCGCCCGCCCACCCGCGAGGCGCCCATGGTGGTCATCCGCGCGCCGGCGAAGGCCGAGATGTCCAGCGGGATCGGTGGGTTCACCTCCGCGCCCGGCAGGGGGAAGAGGAAGGCCAGCCGCTGGCGCCCCGCCGCGGTCATCACCACCAGGGCGCCACGGCTGCGGTCGGAGATGAAGGTCTGGACGATGCCGCCGGTGGCGACGTCGACCCGGCGACGCAGGCCGGCCTGGCGCACCTCAAGCTGGCTGGGGAAGCCGGCCAGGAAGACCCGGGCGTGGAACTCCGGCGGCATGCGTGGCGCCTGCGCCTGCCCCGGCGCCGAGACCAGGGCGACGCCCACGGCCGCGGCCAGGGCGATGGCGCGGCCGGAATGGCGGCCAGATCGGGGACTCGACGGGCGCGGGTGCATGGGCGATCACCATGAGCGGATTCGCGGATGGACGCGCCTTGGACTCGACCGGACCGGAATTGACCATCGACGCCCGCGGCCATCGCTGCCCGGTGCCGACCCTTCGGCTGCGCAAGGCGCTGTCCGGGATGGCCGCAGGTCAGCGCGTGCGGCTGTTGGCAGACGACCCGATGGCGCGCGTGGACGTGCCGCACTTCACCACCGAATCCGGCGATCTGCTGGTGGAAAGCGTGGCCGAGGGCGCGAGCCTCAGCTTCCTCGTCGAAAAGCGCGGTGCGGCGCCCCGGTCTTGAGGGACCGGGTCTGGCGTGTCGGCTTGCGGTCGACGCCGCGGTATTCATGCAACGCGATCTCGACCTCGGTGGCTAGCGCCCCGCCGAAGAAGACCGCATTCACCGACCAGCTGAGCCAGATCAGGAAGACAACCACGGCGCTGATCGAGCCGTAGGTCGCGCCCAGAGCCGAGATCTGGTTGACGTAATAGGCCGAGGCCCATGAGGCGAACAGCGCCAGGGCCGTGGTGGCGACGCCGCCGGTGATGGCGGCCCGCCAGATCACCTTCGAGCGGTGCGACATGGCGTAGCGGAACAGGCTGGTGAAGCCGGCCACGAGACCCAGCCCGACCCACAGCCACTCCGAGTCGATCCACCCCCAGCCCTGGATCTCGACGTCGCGCACCCCCATCAGCCGCGACACCAGCACCACGCCGGAAATCAGCGTGGCGAAGGCGAAAGTGGCCAGGGCCACGATGAAGGCCAGCAGGTTGAACCGCACGAACCCGTGCGGGTCGTCCTCGTCGTGAATGAAGTTCAGGCCCGCCAAGAGGGCCTTGAACCCCCGGTGGGTGGCGTAGGCGCCGATGACCAGGGCCAGGAAGCTCTGGGCCGAGAGGGCGCGGATGGAGTGACCCGTCAAATCCATGATCTCGCGCTGGAACAGGGTTCGCGCGCCCATGGGCAGCAATTGCGATACGCCTTCCGCCTGGGCCCGCGCCTGTTCGGGATTGAAGATCATGCCGTAGAAGCTGAGCAGCAGCGCCAGCGCCGGGAACACCGCCAGCAGGGCGAAGAACGAAACCCCGCCCACGTAGAGCATGACGTCGCGGCCCCACAGCCGGATGAGGGCGCGGACGACGATACGCGATGCAATGCGCCCGCCAACCATGGCGCGGCGGCTGAAAGACGCCATACGCTTCCTCCACTCGCGCCGATGCATACCGGCCTTCGCGCGGAACGCGAAGCCCCGAGGCGAAAGCGGAACACCGGTTTGCGAAACACCCGTCGGACGCAGTGCTTGCGGCGGTGACAGGGGGCTGTATCGTCCGCATCGGATTCAACGCGGCCCAGGGGCGGGTCGCGGCAACGCGCCAGGGGCGCGGGGGTGACGTTTTGGGGCCTAGCGCGCGTGTCTTGATACTGTCGGCGGCGGACGCCGTCACGGGACCGCTTGCCGAGGGGCTGGACCGGCTGGGCTGGCGCACGGTCACCGCCCGCACCCTCGAAGCCGCGTGCGTCGCGCTCGGCGATTTCCCCATCGAGGCCGCGATCATCGACTGCGTGGCGGGCAAGGCCGACGTCGAGGCCGTGGCCCAGCTGCGCGCGGTCGTCAAACCGCTCCGCCTTCCGATCATCGCTCTGGCCCAGGCCGGCGGGCGCGGCGACTTTTCCGCCTATGACCTGGTCCTCCCCTCGCAACCCCACCCGGCCCAGGCGGCGCTTCGCCTCGAGCAGGCCGTGCGCGCCGCCGTGGCCGAGGAAGAGTTCGCCCTGCGCCGCGACACCTTCGGCGAGAAAGGCGTGCACCTGGAGCTGCCCAGCGAGCCCTCGCGGCCCGCGCGCGTCCTGGTCGTGGGCGAGCCGGCGCCGGCGTTCCTGGCCCTGTCCAACGCGCTACAGGAAACTGAGGGGACCGAGGTGGTCGCCGCCTTCACCGCCTACACCGCCTTCGACTATCTGCACGAGCGGCCGTTCGACGCCGTCGTGCTGTGGGGCGGCGATGACCAGGCCTCGGCGCTGGCGATCGCGGGCGGGATGCGCCGCAACACCCGCCTCTACCACGTGCCCACCCTGCTCTACCTGCGCCACAACGCCGACCTGAACCTGTCGGAGGCCTACAATCGCGGCGTCACCGACGTGGCGGCGCCGGACGTGCCGGAGACCGAAAGCGCCTCGCGGATCATGGCCCTGGCCCGGGCCTATCGCCGTCAGACCGCCGTGCGCGACGCGCTCGACAAGGTGCGCGGCTCGGGCCTCATGGACGCGGCCACGGGCCTGTTCACCCGCGACCTGTTCGCCACCCACCTGGCGCGGCTCGGCCGCTCGGCCCAGTCCCTGCGCCGGCCGCTGTCGGTTTGCGTGCTGAAGGTGTCGGAGCGGCCGGAAGTGACGCGGGCGCGCGAGGGCGGCTGGCTGGACAAGGCCATGCCCCAGATCGGCTCGATGATCGCCCGTCTCGTCCGCGCCGAAGACACCGCCGCGCGCCTCGGCCCCGAGGTCTTCGCCCTGGCCCTCCCCGCGACCGGCCCCTCCCAGGCCCGCCTCGTCGGCGAGCGCATCGCCGCCGTCCTTGGCTGCACAGCCTTCGAGAACGGCGACGGCGAACCGCCCTTCGTCATCGAGTTCGACGTCGGCGTGGCCAGGCTGGAGCCTGGTCAGACCGCGGCCGATGCCCTGGAAGTCGCGGCGCAGTTCGGTCAGCTGCAGGCGGGCTAAATCCCTTCTCCGCAGGAGAAGGAGGGCCCCGCGCAATTGGAGCTTCCGCGAAGGCGGGGGCGGAAATTTCTTGCGCGGGAGGTTGAGGGGGAAACACGACGGCGCACGTTGAGCTTCCGCCTCACCCTCCAGCGTGGGCCTGCGCCTTCGGCTCCGGCACGCCGGGACCTCCCTCTCCTCCGGAGAGGGGGCGCCGAGC
This sequence comes from uncultured Caulobacteraceae bacterium, assembly GCA_964600375.1. GTDB lineage: Bacteria > Pseudomonadota > Alphaproteobacteria > Caulobacterales > Caulobacteraceae > JAEZEZ01. Next base: position 2,917 of record CAZRKY010000189.1, on the reverse strand, counting down.
CGCTAGCCGCCTGTGCCAGTTCGTCCGCCACCTTTCCGCCGCGTCTATCCAAACAGCTGCGCCAGCGGCAGCGCCAGGCTGGCCTTCAACCGCCGTTTGACGAAGCTGGTCTCGTATCGTCGCACCGCGCGCTGGTCAGCCAGCAGCTCGTCGGCAAGGTCATTGAAGGCCGCCATGTCGGGCACGACGACCAGCACCATGATGTCGAAGGCCCCGGAGATCTCGAGGCAGAACTGCACGTTTTCGGATCGGACCAGCTGGCGCTTGAACCCCTCGATTTCGCCGGGCGCGTGACGCTCGAGTTGGACATGGATGATGGCCGACAGCGGATTGCCGACCGCGGTCTCTGCCACGACCGACACGTCGGCGGTGATGGCGCGGCTCGCCCGCAGCTGGCGAAGCCGGCGCGCCACCCCCGACGCAGACCTGCCGACCTGCTCGGCGAGGGTGTCGGCGGAAAGCTGGTTATTGGCCTGCAGGCACGACAACAGCGCCACGTCGACCGGATCGAGTTTGTTGGCCATCCCGGTACTTTCAGGTCTCATCCGCCAGAAACTGGCGATCGCTGTCCGCATATTGCCGGAAATCGTCATCCGTTTGAACAGAAACTAGCCGTGAGAGCAGGTGGTTGCGGACGGGAGAGCAAGATGAATCACACAGGCATGTTGATCGGCATCGTGGCCACGGTCGTGCTGGCCCCCCTCTCGCTTGCCGTGGCGCAGGCCGCGCCGCCGAGCGCCCCCTCGAACGTTACCGCGCCGGCCCCGACTTTCGATGCGCGTGCGGCCGTGGCGGAGGTGCGTCGGGTTGTCGCCGCCAACTATGTGCTCACCGAGATGCGGCCCCGCCTCGATGCGGCCCTGGCCAGGGGTATCGCTACCGGACGTTACGACGTCTCCGATCCGAATGAGCTGGCGAGGCGGGTAAATGCCGACCTGGCGGAGGTGGCTCACGACAAGCACCTGGGGCTGATGTTCGATCCCCAGATGGCGGCGGGGCTGGGCACGGAACGCCACCGTGACGACGGACCGCCGACCGCCGACGACATTCAGGGCGCCCGCCTGAGAAACCACGGCATCGTCGAGCTGAAATGGCTGGCAGGCAATGTTCGCTACATGGAGGTGCGCGGCTTCCTGTGGACCGGTGCGGAGAGCGCACGGGCGTATGACGACGCGATGCGGTTCCTGAGCGGCGGAGACGCGGTGATCATCGACCTGCGCCGCAATGGCGGCGGAAGTCCAGACGCGGTCCAGTACCTGATCAGCCACTTCATCGAGCCGAACCGGCCGATCGTGACCTTCTACATGGGCTCCGACGTGGATGCCCGGTCTTCGCTGATGAACCTGCCGGCGGGCCGGATGGTCGGCAAGCCGCTCTACGTCCTCACCAGCCCCAACAGCGCCAGCGCCGCCGAGGAGTTCATCGGCCACGTCGCGGGATTCCGGCTGGGCGAAGTGATCGGCGCGACCAGCGCGGGCGCTGGCTTCCGCAATGACCACTTTCCGATCCCGGGCGGGTTCGTGATGAGCGTCTCGGTCGGTCGCGCGGTGCTGGCGTCAACCGGCAAGGACTGGGAGGGCGTCGGCATCGCGCCGACAGCTCCGGTGGATCCATCGCGGGCTCTGGAAGTCGCGGAAATCCACGCCTGGCGCCGGCTCGCCGCGACGGCGTCGCCGGACCAGAAGGCCGACCTCGAGGGCATGGCTGCGCTGCTCGCCGTGCAACTCGATCCGGTCACGCCGGCGCTGCCGCTGACGGCCTACGCCGGCCGCTACGGACCTCGGACGGTGCAGGTCGAGAACGCGCGGCTGACCTGGCAGCGAGAAGGGAGCGGCAAGCTCCTGCTCGTACCCACGGGACCCAACAGTTTCATTTTCGAGGAGGACCCAGGGACCCGCGTCGAGTTCACCGTCTCGGGAACCGTAGTCACCGCCGGGGTGATGATCCGGGCGGACGGAGAGCGAGTCCCGTTGAACCGCGAGCCGTGAGCACCAGGCTCGGCTAGCCCGCCTGCGCCAGCCTGGCCAGTTCGCCCACGATCCGTTCCGCCGCCGCCAGCCGCTGCTCGGCCGTCGGCCATTCGCCCATGGCGACGACCTTCTGGTCGGGGCGCAGGCGCCAGATGGCGGGCTGCTTCTGGACCAGGCCTACCAGGGCCGCGGGATTGGCGAAGCGGTCGCCGCGGAAGGTGATGACGGCGCCCTTGGGGCCGATGTCGAACTTCGCGACGTTGGCCTGGCGGCACAGGCCCTTCACGCCCACGATCTTGAGCAATTGCTCGGCCTCTTCCGGCAGCGGGCCGAAGCGGTCGATCAGTTCGGCGGCGAGGCTCTCGCGGTCTTCCAGCTTCTCCGCTTCGGACAGGCGGCGATAGAGCGCCAGGCGGACGTTCAGGTCCGGCACATAGGCCTCGGGGATCAGCACCGCGACGCCGGCGTTGATCAGCGGCGACCAGCCGCGCGCGTCGGCGATCTCGTCCTCGCCGGTTTCCTTCAGCGCCGCGACCGCGTCCTCCAGCATCTGCTGGTAAAGCTCGACTCCGACCTCCTTGATGTGGCCCGACTGCTCGTCGCCGAGCAGGTTGCCGCCGCCGCGGATATCGAGGTCGTGGCTGGCCAGCTGGAAGCCGGCGCCCAGGCTGTCGAGCGACTGCAGGACCTTCAGGCGGCGATCGGCCGCCAGCGTCATGGGTTTCTCGATGGGCGTGGTCAGGTAGGCGAAGGCGCGCGCCTTGGAGCGGCCGACCCGGCCGCGCAGCTGGTACAGCTGGGCCAGGCCGAACATGTCGGCGCGGTGGATGATCAGGGTGTTGGCCGTCGGGATGTCGAGGCCGCTCTCGACGATGTTGGTCGCCAGCAGCACGTCGAACTTGCCGTCGACGAACTCCTGCATGGTATTCTCGATCGCGGTCGGCGGC
>CAZRKY010000188.1:0-6562 GCA_964600375.1 uncultured Caulobacteraceae bacterium | reverse complement strand
TCATTGTTCTTGTCCAGGTCGTCGGGGCCACCAGGACCGCCTGGGCCGTGACGGATGATGCGAACATCCTCGCCGCCGGGGCCGCCTGGACCATGACGGACGATGCGAACCTCTTCGCTAACCGAACCGCCAGGGCCGCCTCGCTCCATCCAGGTCACGTCCCCAGGCGCGCCTGAGCGGCAGTTGGCGCCCTCAGGCCCGCCCGGACCTCCAGGGCCCTGGGGTCCGACCATGCGCATCTCAAAACGCTCGCCGCCCGGTCCGCCCGGCCCAGGACCGTGGGGGAACTCGTCACCGGACAGCTTGCCGTCGTGGTTCTTGTCCATCTTGCCGAACATCTCGTCATGGGCGGCGCGGAACTCGTCGCGGCTGATCGAACCGTCGTTGTTCGCGTCCAGCTTGCCGTGCATCTCGGCGTGATCGCCCGGTCCGTCCGGGCCGGGATGCCACGCCGGTCCGCCGGGGCCGGCTTCGCAGATGATCACGATGCGCTCTTCATTGCGCGCGTCGCTCCCGGCCGGCGCCGGGTCCGCGGCGAAGGCGGCGCCGGCCGCCAGGGCCAGGCCCGCGCCGAGGGTGAGGATCTTGAGCTTCATTTGGACAGGTCCTTGGTTCGCGCCGGGCGACTCGCCGGCTGTGATGACGTGGCAGCAGACCTTGCGCCGATGTCCCGGGCATGGCGAATTGTTGCGTCCCTGCAATCAGTCCCCCCGCCCAGTGTTGCAGCCTCGAAATGCGCTCGCGATCCAAACGTGAGATTGTGCGCCCTATGGAGCCTGCCGCCCAAACGCCCGCGCCTGCCGCCCGCATCCTTGTCGTCGATGATGATCCCGGTGTGCGTGAGGTGCTGGCCGAGTTCCTGCGGGGCCACGGATACGCCGTCGAGACCGCCGAGGACGGCCGCAGGATGGACGCGGCGATGGCGAGCTTCGCGCCCGACCTGATCGTGCTGGACCTGATGATGCCCGGCGAGGACGGCCTGTCGATCTGCAAGCGCCTGTCGGCCGACAGCGGGCCCGCGGTGATCATGCTGAGCGCCATGGGCGAGGAGACCGACCGGATCGTCGGGCTGGAGCTCGGCGCCGACGACTATCTGCCCAAGCCCTGTTCGCCGCGCGAACTGCTGGCGCGGACCAAGGCGGTGCTGCGCCGCCGCCGCGAGGGCCCGGCGTCCGAAAGCGCGGCCTCTGTCATCGAGTTCGACGGCTGGAGCCTGGATCTGGTGCGGCGCGAACTGCGCTCGGCCGCCGGCGTGGTGGTCAACCTGTCCGGCGGTGAATTCCATCTGCTGCGGGTGCTGGTCGAGCGTCCCGGGCGGGTGCTGACACGCGACCAGTTGCTTGACCTCGCCCGCGGTCCGACCTCCGAGGCCTTCGACCGGGCCATCGACGTGCAGATCAGTCGCTTGCGCAAGAAGCTTGAGGACGGCGCCGGACGCGACCCGATCCGGACGGTGCGCGGGGAAGGCTACATGTTCGCCGGAACGGTGCGACGCCGGTGAGGCCGAGGCTCTCTTCCGCGCCGATCTTCGTCCAGGTCCTGCTGCTCGTCGTTGTCAGCCTGGTCGCCGCCCAGGTCATCAACCTGGGCGTGGTCCTGTTCCTGCCCGATCCCCCTCCCCTGGGCTTCTCCGTGCCCGAGGCCGCTCGCGCCCTGAAAGGCGAGACGGTCGTGACCGCGCGGGGGCAGACCCTGAGGGTGCGGGTGCAGGCGGCGGAGCCGCGGCTGTCTTCCGGCTCGCCTGGCCGCGAACCGATCCAGGCCTTCCTGACCGGACTGCTGGCGCGCGAACTGGGGGTCACCGAAGACAGGGTGCGCGTCGGCGTCGAGCCCTTCGACGTCGCGGTCCGTCACGGCGTCCGCGCGCTGGAACTGACACGGGAACGGCATGCCGCGAAGTCAGAGCGCACCGAGATGTTCATCGCCATCGATCCCGTCCCCGTCGGTTCGGGGGAGACCGGCCCGTCGCACCCGCCGCCGCCGCCCGGCAAGCAGACCTGGACGATGCGGACGCGCGGCATGGGCCACTCGCTGGTGTTCCCGCCCTTCGCCGCCGCGCTGAAGCGGCCTGACGGAAAGTGGCTGGTGCTGGAGCCGACCCGGCCGCTGATCTCGCCCTGGCAGATGAGGACCCTGATCTGGTTCGCACTCAGCGCCCTGTTGCTGGCGCCCCTGGCCTGGCTGATCGCGCGGCGGCTGGCGCGACCGATCCATACCTTCGCCGAGGCGGCTGAACGCCTGGGCCGCGATCCGAACGCCCCGCCTCTGGACGAGGCGCGCGGCCCCGCGGAGGTGCGCGCCGCCGCGGCCGCCTTCAACGACATGCAAGACAAGCTGCGCCGCTACGTCGAGGAGCGCACCGCCATGGTCGCCGCCATCGCCCACGACCTGCGCACGCCCCTGACCCGCATGCGCTTCCGCATCGAGAACGCCCAGCCGGAAATCCGCGACAAGGTCGCCGCCGACATCGAGCAGATGGACGGCATGGTCAGCCAGGCCCTCACCTTCGTCCGGGGCGACATGGCGCGCGGGCAACGGGTGAAGCTCGACCTCGGCGCGCTCATCCAGTCGGTGACCGATGACATGGCCGAGATGGGGGCCCAGGCCAGCTTCGAGGGGGGACAGCTGATCGTGGCCGGCGATCCCATCGGCCTGCGCCGGGTGGTCACCAACCTGATCGAGAATGCGGTGAAGTTCGGCCAGCGCGCGCGGGTGTCGCTGCAGCGAGACGGCGACAGCATCCTGATCCGCGTCGAGGATGACGGGTCCGGCCTCGCCCCGGCCGAGATCGAGAAGGTCTTCGAGCCCTTCTATCGGGTCGATCCCTCGCGGGCGCCGGCCACCGGCGGATTCGGGCTCGGCCTGTCCGTGGCGCGCTCGATCGCGCGCGCCCACGGCGGCGACGTGACCCTGGCCAATCGCGACGGCGGCGGCCTGACCGCCACGGTGCGCCTGCCGGCTCAGGAACCGTAGCCGCCGTTTGTCGCTATGCTCCGGCAACGCCGGAGTTGAACATGGCTGACCGTCTCGCGACCTATCGCTCGATGCGGGACTTCACCAAGACCGCCGAGCCGAGCGGCAAGGCCAGGGTGCCGAAGTCCCCTCGCCTGCGCTTCGTGGTCCAGAAGCACGCCGCGACACGCCTGCACTACGACCTGCGCCTGGAGCACGAGGGCGTGTTCCTGTCCTGGGCGGTGACGCGCGGACCGTCCCTGGACCCGGCCGACAAGCGCCTGGCCGTCGAGGTCGAACCCCATCCGCTGGACTACGGCGACTTCGAAGGCGCCATCCCCAAGGGCCAGTACGGCGGCGGAACCGTGATGCTGTGGGACCGCGGCTACTGGGAGCCGGAGCCGGGCAAGACCATCGAGCAGGGCCTCAAGCACGGCCACCTCAGCTTCACCTTCCACGGCAAACGGCTGAAGGGCGCCTACCATCTGGTCCGGATCCGCAACGACAAGGTGAAGTCCAGGCGCAACAACTGGCTGCTGATCAAACAGCACGACGAATTCGCCCACGAGGGCGACGAGGACCGGTTCCTGGCCGACACGGATTTTTCCGTCGCGTCGGGGCGCAAACTGGAACAGATCGCCGCGGGCAAGGGCCGGGCGCCGAGCGCCTTCATCGGCGGGCTGAAACAGTCGGCCGACGCCATCTGGAATTCGAAGGAGTCGCGGGAAGGGTCGTCCCGACGCACGTTGCCCCGGGCGAAGGGCGCGAGCCCTTCGAAGGCCCGCAAATCCGCGCCCGTGTTCGTCCCCTTCCAGCTGACCAAACTGGTCGACCGGCCCCCGGCCGGGGCCGGCTGGGTGCACGAGATCAAGTTCGACGGTTACCGCATCCAGGCCGTGGTCAAGGGCGGCAGGGCAACCCTGCGCAGCCGCAAGGGCCTGGACTGGACCGACCGCTTTCCCGAGATCGCGGCGGACTGCGCCGCCCTGCCCGACGGCGCCTATGACGGCGAGATCGTCGCGCTGGACTCCGAGGCGCGCCCGGACTTCCCGGGCCTGCAGGCGGCCCTGACCAGCGGCAGGACCGGCAAGCTGGTCTACTTCCTGTTCGACGCGCCGATGGCGGACGACGAGGACCTGCGATCCCTGCCGCTGTCCGAGCGCAAGGCGCGCCTGCAGGTCGTCCTGTCCCGCCCGAAGCTGTCGAAGCGCCTTCGCTACGTCGAGCATTTCACGACGTCCGGCGGCGCGGTGCTGGAGGGCGCCTGCCGGATGCATCTCGAGGGCATCGTCTCCAAGAAGCTGGACGCGCCCTATCAGTCGGGCCGCAGCGACAGCTGGACCAAGGCCAAGTGCCGCGGCGGCCAGGAGGTGGTCGTCGCCGGCTGGACCACGACGGGTGACGCGTTTCGTTCGCTGATCGCGGGCCTCTATCGGGATGGCGAACTGGTGCACATCGGGCGCATCGGGACCGGCTACCGGGCCGATACCGTCAAGACGCTGATGGCGAAGCTGAAGCCGCTCGAGACCGACAAGCCGCCGTTCAAGGCCTACGCCGCGCCCCGGGACGGCGCGGGCATCCACTGGGTGAAACCCAAGCTGGTGGCCGAGATCGCCTTTGCGGGCTTCACCGGCGACGGCAACCTGCGCCAGGCCAGCTTCAAGGGCTTGCGCGATGACAAGCCGGCGCGCGAAGTCGTGGCCGAGACCAGCGAGGCGCGTGCGGCCGTGGACGCGAACGATACTGCCCCCAAGCCGAAGACTGCGACCAGGCCGGCGGCGAAGTCGGCCGCGCCCGGCGGCGACGTGGTGCTGGGCGTGACAATCTCCAACCCGGACAAGGCGCTGTGGCCGGCCCACGGCAAGCAGCCCGCCGTCACCAAGATCGAATACGCGCGCTATCTCGAAGCGGTGATGCCTTGGTTCCTGCCCCACATCGCGGGCCGGCCCTGTTCGATCATCCGCACACCCGACGGCATCGACGGCGGCCAGACCTTCTTCCAGCGCCACGCCGGCGCGGGCACGTCGTCGCTGATCAGCCTTGTCCAGGTCCGCGGCGACAAGGACCCCTACCTGCAGTTCGACCGGCCGGAAGCCGTGATCGCAGCAGCCCAGAGCGGCGCGACCGAGTTTCACCCTTGGAACTGCCTGCCGGGCCAGCCGGAGATCCCCGGCCGCTTCATCTTCGACCTCGACCCTGACGAGGCGATCCCGTTCGAACGGGTCATCGATGCGGCGAAGGACGTGAAGGCCAGGCTGGAGGCGGTCGGGCTGGCGGCCTTCCTGAAGACCACGGGCGGCAAGGGCCTGCACGTGGTCACGCCGCTGGCCAACGGCGGCAAGGCGCCGGTCGGCTGGCCGGAGGCCAAGGCCTTCGCCAAGGGACTGATGACGCGCATGGCCGACGACCGGCCCGATCTCTATACCGTCAACATGTCAAAGAAGGTTCGCAAGGGGCGGATATTCTTGGACTATTTGCGCAACGACCGACTCTCGACCGCCGCGGCCCTGCTGACCGCCCGCGCCCGCCCTGGCGCGACAGTTTCCTATCCCCTCACCTGGGCCCAGGCGAAGACGGGGCTCGATCCGAAGGCCTATACCGTGCGGACGGCCCCGGCGCTGATGAAGCGCAACAGGGCGTGGGCGGACTACGACGAGGCGGCCGCCAGCCTCAAGGACGCCATCAGGCGCCTGCGCAAGGTCTAGCGGCGTCCCGCCGCGACGCGGATCAGGCCCGGCGCGCGGTCTTCCGAACCGGCGCGCGCTTCTTCTCCGGCGTCGTCTTCGCTGCCGCCGGCTTGCGCCTCGCCGGTCCCCCCTGCCCCAGGCTCTGCTTGAGCATGGCCATGAGGTCCTTCACCTCGGTGTCCTGCGGCTCCTCGGCCTTCACCAGGGACTTCTTGCCCTTCAGCTTGGCGTCGATCAGCTCGCGCAGGGCGTCTTCGTAGCGGTCGCGGAACGCCTCGGGCTCGAACTCGCCGGACATCTGTTCGATGATCTTGCCGGCGATGTCGGTCATGCCCTTGTCGGGCTTTACATCCGGGATGTCGTCGAAGAAGTCCTTGGGCGCGCGCACCTCGTCATGGCTGCGCAGGCTGTAGGCGATGAGGCCGTCGTCGCGGGCCTCGAGCGCCATCAGGCGTTCGCGCTGGTGCAACACCACCCGGCCCAGCCCGACGCGGCCCGACTTCGCCATGGCGCCGCGGATCACCTCATAGGCCTCCGCCGCGATCTTGCCGTCCGGGACCAGGTAATAGGGGTCGTTCCAGTAGAGCCGGTCGATGTCCTTCACGTCCACGAACCGCTCGATGTCGAGGATGCGGTTGGATTCGATCCGGACGCCCTCGAGCTCGTCATCGGAGACGATGACGTAGCGCTCCTTTTCGTATTCGTAGCCCTTCACCAGCTTCGAGCGCTCGACCGGCCCGGCGTCCGGGTCGGTGGGGATCATGCGGATCCGGTTGTTGGTCTTGGGATTTATCAGATTGAAGGACACGTCCGAGGAGCGCGACGTGGCGGTGTAGAGCGCGACAGGACAGGTCACGAGCGACAGGCGCAGATGCCCTTGCCAGGTGGGCCGTGGCGTCATGGTATGAGCTCCCTCCGAAATC
>CAZRKY010000187.1:0-6621 GCA_964600375.1 uncultured Caulobacteraceae bacterium | reverse complement strand
CATGCCCTGGGCCTTCAGGATGGCGTCGGCGCTAGCCGAGATTGCCGCCACCTGCTCCAGACCCATGGTGTGGATCTCTTCAGGTGTCATGTTTGTCGTGGTCGAGTACTTCGCCCCCCAGCGGTAGTATTCCTCGCCCATGGGCAGGCGCGCCACACCGGCGTCATGGACGGCGCCCGCCTGCCAGCTTTCCAGCAGCGCGATCTGGCGATCGAGCGCCGGGAACACCTTCTGGTCGACGAGGGCGGCGGCGCGGCGCTGCCAGTCACCGGCGATGTTCTTGTCCTTGGTGCGACGGGTGATGGAGGCGACCAGGGTGGTGTCGTTGGTGGGCGTGTTGCGCAGGGCGCGCATCTGGGTAAGCGCGGTCTTCAGGACGAAGTCGGGCGGGATGACTCCCTTGGCGCCGTCGGCCCGCGCGTTGGCGGTTTCCTGGTCCAGGACGGTGGCGAAGGCCTCGGTGCGCGACAGGTAGCCCTCGGCGCCGGCGGCGTCCTCGATCTTGTGCATGGTGTCGAGGAAGTCCGGCATCGAGGAGTAGGAGCCGGTCAGCTGGCTGATGCGGTAGGGCGACGGGTAGCCGGGCGTGCCGTAGCCGAACTTCTTGCCCTCGGCGCCGATCTCGCCCTGGTAGACGATGGTGTCGTAGTTCACGAGGTCCATACCCGTGAGCTTGGAGCGGTCGATCGCCTTGAGGTCGCGCATGTAGCCTTCCTGGCGCTGCCAGTTGGCGGCCTCGGCGGCGGCGGAGCGATCGTCCAGCTTCCCGCTCGACCCGGGCGCCTCCATGCCGACGTAGGTCTGGCCCTCGGGCGAGAGCGACAGCTCGGTCATGAACATCCGGTCGAAGATGGCGTTCTGCTTGGCGGCCTCGCCGGTCGCGGCAGGGGCGCCGGCAGCCTGGGCCAGGGCGCGCGAGGCGGTGGCGGCGAGCGCCATGGCCCCCGTGGTCATCAGCAGGCGGCGGCGATCGAGCATGGGGAACTCCCGTAGGTTGAAGTGCTTGCGCGGACGCAGGCGTAAGCGCCGCGCGTGGGGCGGGCAAGCGCGAACCCCCCGCCTTACGCCTTTGTAATCCGCCGCCAGGGTCCCGGCCCTTGAACCTCAAGGGTAATTGACGGCTCGACGACCGGCGTTACGGTAGGAGCAGTAACGCGGAGGGGACGCCGATGAGGCGGGTTACGGCGGCGACGCTGTTGGCGACGGCTATCGCCGGTTTCGGACTGGGCTTACCCGCTTACGCCTTCGCCGCTCCGGCTGCCGCTACCGACGTCCGCGCCGCCCGCCGGGCCACCGCAGAGTCCATCGCAGCGCAATACGCCGCCGAGCAGTTTCGCGCCGCCCGCATCGGCGACGAGAACACCCAGCGCCTGTTGGCCGAGAACGACGCCAACCGCCGCCGCATCGCCGCAATCCTGAAGGACGCCAGGGCGACCGCCGCCCAGCGCGACGCCGCGCGCGCCCAGCTGGCCGCCCTCGACACCCAGCTGACCGACCTCAACAAGCGGCTGCTGGCCTCCGAGCAGACGGGCGAGGAACTGCGCGCCCAGGTCCGCGAATACCAGCGCCAGATCACCGACGCCGTCGAGGCCGCCAGCCCCGAGGTCCTGGCCGCCTACGAGCTCTACGCCCAGGGCGACCGGGACACCGCCTACGAGGTCATCGACCGCCTCTCCCAGGCCGAAGCCGCCGCGGCGAAGCGCGCGGGCGAGATCCGGGCCGGGGCCCTGCTCCGCCGTCCCGCCGTCCTGGCCATGGACCGCAAGGACCGGGGCGAGATGAACGTGACCCAGGTGATCGGGGCGTGGGAACGCGCCCAGGCGGCGGACCCGGCCTATCAGCGGGGCTGGGTGGACCTCACCAACCTGCTCATGGAGGCGGGCCGGCTGGCCGACGCCGGCAAGGCCGCCGCCTCCGCCCTGCAGACCGCGACCACCGATGGCGAGCGCGGGATTGCGCTGGGCCTCACCGGCGACATCCAGGTGATGAGCGGCGATCCCACCAACGGCCGCAAGACCTTCGATCAGGCGCTGGAGGTGCTGAACCGGGCCGCCGCCGCCGATCCGGCCGCCGTGCAGGTCCAGCGCACGCTGATGGCGGTGTACGACCGCATCGGCGACCTCAGTGACAGCGAGCGGGACTTCGCCGGCGCCCGCGCCGCCTATTCGGCGGAACTGGCCATTGGCCGTCGGATGGCCGCCGCGGCTCCGAACGACATCCGCGCCCAGCGTGATCTCGCGGTCTGCCTGGCCAAGATCGGCGACGCCTACGCCAGCGTCGAGGACTACCGTCAGGCGCAGGCCTCCTTTGAGGAACTGTTGACCATCACGCGAAAGGTGCTGGCCACCGCGCCGGGCAACCTCGACTTCCAGCGCGACCACGGTCTGGCGTTGCTTAAGATGGGCGAGTTCTTCCTGCAGCGCCGCGACAACCCCCGCGCACGGCCCCTGCTCGCCGAAGGGGGCGTCATCGCGCGGCGGCTGGCGGCGGCGGACCCGACCAACCTGGTCTGGCGGCGGGACGTCGCCGTGGCGCTGGAGAAGCAGGCGGACGCGCTCGACGTCACGCCAGACACGCTCGGCGCCTACAAGAGTCTGATGGACGAGGCGCTGGGGATCACCCGCGGCATCGCCGCCGCCGACCCAACCAACAGCAAGGCCCAGCTGGACGTCGCCTTCAGCCTCGACCGGGTGTTCGACGTCCTCTTCGCGAACGGCGACCACGCCGGCGCGCGCAAGGCCGTGGAAGAGCAGATCGCCATCTACCGCCGCGTCGCCACCAGCGCGACCGCTTACGGCTACGACCAGCGCCGGCTGGGCCTGTCGCTCGGCAACCTGGCGCGGTTGCTCGACGCCTCTGGCGACGCCGCAGCCGCCCGTCCGGTCTGGGACGAGATGCTGGCGATCCGGCGCAAGCTGGTCGAGCAGAACCCGAACTCGGCCCTGGTTGGCGAGGACCTGGGAGTGGCGCTGATGTGGGTCGGGGACTCTCGCGCGGCGGTCCGCGATTGGGCCGGCGCCCTGACCTACTATCGCGAAGCCCAGGCCGTGCTGTCGCGGGCCCAGCGGCTCGACACCAGCGACCGCGGCCTCTTCGCCAACCTCGGCATCGCCTACAAGGGCATCGGCGACATGGCCTGGGAAACGGACGACCTGCCCGCCGTCCGCGAGAATTACGACAAGGCGCTCAACGTCTTTTTCGCAGTGCTCAAGGCCGCTCCCGACGATCCCCAGGCCCACCGCTACATGTGGGGCACGCTCTACAGCTGGGCCGGCATGACCACCGGCCCCGAGAGCTGGCGCGAGGTGATCAAGTACATGGAGGCGGCCGACGCCAAGGGCTTCCTCACCGCCGACCAGAAGGTCCTGTTGGCCCAGGCGCGCGTGAAGGCGCGCGAAGCCGCGGAACGGGCCGCCGCCCAACCGCCGCCGGCGTCGTCCCCGGCTCCAGCCGCCGCCGCGCCCGCTGCACCGCAAGGAGCCCCACAATGATCAAGCTGGACCGCCGGGCGATGCGCCGGCTTCTCGCCCCCCTGGCCGCCGGCGTGGCGCTGCTGAGCGGCAGCATGGCCTTCGTCCAGGACCTGGGCAGCTTCCAGAAGCTGACCTGCAAGGTTCCCGGCATCCGGTCCGTCTGCGGCTCCGCCGGTTGGGGCGGCGTGCCCTCCGAGGCCCAGGACCGGGCCTGGGCGGCAGCGATCAAGCGCGAGGACGGCGAAGGCCTTCGCGGATACCTGCGCCGCTGGCCGCGCGGGGCCTACGCCCAGGAGGCCCAGGCCCGGCTCGCGGGTTGCCGCACCGGCGAGGTCGAGACCTGGGCCAAGGAAACCCGCCGGCTGCCGCTCTACGTCGGCTTCGGCGTCCAGCCGATGCCCTCCGAGGCCGCGGCGCGCGGCGACGCCCTGACCCGCGGAACCCGCGACGGCCAGGGCCTCTGCGTGGCGTTCTCCAGCGGCGAGTTCCGTCTGGCCTCGGCCGAACCCGTCCCCAAGACCTGGCGCTGCCAGCCGGGGCCGGCCGGGCAGGCCTGTGGGTTCGAGGGCGAAGTGATCTGCCACATCGAGGCGCGCCGCATCGACATTCGCGAGCTTTGCCAGCCCTAGGCGCCCGACCGCCGGCGTGGGGATGAATTGACGCCTCATCGACCGCCGTTACGGTAAGGCCTGTAACAACGAGGGGGCGCCGATGCGGCGGGTTACGGCTGGATGGATCATGGCGGGCGCCCTGGCGGGGTTCGCTGTGACGGTGGCTCCTCAAGCCTATGCCGCGCCCCGGGCCGCGACCGACGTCCGCGCCGTCCGCCGCGCCACCGCGGAATCGATCGCCGCCCAGTACGCCGCCGAGCAATTTCGCGCCGCCCGCATCGGGGATGAGACCACCCAGCGCCTGCTGGCCGAGAATGACGCCAACCGGCGGCGGATCGCCGCGGTGCTCCGGGATGCCCGGGCCACGGCCGCCGAACGGGACGCTGCAAAAGCCAGGATGGCCGAGCTGGACGCCCAGCTGGGCCATCTGAACGGCAAGCTGCTGGCCTCGGAACAGACCGGCGTCGAGTTGCGGGCGCAACTGCGCGAGTACCAGCGCCAGATTACCGAGGCGGTCGAGAGCGCCAGTCCCGAGGTCCTGGCGGCCTATGAACTCTACGCCCAGGGCGACCGCGAAACGGCCTTCGAGGTCATCGACCGGCTCTCCCAGATCGAGGCTGCGGCGGCGAAACGGGCGGGCGAGATCCGCGCGGGGGCGCTGCTGCGCCGTCCGGCCCAGCTGGCGATGGACCGCCGCGATCGCGGCGAGATGACCCTGGCCCAGGTGATTGCGGCATGGGAGCGGGCCCAGGCGGCGGACGGCGCCTACTATCGGGGTTGGATCATCCTGACCGGGCTCTATGACGCCGCCGGCCGGCTGCCGGACGCGCGGGCCGCGGCCGAACGGGCGCTCGCGGTGGCGTCAACGGACGTGGAGCGCGGGCTGGCCAATGCGGAGCTGGGCCGCTTCCTCGCCGACCAGGGCGATCGCGGCGGGGCCAGTGCGGCCTGGACCACCGCGCTGGCCCAACTTCGCGCCGCCCACGCCGCCAACCCGGCGGACGACAACGCCACGAGCGGCCTGATCGTCATCCTCACCCGCCTGGGCGAGATGCACGCGTCCCTCTACAACCATGCGGACGCCGCGGGTTTCTACGAGGAGGCCATGAAGCTGGCCCTGGCGCAGGCCGAGGCCCATCCGATGAACCGGGCGCTTCAGCGCTCCCTGATGGTCAGCGTCTCCAAGGTCGGGGAAGCCCATCAGGACGCCGAGAACTGGCCGGCCGCCCTCCTGGCCTATGAAACCATGGTCGGCCTGACCCGCGCCGCACTCCTGGACGTCCCCGGCGCGCTGGTGCTGGAGCGGGAAAATGCGATCGCCCTGCTCAAGCTGGGCGACCTGCGCCGCCGGACCGGCCAGCCCGACCAGGCGCGGCCGCTGATCGATGAGGGGCTTGCGACCTTGCGGCGCGCCGCCGCCGCGGACCCGTCGAGCCAGGAGTACAAGCGCGACCTGGCCATGGCGCTGACCTATCGCGCGCGGCTGAGCGCGGTCGCCACGCCCCGCGGCCAGCGCGAGTACCTGGAGCTCACCGAAGAGTCCGTGCGGCTGCGGCGTGAACTCGCCAGCGCCGATCCGGCCAATGTCGAGCGTCAGAGGGAGCTGGCCGTCGGTCTGGAGGTCCAGTCGCGCGCCTACACTGACCGGCCCGATCCTGCGCCCGCCGTGCCGCTGTTACAGGAGACCCTGGCCATCTACCGCCGCATCGCCGCCGCCGAAACGGCCGACGGCGCCGACATGCGGCCGGTCGCCCAGACGCTCGAGACCCTGGCTGCGGTGCTGCAACGCTCACGCCCGGCTGAGGCGGGCGGGGCCTGGGACGAGGCGCTGTCGATTGAACGCGTACTGGCCGAAGCCAACCCCACAGTGCGGGTGATGCAGGTGGACTACGCTGTGGGGCTCGCCAAGGCGGCCCAACGGCGCCTGGACGCGACCGATACGGCCGGCGCCATCGACCTGTTGCAGCAGGCGCTGACGCATCTGCGCAAGGCCGTCGCCATCGACGGAAACAACCGGGCCACGCGGCGCATGCTGGCCGTGACCCTGAAGGATGTCGGGGATTTCCAGTATCATCAGCGCAAGTTCGACGAGGCGACCGAGCTCTACCGCGAGGGCCTCACCGAATTCCGGCGCCTGAACAAGGACCGGCCGGAGGATCCGGAGGCCTTGCGCGACTACTGGCAGGCGCTCGTGGTCTGGGCCGACCGGACCGGCGACAAGATCGCCTGGACCAGCGTGGTGCGCCTGATGGAGGACGCCGAGCGCAGGGGGTTGTTGAACGCTGATGACCGCAAGGTCCTGACCCGCGCCCGCCAGAGCGCCGCCGCCGCGGCGCCGGCCCCCGCGCCCGCCCCGCGCTAGGCGCGGCCCTAGGGCGCGGGTCGAACGCGGAAGTGGTCGGGTGACGGCAGGCGCAGCGGTTCGCTGCGGCGGACGCGCCTGGGCGCCGCCAGGGCCGCCCGCAGGAGTTCGACCCAGCCGAAGGGGACGTCGCGGCTGTCGCGGTGGATGTATTCCATGGCTGGCCTCCTTTCCG
>CAZRKY010000186.1:0-6665 GCA_964600375.1 uncultured Caulobacteraceae bacterium | reverse complement strand
AATTCCATCCGGGCAGGGCGGCTGTCGCGCCTGTTTGGGACGCTGGCGCGACCCGGTTTCGTGGTCCACAGCGAAGGCGCGGTGGCGCTCGCCGCGGTCGGCGACGGCCTCGCGAGGCTGAAGATCGAAAACCCGGGCAAGGCCCGACATGTCCGCTGGGTTCACGACATCCGGCGTTACCGCCAGGCGCTCAGCCATGCCGATCGCCTTACGGAACCGACCGTGGTGACTGCGGCAAGCGAGGCCGTCGGACACGCTATCGCCGAGGCGGCCAGGATCCCGGCCCCGACCACCGTTTGGGACACCCCGCGCCTGGCCGATCGTTTTGCGCATCGCGGCAAGACCTTGCGCCAAAAACTGGATATAAAAGGCAAAATCCTGGTGTACGCCGGGGTCGCCGATGCGCGCCTCATTCCAGTTCTGGAAGCCGTTGCG
Source organism: uncultured Caulobacteraceae bacterium (assembly GCA_964600375.1). Lineage (GTDB taxonomy): Bacteria > Pseudomonadota > Alphaproteobacteria > Caulobacterales > Caulobacteraceae > JAEZEZ01. Next base: position 6,230 of record CAZRKY010000186.1, on the reverse strand, counting down.
GCCCATCCGGACACCCATCTCGTGCTGCTGAGGGGAGCGCCGGGCGGATTGCTGAAGACCCTGAAGGTGAAGGCCGCGGTACTGGGCGTGCAGGATCGCCTGCACGTCGCGCCCGCCCCGACCGAGGAGCGGATGATCGGCCATATCGCTGACGCGGACGTCGGCCTGGCGCTTCCGGAAGAAGGCTCCGACGCGACCGCACGGATCTTCACCCATGCCCTGGCGGGCCTGCCGACCCTGGTAGTCGGCGCAGCGACCGCGGCCAGTGTGCTCGAGGACTGGCCAGTCGGTGAACACGCAGCGCCTGAAGACGCGGCGGCGGTGAAGGACGCGCTCGTTCGGATCTTGGCCGACCGTGAGCGTTACGTGGCCGCCATCGGCCGGCGCCCTGACCTGCTGCTTCAGCTTTCCTGGGAGGTTCAGGCTGCTGTTCTCGGCGAAATCTACAGCACTCTGAGCCCGGACGGTCGGGGTTCCGTAAACGCCACAGCTTGAAGCCCTTGGCGGGGAGGGCTATCCGATCAGCTGAAAGCACCATTTTTCAGTCAGCGTAGCGAGTCCTGCACGTGTCCCAAGAGGCGGCTACGGCCGATCACTCCAAATCCATCCCGAGGGTCGCGGTGCTGGGCGCCGGCCACTGGGGCAAGAACCTCGTCCGCAACTTCGCCGAACTCGGCGCCCTGGCCGCCATCGTCGACCCGGACGCCACGACGGCCCAGTCCCTGGCGAGCGCCCATGGCGGGGCGGTCCTGGACCTGGAGGCGGTGCTCGCCGACCCGTCGATCCAAGGCGTGGCCATTGCAGCGCCGGCGCCGATGCACCACCGCCTGGCCCGTCGCGCCCTGGACGCTGGCAAACATGTCTATGTCGAGAAGCCCGTCGCCCTGACCCTGGTCGAGGCCGAAGACCTGGTGGCCGGCGCGAAGACGACCGGGCTGACGCTGATGGTGGGGCACCTGCTCCAGTACCATCCCGTCTTCCTGGCCCTGAAAGCGATGGTCGAAGGCGGCGAGCTCGGCAGGGTGCGCTACCTCTATTCCAACCGCCTGAGCCTCGGGAAAATCCGGCGCGAAGAAGATGTGCTGTGGAGCTTCGCGCCTCACGACATTTCGATGATCCTCGCGCTCGCCGGCGAGGAGCCCGACCGGGTCACCGCCACGGGCGCCTGCCTCCTGGACGACCGGATCGCCGACAGTGTCACGGTGCAGCTCGGTTTCCCCTCCGGCTGCCGCGGCCACGTCTTTGCGTCGTGGGCCAGCCCCTTCAAGGAGCAGAAGCTGGTGGTGATCGGCGACGAGGCCATGGCGGTGTTCGATGACACCCAGCCGCTGTGGGAGGAAAAGCTGGCGCTCTTTCGCAAGCCGATAATCTGGCGTGACGGCGCGCCCACGGTCGTCAAGGGCGATCCCGAGTGGATCGATGTGCCCAAGGGCGAGCCCCTGAAGGCTGAGTGCGCACACTTCCTCGATTGTGTCGCCACCGGCGCGACGCCACGCACGGACGGCGCAGAGGGGCTGCGGGTGCTGAAGGTGCTGACGCGCGCTTCGGAAGCGATCGAGGCCGGTCGTCACACGGGCTGACGAGACAGCTCCGCCTTCAGCCGACCCGGAACGGTTCCGCTCAGCCTGATCGCCACCCGATCGCCGGCCTGTGTCCAGCCGATCGTCTGCTCCGTCGCCCCGGTTTCGGTGACAGAGGGCGCCTCGATCTCGTCCTCGCCCAGGCTGAACAGGGTCGCGAAGCGCGTTTGGGCGGCCGACCTCTGGAAGCAGAGGCTGGAGGCTGGCGACAGTTCTCCGTCCTTGACCGATACCCACCCCTGTAGCTCGGGCTCGGTCTGGGCCCGGCGCACCGGCTCGACCTCGGCCTCGCCGATGAGGTCAATCACGCGCAGGCTGCGCAGTCCGGCGCGGGCGATATATCCCTGACGGGCGACCTCGGCCGTCCAGGCGGCGTCGAGCTGGAACCACTGGCGAAAGTCATGGGGGCCGTCTGTCCCGGTCAGGGTATCGAGCACCAGCAGGAACGCCCTTGGCCGCAGCACGAGGACGCGTTCGTGAGTGACGTCGGCCCCAATGTGAGCTCCGCCGGCGAAGACGACGAGATCATGGAACTGTTCGGCCTGCCGCAGCGCGCCGCCAAAAGGCTTGGCGCCCTTGCGCTGGTGGCTCTCGCCGTCGACTTCGATGCAATTGTGGGCGCGGGTGGACTCCACAAAGATGCGCTTCGGGTCCGCGTACCAATGGCCCTTGTCGTGAAGCGGATCGCCCGGGGACACGCGGCCGAGATAGCCGTAACGGCCGGGCTCGACGAGGATGTCGGTCGCGCCTTCGGACCAGACGAAGCTCAGATGGTCTGCGTGCTTGTGCACCCGCGAATGAAAGGCGCCGGACTGGGCCAGGTAGGTCGCCTGGTCGGGGGTTTCGCCGAGTTCGCTGTCGAGCACCCGGGCGAAGGCATAGCCGGCGTTGCGGTAGAGCTTCACGCCGGACGCCGGTGGGTCGCCGATGAGGCCATCCGACGTCAGGAAGCGAAGCGCCGGATCCCGGAAGCGCGCGGCCCCCGCGAGATCCTGGCGGACGGGCGCCGGCCAGCTGTCGCCGAACGGAACCATGCGCCCCGCCGGGGTCACCATCCAGGACAGGGCCTGCTCGGCGCCAATGATCGTCGCGGCTGCGGACGAACCGTCCAGGAGCCCGGCGTTGCGCGCACCGATCAGCGAACCCAGCAGGTTGGCATGATAGGTCGGCGAATGTTCGAGGTGGACCCCGTCCGCATCGAAGTGGCCAGGCAGGATTTGTTCCAGCCGCTCGCGCGCGAGGGACGCCATCCCTTCGCCGCCGGCCAGCCAGGGGAAGCGCGCGCCCGCCGAGAGCAGGCCCAGCGACTGGTAGAGTCCGTGATTGCTCCAGGACTGGAAGAACTCCGGCCGGGACAGGATGTCGAAATGGAAGGCGAGGGCGTCCACAAGCCGCCCCAGCAGCGCATCGTCGGTCGCGTCCGACCGCGCGACGGCGTCGAGAAGGGCGGCGAGCCGGAAGGCGCGCATGCCGGTCGCCATCCCTTCCCAGGCCTCGTTGGCGCCGGATCGAGCGTCGCTGACGATGGCGTCCACACCGGCAGCCCGCGCGGGCTCTTCAAAGGCGTCGAGCCAGGCTGTGGCGTAGGCGACGGCGGGCGCCAAGCCCTCGGGGTTGGTGGGGGGCAACAGACCATGAAGAAGCGTCGCCAGCGGATCCCAGGCGTGCAGCAGGAAGTGGAAGGTGCGGCTACCGACGGTGAAATCCGGGCGAGCAATATCGACCCTGTGGCCGAATTTCTCGAAGCCTGCGCTAGCCAGGCTTCGCAGCTTGGCCGTCAGCGTGTCGCCGACCGCAAACGGGGAAGACTCGAGGTTGTCGTAGGGGCGGGGCGGCTCGGCACGAATCCGCGCCCGCACCGCCTGGGCGGTGGGCGGATCGGGAACGGACCCCCCGTCCGTGTCCCCGACCTCGGTCAGGCTCCAGTCCTCCGGACGGCGTCGGCATAGCCGGCCTTCCATCGAGTGCGCAGCACCTGGACCACCCGCCCGGCGGTGCGGCCGTCCCAGAGCGGAAGGTCGATCGTGCGAGGCTTCGCCACGCGGTCGATCACCGGTTGGATCTGCAGCCGCACGTCTTCGAAATCGACCAGGGTGTTGGTGCCGTGGGTGACCGTGATCGGCCGTTCGGTCGTGTCGCGCAATGTGAAGCAGGGAACGCCCAGCCAGCTGGCCTCTTCCTGAATGCCGCCGGAGTCGGTGATCACCATGCGCGAGCGGGCGACCAGGTTTGCGAACTCGACGTAGGACAGCGGCTGGCTGGTGCGGATGCGGGGATCGTCGAACAGCGCCTCGCCGCCCGGGAGCCGCTTGAGCCGTTCCAGCGTGCGGGGGTGCACCGGGAAGACCACGGGCAGCAGGCCCGCGACGTGTTCCAGGAGTTTGCGGATCTCGTCCAGTCGCCCGGCATCGTCGACATTGGCCGGGCGGTGGAAGGTGGCGACGGCGAAGCTTCCCGCCTCGACACCGAAGCGCGAGGTGACAGCATCGGCGGCCGCATCGTCGAGCACCATCGAGAGCGCGTCGATCATGATGTTGCCCACGAAATGCACCCGCGAGTGGGGCACGCCCTCGTGGTAGAGGAGGTTCTGCGCCGCAGCAGCCGACGGCGCCAGCAACACATCGGCGATGGAGTCGATCAGGACCCGATTCATTTCCTCGGGCATGGTGGCGTCGTAGCTGCGCAGCCCTGCTTCGAGGTGAACCAGGGCCCGATGCATCCGTCGCGCCGCCAGGGCGGCCCCCAGCGCCACATCGACGTCGCCGGGGACGATGACCATGTCCGGGTCGTCCTGTTCGATGAACTCCGAATAACCCTTGATGATCCCGCCCATGCGGTCGCCGTAGTTGTCGGCGTCCAGGGGCAGGACCGTGATTTTGTCATGAACGCCAAACTGGGCGAACAAGTCGGACGACATGTTTTGCGAAAAGTGCTGGGCGATGAACACCAGCTTGGGCTCGCACCACCCCTGACCCTTCAGCGCCTTGTAGAGCGGCGCGATCTTCATGACGTTCGGCCGGGCGCCGGCGATCAGGTGGATCTTGCAGCGCTTGACGGGCATGGCGCGCCTCAGGCCGACCGAGTGGTGTCGGCGACCGTCTCGATGATCCAGTCCTGCAGATCCGGCTCGAGGTAGGGGTGCATCGGAAGGCTGAGCACTTCGCCGGCCAGCCGCTCGGATACAGGAAGGCCGTTCCCGGCGACGGGGAAGTCGCGGTAGGCGGTCTGTTGGTGCAGCGGCTTGGGATAGTAGATGGCCGTCGGCACGCCCCGTTCCTTGAGCTGGGCCGCAACGGCGTCCCGCCCGGAGATGCGCAGGGTGTACTGGGCCCAGGTGGAGGTCAGGCCGTCGGGCGTGCCCGGAACGGCCGCCACGTCGCGCAGGCCGTCATTGTAGCGCTGGGCGACCCGGTCGCGGGCCTCGATTTCGTCGGGAAAGATCTTCAGCTTCTCGATCAGGACCGCGGCCTGGATCGTGTCCAGGCGGCCGTTGATGCCGATCCGCACGTTGTCGTACTTGTCGCTGCCCTGGCCGTGGACGCGCAGGGAGCGGATGACGGCCGCCAGCTCGCTGTCGTCCGTAAAGATCGCGCCGCCGTCGCCGTAGCAACCCAGCGGCTTGGCCGGGAAGAAGCTGGTTGTGGTGGCCAGCCCCAGGGTTCCGACCTTGCGGCCCTTGTACACGCCGCCGAACGACTGGGCCGCGTCAGCCAGCACCCACAGTCCGAGCTCCTCCGCCACGGGGAGGAGCGCGTCGTAATCGGCGGGAAGGCCGAACAGGTCGACCGGGATGACCGCGACCGGGTTCAGATCCGCCCGCCGGGCCTCCGTCACGCCCGCCTTCAGGCTTTCGGCGTTCATGTTGAAGGTGTCGGCGTCGATGTCGACGAAGACCGGAGTCGCGCCGGCCAGCGCCACGACCTCGGCGGTGGCGGCGAAGGTGAACGACGGGCACAGGACCGCGTCGCCCGGCCCAATGCCACGGGCGCGCAGGACGAGGGTGAGGGCGTCCGTTCCGTTGGAGCAGGAAATGACCTCGGCGGCCCCACAGAAAGCCGCCAGATCGGCCTCGATCTGCTTGACCTCCGGACCCATGATGTAGCCGCCGTGGTTCACCACGCGCAGCACGGCCTCGTCGATCTTGCCGCCGAGACGGCGTCGTTGGGCCTGCAGGTCGATAAAGGCGATCTGGGGAATGCCAGCTGGCTTGTTCATGGCGAACCGTCGCAACTCGTTACTTTGAGGACGGGTTGCTCTACCGGCTGAGGCCTGGGCTGTCCATTGCGGGCTGACCCGCGTCAGTCGCCCGTGGCGTTGGGCTCGACGTTGAAGCCGGCCTTCTTGGCGGCCTGCACCCGGCGGTTTGCACGAAACAACTGTTGCAGGATGAACAGCTGCTCTTCCTTTCCCAGCAGGCGGCCGCTCTCCACCCGCGCCCGCAGTTCCTTGATTTCGGCGTTCGTCATTCGTCAGCCCCCGAAGTCCAGACTCGCCGCCCGCGCGGCTGCGGTCGCAATCGGGCGACCGCGCGCCAGCCAATACGAAAATTCCGGGGCTTCGTCAGCGAATTCCTTACACTCCAGCAACAGCTAGGAGAACAGGAAGTCCGAGGCGTCCACCTGGCCGGAGGTGATGCCGGTCAGGGTGATG
>CAZRKY010000185.1:0-6719 GCA_964600375.1 uncultured Caulobacteraceae bacterium | reverse complement strand
TCGACCTCGCGTTCGGCGCCGTTGATGGAAACCCGCATGCTTTGCTCCGACTTCGCCCAAACGGTTGCGCTGGCTTGTGACGCCCGGCCCCCGGCTATACAAGGTCCGCGGATTCTAACGGCGAGCGAATGGCCAAACCGATTTACGTGCTGAACGGCCCCAACCTCAATCTCCTGGGGTCGCGAGAGCCGAACATCTACGGCAAGACCACGCTGGACCAGATCCGCGGCCTCTGCGAGGCGCGCGCGGCCGAGTACGGCCACAAGGTCGTCTTTCGCCAGACCAATCACGAAGGCGAGCTGATCGACTGGGTGCAGGAGGCCGGCGAACAGGCGTCCGGGCTGGTGCTCAACGCCGCCGGCTACACCCACACCTCGGTCGCCCTGCTGGACGCGCTCAAGACGCTCAAGGTGCCGATCGTCGAATGCCACCTGTCGAACCCTCACGCCCGTGAGCCGTTCCGTAGACAGTCCTTCGTGGCCCTGGCCTCCGCCGGCGCCATCACGGGTTTCGGCCCGATCAGTTACGAACTGGCCGTCGATGCGGCGCTGCGCCTGACCGGCGCGGTCCGCAAGGCCTGACAAGAACACCAAAGGCAAGCTTATGGCCAAACCGCCCGTACCGACTCCCGCCGACGCGATTGATACGCGCCTGGTCAAGAAACTCGCCGACATCCTGGGCGACACCGGCCTGTCGGAAATCGAGGTCGAGAGCGGCGATCTGAAGATTCGCGTCTCGCGCCAGACCACCGCCGCGGCCGTCCACTACGCCGCCCCCGCGCCGTCGGCCGCGCCTGCCCCTGCCCCGGCGGCGGCCCCCGCCGCAGCGGCCCCGGCCGAAGCCGCCCCGCAGCGCGGCGAGGCCGTGAAGTCGCCGATGGTCGGCACCGTCTACCTCCAGCCCCAGCCGGGCGCGGACTCGTTCTGCAAGCCGGGCGACAAGGTCAAGGAGGGCCAGACCCTGCTGATCATCGAGGCGATGAAGACCATGAACCCGATTCCCGCGCCCCGCGCCGGGACGGTCGTTGAGGTTCTGGTGGGCGACGCCCAGCCGGTCGAGTTCGGCGAGCCGCTCGTCGTCATCGAGTAGGACCTGACATGTTCGACAAGGTCCTGATCGCCAACCGCGGCGAGATCGCGCTCCGTGTCATCCGGGCGTGCAAGGAAATGGGCATCGCCACCGTGGCGGTCCATTCCACCGCCGACGCCTCGTCCATGCACGTGCGCCTGGCCGACGAGAGCGTCTGCATCGGGCCGGCGCCCGCGGCCAAGAGCTACCTGAACATCCCCTCGATCATCGCCGCCTGCGAGATCACCGGGGCCCAGGCCATCCACCCGGGCTACGGCTTCCTGTCCGAGAACGCCCGCTTCGCCGAGATCATCCAGGCCCACGGCCTGACCTTCATCGGCCCGACGCCCGAGCACATCCGGGTCATGGGCGACAAGATCAGCGCCAAGCAGACGGTCAAGGACGCCGGCATCCCCGTGGTCCCCGGCTCGGACGGCGGCGTCGCCACGGTCGAGGAAGCCATGGCGGCGGCCGACGAGATCGGCTTCCCCGTCCTGATCAAGGCGGCATCCGGCGGCGGCGGCCGCGGCATGAAGGTGGCCAAGGATCGCGAGAGCCTCGGCGAGGCCGTCATGGCCGCCCAGCAGGAGGCGCTGGCCGCCTTCGGCGACGGCACGGTCTACATGGAGCGCTACCTCCAGAAGCCGCGCCACATCGAAATCCAGGTCATCGCCGACAGCCACGGCAACGTCTGCCACCTGGGCGAACGCGACTGCTCGCTGCAGCGCCGCCACCAGAAGGTGCTGGAAGAAGCCCCCTCCCCGGCGCTCGACGCCGCCGGCCGCGCCAAGATCGGCAAGGTGGTCACCGACGCCATCAAGGCCATCGGCTACCTGGGCGTGGGCACCATCGAGTTCCTGTGGGAGGACGGCGAGTTCTTCTTCATCGAGATGAACACCCGTCTGCAGGTCGAGCACCCGGTCACCGAGGCCATCACCGGCATCGACCTGGTGCGCGAGCAGATCCGCATCGCCGCCGGCCTGCCGCTGTCCTTCACCCAAGAAGACGTGGTGTTCGAAGGCCACGCCATCGAGTGTCGGATCAACGCCGAGAACGCGCGGACCTTCACGCCCTCGCCGGGCACGGTGAGCGACTTCCACGCCCCGGGCGGCCTGGGCGTGCGGCTCGATAGCCACCTCTACACCGGCTATGCGATCCCGCCCTACTACGACAGCCTGATCGGCAAGCTGATCGTGCACGGCCGCGACCGGGCCGAGTGCATCGCGCGCACCCGCCGATGCCTGAACGAGATGGTCGTGGCCGGCATCGACACCACCATCCCGCTGTTCCAGGACCTGCTCCAGGAGCCGGACATCCTCAGCGGAAACTACGACATCCACTGGCTCGAGAAGTGGTCGGCCAAGAACCTCGGCTGAGGCCCGCGTGACCGCCTTTACGCTTGAGGACCTCGTCGAGTGCTACGCCCGCGGGGTCTTCCCCATGGCCGAGGCGCGCGACGACGAGCGGGTGTTCCTGGTCGATCCCGAGCTTCGCGGCGTCTTGCCGCTGGACGCCTTTCATGTGCCCGCCCGGCTGGCCCGGACGGTGCGTTCCGACCGGTTCGAGGTGCGCATCGACACGGCCTTCGAGCAGGTCGTCGATCTCTGCGCCCTGCCCCGTCCGGGGCGCGACGACACATGGATCAACGACGCCATTCGCGGGATGTACCAGGGCCTGTTCGCGCGCGGCCTGGCCCACTCGCTGGAGTGCTGGCGCGAGGGCAAGCTGGTGGGCGGCCTCTACGGCGTTTCGCTTGGCGGGGCCTTCTTCGGCGAGAGCATGTTCTCCGACGAACGCGACGCCTCGAAGGTGGCGCTGGTGCATCTGGTCGGGCGGCTGAAGGCCGGCGGCTATCGCCTGCTGGACACCCAGTTCCTGACCAGCCACCTGACCCAGTTCGGCGCGCTGGAGATCCTGCGCAAGGACTATCACGCCAGGCTTGAGGCGGCGCTGGAGGTGGACGGGGACTTCTTCGCGCTCGGCCCGCGGGCCAGCGGGGCTCAGGCCTTACAGGCGATCACCCAGGCGTCGTAGACCGGGTGCTGCAGCGGGTTCAGGCCCGGCGACGAGGCGAACATCCAGCCGCGGAAGACTTCGCGCGACGGCTGCTGCTCGGTGACCGTGCGGGGCTCGGCGCGGATTTGCAGGTAGGCGATCGAATCCGTGATCGCCTCCTCGTCCGACGAGGTCTCGCAGGTGCGCACCGTGAACACGAGGCCGCGATACTTCACCGGCACGCCGACGCGCGCCTCGAAGCGGATGGTCTCAGCGGTGATCTTGTCCAGGGCCTGGATGATCGCCGACGCGTGGCGGACGCGCTTGCCGGTCGGGGCCTGGACCTCGAGCGGGACCTGCGGCAGCTCGACGGCGGCTTCATCCTCGGCGTCTTCCTTGTCGGCGTCGGCGACGTCGACCGGGGCCGTGATGGCCGGCGCGGCGGGCGAGGCCGGGTCAGTGCTGGGAACCACTTCGCCCGGCGCGGGCGGCGGCTCCTCGACCGGCGGCGTGGCCACCGGATCAGCCGGGGGCTCGTCAAACACCAGGGGGGGCGGCGGCTCGGACTGGTCGTCCTGGGCCAGCGCCAGGCCGCCCACGGTCAGGACCGTCGCGAGGGCGACGGCGCCAAGGCCCCTGATGACGGTCGAGCGGTTCATGCGTCCGGCTTCCAGGCCTCGTAGTCGCCGGTGGCGGGCGCGCGCTCGCCGCCGCGCTTGATCGACCCCGCGGGGGTCCAGGCGTAGGGCGTGCCGGTCAGGTTGGGCAGGTGATCCAGCTCGAACTTGCGCCGCGGCAGCGGCGCCTTGGTCGGCGGTTCATCGAAGGTGTGGTGCAGCCAGCCATGCCAGTCCGGCGAGACCTTCGAGGCCTCGGCGTAGCCGTTGTAGAGCACCCAGCGGCGCTTGCGGCCGTCGTAGGAGTTCTTGTTGGTCCTGGCTTCAAAATAGCGGTTGCCGTCCTCGTCCTTGCCGACGAGGCGCCCGTTGACGCCAACGGTCCAGAGGGTGCCGAGGGTGGGGCCGTTCCACCAGGTGAAGATCTTTGAAAGCACGTAGCGCGCCTGACTTGGGATTCCGTTGCCTTGGTATAGGCCGGAGCCGGGGGAAGCGTCCACTAGGGAAAGCGGCGGGCGCCGGGACCACCCATTGCAACATCTTGTGGGTAACCCCCCAAACGCCACCAGATTTATTGGGAACTCGCCGCCTGGGGGTTTAGCGTTTCCGCCTGATCACCTTCGCGGAGGCGCGCGTGCGGTTCGAACCGGTTTTCGCATCAAGGGCCAGGTCCGCCGAGACCGTCGCGATCCAGCGCGAGCGTCGCGTGATCGAGCGCGCCGGTCGGGCCGTGGAGGTCGAGGCCCCGCGCGACTGGACCTCCGCCCGCGTCGAGGCGTGGCTGGACTGGGCCGAGAGCCTGCCCGCCGACCATCCCAATCTCGAGCCGGGCGCGCTCAGCCCCGACAAGCCTGTCGATCCGCTGCTGGGCGGCGGGCCGGATCGCTACGCCCGCCGGCTGGCGGCCTGGGGCTATGCCGTGGGCCTGTTCGATGACGCGGCCGGTGCCGAGGTCTTCGCCCGCGAGCTGTTCGCCACCATGGCCCTGGGGCTGGCGGCGCCGGGAACCCAGCGGGCCTCGGGCGCCCGCGTCCATCCCATCGCCGAGGATCGCCTGCCGCCGCGCCGCGAGACGCCGGTGCTGTCGCTGTCGGACCTGGAGTTCACCGCCGCCGTGCGCCGCCACGTCGCCGAGGCGCGCGGGGCGAAGCTGACCGCCCAGGCCGCCGAGCTGATGGCCACGCGCCTGGCCGCCGTGGCCGACGCGGTCCAGCGCTGCGACGGCGAGGCGAAGATCTGCGCCGACCCGGCCCAGAACACCGCGCTCGCCCGCGCCGCCATGGCCGCTCGCGAGGCCGGGGCCTCCGACGGCCTGATCCTGGCGGCCATCGCCTCGGCCCAGAGCTTCGACGGCGGCTGGAACGCCGATCCGGCGCCGGCCGCCCTGCCCGCCCCCCTGCTCGCCCTGGCCAGCCGCGACCTGGTCGAGGCCGGCGGTCCGGAAGCCGCCGAGGCCGCGCGCGCCGGGGCCGAGACCGGGCGCCTGACCCTGGTGTTCGACGCCCGCGACGCCGAGGCGCTCGCCCGGGCGACGCTGGCCCCGCGCGCGGCGGTCAACGTCGACGCCCTCACCGACGCCTATTCGCTGGAGGCCTGCGTGCGGCTGTGGACCGCCGCGCTCGAGATCGAGGGCGCCACGGCCTTCGCCGAAGACCTCGAGCAGGCCAGGCTGCGCTTCGACCACCGCCCCCTGGCCCTGACCATCGCCGGGCTCGGCGAGCGGCTGGTGCGCGAGGGGCTGGGCTTTGCCGAGGAAGCCGGCCGCGCCCGCGCCGCCGGGCTGTTCGCCCTGGTCGACGCCTCGGCCGTCGCCACCTCCGCCGAAATCGCCGCCCGCATCGGCGCCTATGCCGAATACGGCGCCGACCGCGAGGCGCGCCTGACCGCCGTCTCCCAGGCCGCCGAAGCCACCGCGGCGATCGGCGGCGAGCTGGCGACCACGGCGGCCGCGCTTTACCGGGAGGCCCTGGCGAGCGCCGTGCGCACCGGCCTGCGCCACGCCGAGGTGACCGCCCTCTACGACGACCGCGACCTGGCCCTGCGCCTGGGCGCCTCGGGCCTTGGCGGCGCGCCCTGGACGCGTCCGGTCACGGTGATCGAGACCGCCGACGGCGAGGTGGTCCCGGCGCTGGCCGATCTCGCCGCGATGCGCCTGGCCGAGGCCGGGGCCGATCTGGACCAGGCCAGCGCCCACGCGCTCGGCCGCCGCACCCTGCAGGGCTCGCCGGCGATGGGCCATGACGAACTGCGGGCCGCCGGCCTGACCGACTTCGAGCTGGAGGCCGTCGAGGACGCCCTGGCGCGGGGCGCAGGCGTGCGCGCCGCCTTCTCGGCCCTGGTGCTGGGCGAAGGCTTCCTGCGCGACGTCCTCGGCGTACCCGCCGACGAACTGGCCGCGCCCGGTTTCGATCCCCTCGCCCGCCTCGGTTTCAAGGCCGCCGAGATCGCCGCAGCCCGCACCTGGGTCGAGGGCTCCGGATCGCTCGCCGACTGGCCCGACCTGCCGCAGAGCCTGGTCGCCCTGTTCGCCGAGCCCACGCGCGCCGACCGCCTGGCCATGACCGCGGCGCTGGAGACGAACGGACTCGGGAAGCGGTACGGATCGCGCTGGGCGCTGCAAGGATGCTCATTTGCGTTGCAGGCGGGACAGGTCGCGGCGCTCGTCGGGCCGAACGGGGCGGGCAAGTCGACCATGCTCAATATCGCTGTCGGGCTCACACGGCCCACAACCGGCACGGTGCGCATCTATGGTCATGACCCGATCGAGGATGCGCGCGAGGTGCCGCGCGAGCTCGGGTTCGTCGGGCAGGACCGGCCGCTCTACCGGGGCTACTCCATCGGCGAGATGCTGACGTTCGGCAGCAAGCTGAACTCGACCTGGGACCAGGCGTTCGCGGAGGCGCGGATCAGGCAGCTCGGGCTCGACCTTCAGAAGAAGGTGGGACAGCTTTCGGGCGGGCAGCAGGCGCAGGTGGCGCTTGTGCTGGCGATGGCGAAGCGACCGCGGCTGCTGCTTCTCGATGAGCCGATCGCAGCGTT
>CAZRKY010000184.1:0-6796 GCA_964600375.1 uncultured Caulobacteraceae bacterium | reverse complement strand
ACGCCCCAGCAGGACTACGTCTCCAACGGCTTCAACCCGGCGACCCGGGCCGAGGAGCGCCAGTGCCCGGGCGCCACCGCCGAAATCCTGCTGCAGATCACCGACGTCACGGCGCGCGTGAAGGGGGCGACCACCGGCCTGACCGGCAAGGCCTTCACCCAGGCCCGCGACGCGGCCATGGCGGCGATCGAGACCGAGGTCTGCGGGCCGGACAAGTCCATGCGCTGCCAGGTGGTGAATCTGTACCGCGGCGGCCAGTTCAAGCTCTATCGCTACAAGCGCTACACCGACGTGCGCCTGGCCTTCGCGCCCGAGCACCGGGCGGCGGCCTTCGGCGGCGATCCGGACAACTTCAACTTCCCGCGCTTCGGTCTCGATTTCGGCTTCCTGCGCATCTACGAGAACGGCCAGCCGCTGAAGACGCCGGTTCACCTGAAGTGGAACCGCAATGCGCCGACGGCCGGCGAACCCGCCTTCATCGCCGGCAATGCGGGCTCGACCCAGCGCCTGCTAACCATGGCCCAGCTGTCGTCGCTGCAGAGCCTGACCCTGACGATCGAGCAACTGACCCGCTCGGAGTTCCGTGGCCGGCTGCTCACCTTCATGGCCGCCAGCGAGCACAACCGCTTCATCGCCGCCGACCTGCTTGATGACATCGAGAACCGCTTCAAGCGCGGCCGGGGCCAGCAGCGGGCCCTGTCGGACGCCGTGTTCATGGCCGGCAAGGCCAAGGCGGAGGAGGACCTCAAGGCCGCGGTCGCCGCGCGCCCTGACCTGGCGGCGGAGGTGGGCGATCCCTGGACCGACATCGCCAATGTCCAGGACGACCTCGCGGAGCTGTATCCCGCCTGGTTCTTCCTGGAATCGCGCGCCGGCGGCGGCTCGGACCTCTACGCCCAGGCCCGCCAGCTGGTGCGCGCGGCGCAGGAGCGCGGCAAGCCCGCCGCCGAGCGCCTCCCGGAATATTCCGACAGCCGCCTGCCGCTGATCGAGAAGTCGCTGCTGGACGCCACGCCCGTCTATCCCGAGCTGGACGCCCTGAAGCTGGCCTGGTGGCTCAGCAAGACGCGCGAATACCTGACGGCCGACAACCCCCAGGTCCGCACCTTGCTGGGCAAGGAGTCGCCCGAGGCCCTGGCTCAGCGGCTGGCTTCCGGCACGCGCGTCGGCGACCCGGCCTTCCGGCGTCAGCTCTGGGAAGGCGGCCTGGCCGCGGTCGAGGCGTCGGACGATCCCCTGATCCGCTTCGTGCTGGCGACCGGGACCGACGCCCGCGCCGTGCGCGCGCAGTGGGAGGAGCGCGTCGAAGGCCCGACCGACCGCGCCGCCGAGCGCTTGGCCCGGGCGCGGTTCGCGGTGCTGGGCGACAGCGTCTACCCCGACGCCACCGGCACGCTTCGCCTGACCTACGGCCGCATCGAAGGCTGGCAGCAGGACGGCCGCACCATCGGGCCCTTCACCACCTGGACCGGGCTGTTCGACCGGGCGACCGGATCGGACCCCTTCATCGTGGCCAGCAAGCTGCTGGCGGCGCGCGATCGGCTGAACCCCACGACGGTGCTCAACACGACGGTGTCGACCGACACCATCGGCGGCTCCTCCGGCTCGCCGGTGGTCAATGCGCGGGGCGAGGTGATCGGGGCCAACTTCGACTCCACCTTCCTGGGCCAGCGCAACGCCTTCGGCTACGATCCGCGGGTGAACCGATCGGTGGCCGTGACCACCGCGGCGATCACCGAGGCGCTTGAAAAGGCCTACGGCCAGACGCGGCTGGTGAAGGAACTCACCGGCAAATGATCGCGACCTGAGTGCAGCGCCTCTGGAACTCCGGCTGGCTGCTGCTGGCGCTCGCCATGCTGTTCTGGGCCGGGAATTCGGTGGTGGGCCGCGCGGTCAACGCCGACATTCCGCCCATCGGCCTGGCCTTCTGGCGCTGGGTGGCCGCCGCCGTGCTGATCGCGCCCCTGGCGTGGCCGCATGTGCGACGCGACTGGGACGAGCTGAAGCGCCACCGCATCCTGTTGGCCTTCATGGCGCTGCTGGGCCTCGCGGGTTTCAATGCCCTGCTCTACACGGCCCTGCACACCACCACGGCGATCAACACGGTGCTGCTGCAGTCGGCGACCCCGCCGCTGATCTTCCTCTGCTCCTTCGCGCTCTACCGAGAGCGTCCAAACCTGTGGCAGGTCGCGGGGTTGGTCGTGGCGCTGGCCGGGGTGGCGGTGATCGTGTCGCTCGGCCATCCCCTGGCCCTGCTGTCGCTGCAGCTGAACGTCGGCGACGGGCTGATGCTGATCGCGGTGGCCGGCTATGCGCTCTATTCCGCCCTGCTCAGGAACAAGCCCAGGGTCCACCCGCTGAGCTTCCTGGCCGCCACCTGCTCCCTGTCGGTGCTGGTTCTGGCGCCGCTCTACGTCGCCGAACACCTGGGGGGCCACGAGATGCCCTTCGATGGCCCCACGCTGGCTGCGCTGGCCTATGTCGCCATCTTCCCCTCGATCCTGGCCTACCTCTTCTTCAACCGCGGGGTCGAGCTGCTGGGCGCCAACCGGGCCGGGCAGTTCATGAACCTGATGCCGGGCTTCGGCGCCCTGCTGGCGGTGGTCTTCCTGCATGAGAGCCTTCAGGCCTATCACGGCGTCGGACTGCTGCTCATCGCGGGGGGAATCGTGCTGTCTTCGCGGCGATGAGTATCGAGACCGAACGCCTGACCCTGCGCCGCCACGCGCTCGGCGATTTCGCCGAGATCGCCGCCCTGTGGGGCGACCCCGACGTGGTCAAGTACATCTCCGGCGCTCCGCTCTCGGAGGAGGACGTCTGGGGCAAGATGATGCGCATGGTCGGCCACTGGTCGCTGCTGGGTTTCGGCTACTGGGTGGTGCGCGAGAAGGCTTCCGGCCGGTTTGTGGGGGAGGTCGGCTTCGGCGACTTCAAACGCCACTTGAGCCCGCCTTTCGACGGCGCCCCGGAGGCCGGCTGGGCCCTGGCGACCTGGGCCCACGGCAAGGGTTACGCCGCCGAAGCCGTGCGCGCGGCGCTCGCCTGGGGAGACGACCACTTTGGCAGGGTGCGGATGGTCTGCATGATCTCGCCGGAGAACACGCCGTCGCTTCGGCTGGCCGAGGCGGTCGGGTTCCGCGAGTACGCCCAGTCGACCTACAAGGGCTCGGCGACGACCCTGCTGGAACGTGTGCCTTAGGCCGACGGGCTGCACCCCTGGGTCGCCAGCCAGGCCAGGGCCGCCGCCTCCGCGGTCTCAAGCGGAACCACCTCGTCGGGCGTGATGCTGCCGGTGAAGCCCACGCGGTTCCGATCCTCGATGTAGGACGACGTGACGATCAGGTAGGCGCCGTTCCCCATCGGCACGGTCGAATTCGCGGTCGTGAAGCCGCCGGTTGGCTGGCCGAAGAAACGCGTCTTGGGGCGGCCACGAAAAGCCCCAGTGGTCATCTCCCCCGAACTGACTGAGTTGGGACCCGTCAGCACCGCCACCGGCGCTGACGCGGCGCGGAGCGCGGGCCAAGAGAGACCTTCCTGACGGGTCCCTTCGGTGACGATCCGGCCGTCCTGGTTGATCCAGCGCATGCGGTCTCCGCCCGGGGTGACGAAGGCGCCGTACGGGCCTGGTCCCAGGATGGGGGCCAGCCCGTTCAGCATCGGCCACATGTTTCCGCCCACATCGTCACGCAGGTCCACGATCCAGCCGCAGGCGCCGGCGTCGTCGGCGGATTTCAGCAGTCCGTGCAGGGTGGTCGTGTAGCGGTCGCCGAAGGCCATTTCCTCGGGCGTCTGGGTCAGGAGGCCAGGCAGGGCGACGAGCCCGACCCGGCCGAGGCTACGCCCTGTTGGAGGGCTGTTCGCGTAGGGCGAATTAGCTGCTGCAGTGCTGCCGGCCGGCGGCTGGGGCGGCCGGGGCGGCGAAAAGAAGGTGTGCTGCTCGCCCAGAGCGGCGATCGCCAGCTGGATCGCATTGTAGGTCTGCGCCGGTGTCCGGGCCCCGGCTGCTGCGGCGTAGGCGTCCCCGCGGAGGGTCGCCCAGTCCGCCCGGGCGCTGTTGATGTGACCCTCGCGGAGGGTCCTCAGCGCCGTGTCGAGATACGCCTTCGCGGGGCGGCTCAGCGATGCGCCCGTCCGGTCAGGGCTTGGGTCGATGATCTCGATCGAGGCGTCGTCGATCCAGGCGGCGCCGTCGCCGTTCAGGACCAGGCCCGTCGAGATGGTCTGGGCGTCGTGGCCGACGTAGGCCTCGATGGCGTAGGCTTTCCAGTCGCCATCGGTGATCGGCCGATCAGCCATGTTGTCGAAGAACGCGCGCATCCGCTGGGTCAGGTCGATGCGGAGCCAAAGGCCCGCCGCGCCTGCGTTCTGAGGCTCGGCCCTGACCCAGGCGCGAAAGCGGATGCGGGTCCCGCGGTAAGGATGCGCGCTGATCGTCTGCGACGCGCTTCCGAACACGCCGCCGGGCGCCTTGCTTCGCAGCACCGCCGCTGACCCGGCGCGCCCGGCGGGGTCCGCCGCGAAGGTGTAGGTTTCCATCCCGCCTGTGAGCGACCAGGCGGACGGCGCCCCCGTCGCAGCGACCTGGTCGAAGTCGGCATTCTCAAGCCGGGGCGCCGGCGCGGCCGCCGTCAGGAACAACATCGCGGCCAGGGCCAGCGGACTCGCTCGGTTCATGATCATCACCCCCGACGATGATCATCCGGGCCAGATTGACGGAACTAAGGCTCCCGCGACGCACGCATCGGCGCCGCCTCGCGCCGCCGGACGCCTAGCCCCAGTTCTCGATCAGGCCGACGCGGCGCGAGCGGGCGGTTTCCTCGACGCGGGGCGGCAGGGGTTTTTCGGCGGGCCGGCCGAAGTGCCAGCCCTGGCCCTGGTCGACGCCCAGCTTGAGCATCAGCGAGGCGACCTCGTCGGTCTCGATCATCTCGGCCACGGTTTCCAGTTTCAGGGACCGGCAGAGGCTGACGAGGTGGGTGATCATTTTCTGGGAGCGCAGGTCGGTTGCCGCCTCGCTGACGTAGCGGCCGTCGATCTTGACCGCGTCCACCGACAGCCGACGCAGGTAGTCGAAGGAGGCCGCCCCGGCGCCGAAGTCATCGATCGCCACCTTGAAGCCGGCTGATCGCAGGGCCTGGATCCGGTCATTGGCGGCGCCGATGTCGCCCATGGTGGCGCTCTCTGTGACCTCGAGCGTGAGACGACGGCGCGCGCCGAGGTCGTCCACGGTCATGGCCAGCAGGGCCTCGGCGAAGCGGTTGGACGCCAGCGACTGGCCCGAGACGTTGACCGCCAGGGCGAGGTCGTCGCGCGTGTCGGTGCGCAGCACGCGCACCGCCTGGTCGGCGACGGCCAGATCGAAGTCGGTGATGAGCGCCAGTTCCTCAGCCATGCGGATGACGCCGGCGGGACTGGTGTCGGGTGCGAAGCGGGCCAGCACCTCGTAGTGGTGCACCTTGCCCGAGGTCAGCTTCACCACCGGCTGGTAGTTCAGCGCGAAGCGGCGCTTGGCGACCACCACGCGGAAATCCTCGGCCTCCTTGAGCGTGCGCATCACCGCGCCGGTGAAGGTCATGGACGCGGTCTCGTCGCTGCCGCCGCCGCCGGCCATGAAGTTGTCCAGCGTGAAGCGCAGGGCGCGCAGGCTGGCCATGGGGTCGACCTTGGGCGCGACCGGGGCCTCGGAGACGGTGGCTTCCACCCGTTGGCTGTAGCGCGCGGCGATGTCGCGGACCGAACCGGCGATGTCATCGGCGGGGTGGTCGGGCGAGCGGAGCAGGGCGTAGCGGCGGTCGGCCAGGCGGCCGGCCGTGGCGCCGCCGACGGATGACGCCTGCAGCAAGGCTTCGATTTCCTTGACCAAGGCAGGGGCGGACGCGGCGGCGCGATCGACGCCGGCCAGTTCGACCATGGCCAGGGCAAGGGGGGCTCCGGTCGCGTGGCTGCGGGTCAGGACGTCAAAGGCGCGTTCGGCGAAGCCCTCCACGTCGTCCATTTCGGGCGCGGGCTCGGCGGCGGACGCTTCGGGCGGGCCGGCATAGGCGATGGCGCAGGAAATACAGGGCGCGAGTTCGGGCAGCATCACGGCGCGCAGCTTGGCCCGCCGGACCACGCCCTCGCCGGCGCGCAGGACGATGTCGATCGGATCGAGTCGCTGGCCGGCCTTCAATCGCGCCAGGGCGCTGGCGACGTGCTCCGCAGAGGAGCGAATGAGAAGTTGATCCAGCTTGAGCGCGGCGAGCCCCTCGGTGCGGACCACGGCGGAAGGCGGCGCGCCCGTGGCGTAGGTCACGCGCCAGCGGTCATCCAGCTCCACGAGCAGGTCCGCCGCCGCGAAGGCGAAGCCGAGAAGTCGAACAGGTGAGGGCATTTTGCTCCCGCGCCGAAGCGAGCCCGCATTCAACCTGACGACTGTTAATATTCCACCGACAGGCGGTGCGCGGCGGAGCGCCGGCTAGCCGACCTTTCGGAAGACCAGGCTGAGGTTGTTGGCCGGCATGGCGATGGTCTCGGCCAGGACCAGATGATGGATGCGGCCGGCGGCGCGAAGGTGGCCGACGTCACGCACGCCCCAGTCCGGGTTGCGGGATTTCAAATCCGCGTCGAACTCCGCGTTCGACGGTGCAGTGTGCTCGCCGCCGACGGTGAACGGGCCGTAGACGAACACCATCCCGCCCTTGGGCAGGATGCGCGCGGCGCCGCGCATCATCCCCTTCGCCGCGGCCAGGGGGGAGATGTGGACCATGTTGATGCAGACCACCGCATCGGCGCGCGCGACCGGCCACGTTTCCGGCGC
>CAZRKY010000183.1:2138-6834 GCA_964600375.1 uncultured Caulobacteraceae bacterium | reverse complement strand
CAGCGTGGGACCACAGCCCCCCGCGCGCGGCGGCGGCGATGATCACCCGCCCCGAACCCGACAACACCCGGCCCACCTCGGCCAGCAGGGCGGCAGGTGAGTCGCTTTCCTCCAGTCCATGGACCACCAGCACCCGGTCGAACATGGCGGTGGGAAACGGCAGCGCGGCCTCGTCCACCAGGCAGACGCGCCGCCGGCCGTGGGCGGGCCAGGCCTCCACGCCCTGCTGGGCCGGCATGGCGGCGGTCACCCGGCGCGCCGAGAGAAACGGCTCAAGAAAGGGCGTGGCGTAGCCCAGGCCCAGCATGTCGACGCCGGGCGCATCACCCCAGGTCTCGAACACCTTGCGGGTCACGGTCTCGCGCACCGCCACGCCCAACGGCTGGGCGTAGAATTCGCGAAGCTCGAGCACGTCGCGGCGCATGGCGTTCCTTTGGACCTGAGACAGACATATATGCCCAAACTGACGAGTCGCCCGCTTCCGCCCCGAGGATTTCGCCGATGACCCTGACCGTGCGCCAGTTTGCCTGCCTGTCGGACAACTACGGCTTCCTCATCCGCGACGAGGCGACCGGCATGACCGCGACCATCGACACGCCGGACGCCGACGCGATCCTGGCCGAGTTGGCGGCGTCAGGCTGGGGCAGGCTCGACTACATCCTCAACACCCACTGGCACCCCGACCACGCGGGCGGCAACGCGCGGCTGAAGGCCGAGCACGACTGCGAGATCATCGGCCCTGAAGAGGTCACTCGCATCGCGCCGCTCGACCGCCAGGTCTCGGGCGGTGAGACGGTGATGCTGGGAGAGACGGCGCTGCGCGTCATCGCCACCCCGGGCCATACGCTCGGCCACATCGCCTACGTCTCGGACGCCGACGCCATGGCCTTCGTCGGCGACACGCTGTTCGCGCTGGGTTGCGGCCGACTGTTCGAGGGGACGGCCCAGCAGATGTGGGCCAGCCTGCAGGCGCTCGCCGCCCTCCCGCCTCAGACCCAGGTCTTCTGCGCCCACGAATACACCGCCGCCAATGCCCGCTTCGCGCTCAGCGTCGATGCGGCGCCGGCGACTGCGGAACGGGCCAAGGCTGTGTTCGAGGCCCGCGAGCGCGGGGAATGGACGGTGCCGACCACCATCGGCGCCGAGCTGGCCGCCAATCCGTTCCTGCGCGCGCCCCTGCTGGCTCAAGCGGGATCAGACGCCGAGGCCTTCGGCGCCATCCGCAAGGCCAAGGACGACTTCAAGGGTTAGCGGGCGGCGATGGTCCGCATGATCAGGCCCGAGGACGGGCGGCCGGCCATGCCCTGGCGCGGCGAGATGATGATCTCCAGCACGCCCTCGCGCAGCCGCGCCGTGGCGCGGGGTCCGTAGAGGATCTTCACCCGGTTGACCCGGGTCAGCGCCACGCGGCCCCTCGGCGTCAGGGCCAGGCGCGCGACCGCCTCGGCAGCGATGCCCGCGGCGTCGGCCACCAGGTACGAGGTGGACGCCGTGACCTCCTGGCCGCGCACGCCGGCCTCGAAGGTGATCACCTTGCGCGAGGCGCGGCTGGCCCGCTCGCTGGCGTGGGCCAGGATCTGCAGCACCTGGGCCGGGGTGAAGACCGGGGCGCGGAATGGCCGGGCGGTGCCGACCAGGGCGGCGGGCATGCCCTCGGGATTTTCCTGGGTGAAGAGCGTCAGGCCGCCCAGGCGCGTGGTGCGCAGGACGGGCTGTTCCAGGTCGTTCTTGTAGATGATGTCGCCGCGCGGGCCGGGCGTCGGGTGCAGCACCCAGATCTCCAGTCCGCGGTCGAACTGTAGCAATGCGGGACGGCGCGACCGGTCAAAGACGAAGCTGGCGCCCGTTTCGGAACGGTAGCGCGCAACCGGCGGGGCCTGGTTGCGGTCGCGACCGTCCTCGGCCACGGAGCCGACCATGGCCTCGCGCAGGCTGCGGGGGGGCTGCGTCTGGGCGGACGCGAAGTCGCTCCGCGCCAAGACGATCCCCACGAGCGCAAGGAGTAGCGCCGCTCTGACCGAGACCCATGAAAGCATTGCCATACGTTAGGCTACCGACCGGGGCGGTTTTGGGGCGCTACCGAGCCCTAGCCCACCATGTATTGGCCACCATTGAGCGAAAGCGTGCAGCCTGTGACGAATCCGGCACGGTCTCCTGACAGCCATGAAACCATGTCTGCAATTTCCTCGCCCTTGCCCAGACGGCCTACCGGAATGCCGGCGATGATCGAGTCCAGCACCTTCTGGTCCATGGCGCCGACCATCTCGGTGTCGATGTAGCCGGGCGCGATGCAGTTCACCGTGATGCCCTTGCGGGCGTTTTCCAGCGCAAGCGCCTTGGTGAAGCCGATCATGCCGGCCTTGGCGGCGGAGTAGTTCGTCTGGCCCATCTGGCCCTTCTGGCCGTTGATCGAGCTGATGTTGACGATGCGGCCGAAGTTGCGCTCGCGCATGCCCTCGATGACCTGGCGGGTCATGTTGAAGATCGAGTCCATGTTCACCGAAACGACCTGCTGCCACTGCTCGGGCGTCATCTTGTGGAAGAAGCCGTCGCGGGTGATGCCGGCGTTGTTGACCAGCACGTCCACCGGGCCCAGTTCGGCCTCGACTTCCTTCACCGCCCGCTGGCAGTCCTCGAAGGAGCCGACGTTGCCCTTCACGACCATGACGCCGAATTCCTTGGCGGTGGCCTGGGCGGCTTCCTCATTGCCGGAATAACCGGCCGCGACCTTGAGGCCGTCGGCCTTCAGACGCTCGACGATGGCCTTGCCGATACCGCGCGTACCGCCGGTGACGAGTGCAACTCGCTGCATTTTGACGTTTCCCTATGCCCTATGCGTCGCCGTCTGCGCGGCGAACGTGTTCATTGACTTCAGTGTTAGCCGGGCGCGCAGGCGCGCGCCAGCATGGTGGATCAATCGCGCTCGACGCACATGGCGACACCCATGCCGCCGCCGATGCACAGGGTCGCCAGACCCCGCTTCGCGCCGGAGCGCTTCATCTCGTGCAGCAGGGTGGTCAGGATGCGCGCGCCCGAGGCGCCGATGGGGTGACCGATGGCGATGGCGCCGCCGTTGACGTTGACCTTGGCCGGGTCGAGGCCCAGCTCCTTGACCACGCACAGCGACTGGGCGGCGAAGGCCTCGTTGCTCTCGATCAGGTCGAGGTCGGAGACCGACCAGCCGGCCTTCTCCAGCGCCTTCTTCGAGGCCGGGATCGGGCCGGTGCCCATGACTTCGGGGTCCACCCCGGCGTTGGCCCAGCTGACGATCCGCGCCAGCGGCTCCAGCCCGCGCTTCTTCGCTTCGTCGGCGCTCATCAACACCAGGGCGGCGGCGCCGTCATTCAGGCCCGAGGCGTTGCCGGCGGTGACCGAGCCTTCCTTGGCGAAGGCGGGACGCAGGCCCGCCATGGCCTCGTAGGTCGAGCCGGCGCGGGGGTATTCATCCTTGTCGACCACCGTGTCGCCCTTTCGGCCCTTGACGGTCACCGGCGCGATCTCGGCGGTGAACTTGCCCGCGTCCTGGGCGGCCTCGGCCTTGTTCTGCGAGGCGACGGCGAAGCGGTCCTGGTCCTCGCGGGTGATCTGCCAGCGGTTGGCGATGTTCTCGGCGGTCTGGCCCATGTGGTAGCCGTGGAAGGCGTCCCACAGGCCGTCCTTGATCATGGTGTCGACGAAGCCGAGGTCGCCCATCTTCTGGCCGTTGCGCAGATTAGCCGCGTGCGGCGCCTGGCTCATGCTCTCCTGGCCGCCGGCGACGACGATCGACGCGTCGCCGTTGGCGATCTGCTGCATGCCCAGGGCGACCGCGCGCAGGCCCGAGCCGCACAGCTGGTTGAGGCTCCAGGCCGGGCTCTCCTGCGGGATGCCGGCGGCGATCGAGGCCTGGCGGGCGGGGCCTTGGCCGGCGCCGGCCTGCAGCACCTGGCCCATGATCACTTCGTCGACGTCGGCGGCCTTGATGCCGGCGCGCTCGACGGCGGCCATGATGGCGGTCTTGCCCAGTTCGTGGGCGGGCAGGCCGGACAGGGCGCCGAGGAACGAGCCGACCGGCGTGCGGGCGGCGGATACGATGACGACGTCGGTCATGACGGTGGACTTCCTGTCTTTGGGGAGGGCGCCCCGGGAACGATCCGTGGGGCGCCAAGTCGGGGCGCCATATGCCTGAAGGAACGCCGTTCGTCACGTGCCGAGGCGCCAAAAACTCGCGCCGTGGGCGAATGCGCAACACCCGGTAGGAACTCTTGAACGGTTGCGGGCTTATGCTGCGGACCGTGGCTCCCTAGGTTTTCAGAATGAAGCACCTATTCCAGCCGAGCGAGGATGAGCTCGTCGAGCACTATCCGAACCACCACGAGCGGCGGGCGGACATGATCGTGCACGCGACGGCCATCGGCGCCGCGGTGGTGGGCGGCTCGTTCCTGGTGGTGATGGCGCTGATCAATGGCGGGATGAGCCTCTCCTCCTCGACCGCGATCTACGCCATCTGCCTGCTGGCCATGCTGATCGCGTCCAACATCTACAACCTGCGCAAGGCCGGTCCCGAGCGGCGGCTGCTGCGTCGGCTCGACGAAGCCGCGATCTTCCTGCTGATCGCCGGCTCCTATACCCCCTTCACCACCCAGCGCTTCGAGGAGCCCTGGAACATCGCCATGACCGCCCTGGTCTGGTCGGTCGCCATCGGCGGGGTGGTCGG
>CAZRKY010000183.1:0-2128 GCA_964600375.1 uncultured Caulobacteraceae bacterium | reverse complement strand
AGCCTCGCGGTCAACGTCTGGAACAACCTTTGGGGCGCGCTGGCGCTCGGCCTCTACCTGCTGCTCGCCGAGGGCATCGCGCTGCCCACCACCGGCCTGGGCTGGGCCGCCATCGGCGGGGTGGTCGGCAAGCTGTTCTTCCCGCGCGTGCCCGAGTGGCTGTGGTGCGCCGTCTATGTCGCCTTCGGCTGGCTGGCGGTGCTGATGCTCAAGCCGCTGCTGATGGGCGTGTCGGCGGTCGCGCTCGTGCTGCTGGCGGTCGGCGGCCTGCTCTACACCGCGGGCGTGCCCCTGTTCCTGTGGCAGCGCCTGCCCTTCCGCAGGGCCATCTGGCAGGGCTTCGTGGTCGCCGGCGCAACCGCCCACTATGTCGCCGTCCTGACCGGCGTGGTGCTCGTCGGAGCCGCGGCCTAGGCCCGCTCGCACAGGGTGCTGGCGCGACTCTCTCGCACGCGCGATAATGATGCATCGCAACAAGACGGGGGAAACCGTTGACCGAGTCTCAGGGAGACAGCGCCGCCAAGCCGGAAGGCGAGCGCGTCGTCATCAAGAAGTACGCCAATCGCCGCCTCTACAACACGGCGTCCAGCTCCTACGTCACGCTGGACCATCTGGCAGATATGGTCCGCGAGGGCGTCGACTTCGTGGTCTTTGACGCCAAGACCAACGAGGATATCACCCGCTCGGTCCTGACCCAGATCATCTTCGAGGAAGAGAACCGCGGCGAGAACCTGCTGCCGATCCAGTTCCTGCGACAGCTCATCGGCTTCTACGGCAACAACATGCAGGCGCTCGTCCCGACCTATCTCGAGATGAGCATGAACGCCTTCACCCAGCAGCAGGAGCAGTTCCGCAACAAGTTCGCCTCGGCCTTCGGGACCGGCGGCACGGGCTTGCCGGGCGCGGGCTTCTACGACGAACAGGTGCGCCAGAACCTGGCCATGTTCGACCGCGCCATGAAGATGTTCACGCCCTTCGCCTTCGGAAAGGCGGATGATCCCAAGCCGGCGGCCGAGCCCAAGCCCGCGGCCGAGGACGCCACCCTGGCCGCGCTGCGCAAGCAGATGGAAGAGATGCAGCGCCAGATCGAGAAGCTCGCCCAGAAAGGCTGAGGGCCTGAACCCGGGAGGTTTGGACGATGAGCGACCCCATCGACCCGATCCGGCGATCCGTCTCCGCCCGGCCGACCCGCCGCGGCGGCAGCGACCGCCGCCGCGAAGGCGAGGGCCAGGAGCGCCCGGACATGATGTTCCCGGTCCCCGCTCCGGAGCGGCACGAACCCGATCCGCCGGCTCCGCCTTCGGACTCGGCCTTCAACGCGCAGGTCATGGGTCAGGGCGAGCAGAAGCGCGGCCTCAAGGGCGGCAAGGAAGTCCTCAACAAGGCGCGCGGCGCCTACCTGGGGGCCGAATACTCCGGCGAGGCCGACCGTCGCCCGCCCGTGGGCATCATCAAGAAGACCGAAATCTAGGCAGGCGCGGAATCTAGGCGAGTCAGGCGTTTCCAGCTAAGCGCTTGGCATGGCCTCGCACACGTCCAAGACCGTCATCTATTCCGCCCTCGCCGGCAACGCCGCGATCGCCGCCACCAAGTTCGGCGCGGCCGTCTTCACCGGCTCGTCGGCGATGATGTCGGAGGCGATCCACTCGCTGGTCGACACCGGCAACCAACTGCTGCTGCTCTTCGGCCTGCGCCGCGCCGCCAAGCCGCCCAGCGCCAAGCATCCCTTCGGCTATGGCCTCCAGCTCTATTTCTACACCTTCGTCGTCGCGGTCCTGATTTTCGGCGTCGGGGCCATGATCTCGATCCTGCATGGCATCGAGAAGATCCAGAACCCCCACGGGATCGAGCACGCCTGGGTCAACTACGTGGTGCTGGGCCTGGGCATCCTGTTCGAGGGCGGCGTCTGGCTGGTGGCGTTGAAGGCGTTCAACAAGGAGCGGGGGCGCAAGTCCTGGTGGTCGGCGGTGCGCAATTCCAAGGACCCGACGGTGTTCACGGTCCTGTTCGAGGACACGGCAGCCCTGCTGGGGTTGGTCACCGCCATGCTGGGCGTGTTCCTGTCAGAGACCCTCAACATGCCGGTGATCGACGGCATCGCCTCGGTGATCGTCGGCGTCATCCTGGC
>CAZRKY010000182.1:0-6864 GCA_964600375.1 uncultured Caulobacteraceae bacterium | reverse complement strand
GCGTGGAAGGCGTGTCGGTAGTTCATGGCCCTAGGTCAGCCGAGACTCATTGCCAATCAAGCCAATTTCGCGGGGCTGTCAGGGGCGACTCCGGTACTTCTTGTTTAATTTCAATGTCATGACTGCGTACGCGGGGCTCGGATGCCGCCCGCGGGGAACCGCAGCAAGGACCCGCCGTTAGCGCCTCGCATGTCAGTCGTAGAAGATGTCCCCACGGGCCTTCGCTGGTTCACCGATGACCGCCCCGGGATCACCCGGCGGGGCCGGGGCAAGGCGTTCGACTACCGGGCGCCGGACGGGTCGACCATCCGCGATGAGGCGACGCTGGCGCGCATCCGCGCGCTGGTGATCCCGCCCGCCTGGACCCAAGTCTGGATCTGCCCACACGCCAACGGACACATCCAGGCGACCGGAAAGGACGCCAGGGGCCGCAAGCAATACCGCTACCACGCCCAGTGGAGCGCCGGCCGCGCCGAGAACAAGTTCGGCCGCGTCGCCGCCTTCGGCCGCGCCCTGCCCCGCATCCGCCGCCAGGTGGACCGCGACCTGGCTCGCAAGGGCCCCGTTCGGGAAAAGGTGCTGGCGACCGTCGTGCGGCTGCTCGAGTTGACCCTGATCCGGGTCGGCAACCGCGAGTACGCCCGCACGAACCGCAGCTATGGCCTGACCACCCTGCTGAAACGCCACGTCGCCCTCGACGGGACGGCGTTGCGCTTCCAGTTCAAGGGAAAGAGCGGGGTCGAGCACGACACCGGCGTGCGGGACCGTCGCCTCGCCCCGATCCTGAAGGCGCTCCAGGAACTGCCGGGCCAGCAGCTGTTCAAATATCGCGACGAAGCCGGCGACTGGCGGAGCGTGGAGTCCGCAGACGTGAACGCCTATCTGCGTGAGATCGCCGGCGATGACTTTTCGGCCAAGGACTTCCGCACCTGGGCCGCAACCGTGTCAGCCGCCCGCGCCCTGGTCGAGATGGACCCGCCCGAGACGACGAGCGCCGCGAAGGGCTGCATCCGGTTGTGCGTCAAGGCCGTTGCCGGCCTCCTGGGCAACACGCCGACCGTTTGCCGATCCAGCTACATCCATCCCGTCGTGATCGAAGCGTTTGAGTCGGGTGAGCTCCAGGAGGCCCTGCCCGGCCCGGAGGCGGCGACTTTTGAGAGGGCTCTCATCAAGCTGCTGTCCCGGCGGCCACGCCATCCGACGCACAAAGGCAGCGCCCGCCGGTGACGACCGCGGAGATGCACCAGGCGGCGAGCATGCTCTCATGCACGCAACTTGACGTCTTCTTCCTGTCGAGCGATTTCAGGCGCCTCGTCTCGGGGGAGATCGACGATGAACGTGTCCAACTGGTTTTTCCGTTTTGGCGTCCTGGCCGTGATCATCGGCATGGTGCTGGGGATGTGGATGGGTGAGAAGGAAAACTTCACCCTCGCGCCGGTCCACGCTCACCTCAACCTGATGGGCTTCGTGCTGCCCTTCCTGTTCGGCTTCTTCTACCGCAGCTTCCCGGCCGTCGCCGGGGGGTGGCTGCCCAAACTGCACTTCGTGCTGACCATCCTGGGCGTGCTGATGATGATCCCGTCGCTCGCCTACCTGCTGCTGGGCGACAAGACCTATGTGCCGTTCCTGATCGCCGGCGAGCTGGCCACCGGTCTCGGCACGGTGATCTTCGGCATCCAGGTCTTCCGCGGCACCGGCAAGTCCGCCGCCGCCTGATCCGATGCCTGAACGGGAAACGCCCCGGCGGTGAGGCCGGGGCGTCTTGCATTGGCGACCGAAGGCTTCAGGCCTTGGCTTCCCAGTTCAGGATCACCTTGCCCGACTGGCCCGAGCGCATGGCTTCGAAGCCCTGCTCGAACTGGGTGTAGGGCAGGCGGTGGGTAATCAGGGGCGTCAGGTCCAGCCCTGCCTTCAGCAGGCCCAGCATCTTGCGCCAGGTGTCGAACATCTCGCGGCCGTAGACGCCCTTGATGTTGAGCGCCTTGAGGATGATCTGGCCCCAGTCGGTCTCCATCGGCTTGCTGGGAATCCCCAACATGGCCATGCCGCCGCCCATGATCAGGGTGTCG
Organism: uncultured Caulobacteraceae bacterium; assembly: GCA_964600375.1. GTDB lineage: Bacteria > Pseudomonadota > Alphaproteobacteria > Caulobacterales > Caulobacteraceae > JAEZEZ01. The sequence continues at coordinate 4,795 of CAZRKY010000182.1, read as the reverse complement.
ACGCACTGTTTGAAGGCCAGCGGCGAGCCGGACATCTCGAGCGCCACGTCGAAGCCGACCTGGATGCCCAACTCCTTCATGACGTCGCGCAGGTCCTCCTTGGCGACGTTGACGGTGCGCACGTCGGTGACCTTGTCGGCCAGGGCGAGGCGGTACTCGTTGACGTCGGTGAGAACCACCGTGCGGGCCCCCGACTTGCGCGCCACGGCGGCTGCCATGATCCCAATGGGCCCGGCGCCGGTGACCAGCACGTCCTCGCCGACCAGGTCGAACTGGTTGGCCGTGTGCACGGCGTTGCCGAACGGATCCAGCATCGCCGCGACCTCGTAGGGGACGTCGTCCGGCAGCGGGATCACGTTGAAGGCCGGCGCGATCACATACTCGGCGAAGGCGCCCTGGCGATTGACGCCGATGCCGCGGGTATTGGGATCGAGGTGGAAGTGGCCTGCGCGCGCCGCGAAGCTGTCGAGGTCAATGACGTGGCCCTCGGCCGAGACCCGCTGGCCCAGGCGCAGGGAGCGATGCACGTCCGAACCCATTTCGACGATCTCGCCGGCGAACTCGTGGCCGGTGATCATCGGGACGGGTACGTTCTTCTGGGACCACTCGTCCCAGTTCCAGATGTGGATGTCGGTGCCGCAGATGGCGGTGCGCTTCACCCGGATCAGCACGTCGTCCGGCCCGGGCGTCGGGATCGGCGCGTTGATCAGCTCGAGCCCTTCGCCCGCATGGGTCTTCGCCAGGGCGTCCATGGTCTTGGCGGTCATCAGATCACTCCCAGGTCGCGGCCGACCTTGGTAAAGGCCGCGATGGCGGCGTCGATATGGCGGGGCTCGTGCGCCGCCGACATCTGGGTGCGGATGCGCGCCGCGCCGCGCGGCACCACGGGGAACGAGAAGCCGATCACATAGATCCCCTCGTTCAGCAGCCGCGAGGCCATTTCCTGCGCCAGCTTGGCGTCGCCAAGCATGACCGGGATGATGGGGTGCTGGCCGGGCAGCAGGTTGAAGCCCGCCGCCGCCATGCCGGCGCGGAACCGGCTGGCGTTGGCCGTCAGCGTCTCGCGCAGCCCCTCGCCCTCCTGGCCCGAGGCGATGCGGATCGCCTCCAGCGAAGACCCGCAGACGGCCGGCGAGAGCGCGTTCGAGAACAGGTACGGCCGCGCCCGCTGCTTCAGCAGGGCCACCACTTCGTTGCGCGCGCAGACAAAGCCGCCCATGGCGCCGCCCAGTGCCTTGCCGAAGGTGCCGGTGACGATGTCGACCTCGATCCCGTGGTGGGCGAAGGAGCCCTTGCCCTGCGGACCCAGGAAGCCCGTCGCGTGGCAGTCGTCGACCATGATCAGGGCGTCGTACTGGTCGGCCAGTTTGCGGATCTCATCCAGCTTGGCGATGTAGCCGTCCATCGAGAAGGCGCCGTCGGTGGCGATGATGATGTTACGCGCGCCGGCCGCGCGGGCCTCCTTCAAGCGCTCCTCGAGCTCGGCCATGTCGGAGTTGGCGAAGCGGTAGCGCATGGCCTTGCACAGCCGCACCCCGTCGATGATCGACGCGTGGTTCAGGCTGTCGGAAATGATCGCGTCCTTCTCGCCGAACAGCGGCTCGAAGACCCCGCCGTTGGCGTCAAACGCTGCTGCAAACAGGATCGCATCCTCGAAGCCGAGATAGTCGGCGATGGCGCGCTCAAGCTTCTTGTGGATGTCGAGGGTGCCGCAGATGAAGCGCACCGACGCGGTCCCCGCGCCCCAGACCTCGGCGGCCTTCATCCCCGCCTGGGTTACTCGGTCGTCTCCCGCCAGGCCCAGGTAGTTGTTGGCGCAGAAGTTCAGCACCTTGCGCGTGCCGCCTTCGGTCCGCACCCGGATCTCGGGGCCCTGGCGGGACAGGATCACCCGTTCGGGCTTGGTCAGGCCCTGGTCGTCGATATCGACCAGTTCGGCCAGGATGCGTTGGTAAAAGCCGTCGGCCATGGGGTTCCCTGCGATTGGCGAGACTGCGCTCGCTTGGCGGTCGGCGTGCGGGTTACGCCGTTTTCACGGGTGTTTCCATCGAGATTGTGCACCTTCATCCTCGGAGTGAAGGAGAGTCGTTTCCATGCGCCATCCGTTCGTCATCGCATCGGTCGTCGCCGCGATCAGCGTCGCCGCCGTGGGCGTCAGCATCGCTGCGTCGGACAGCGACGCCGAGCCGGTCATCGCCGCGGAGCGGGCCTTCGCCGCGCGGGGCTCCGAGGTCCCGGTGCGCCAGGCCTTCCTGGACTTCGCTGCGCCGGACGGGGTGCTGGTGGATTCCGAACGCGGGGCCGAGAACGCCATCACGGTCATCACCGGCTGGCCCCAGCGTAACAACGCCGGCTACATCAAGTGGTGGCCGCTCTACGCCGGTATCTCTCGAGACGGGACCGTCGGCTTCACGACCGGGGCCGCGACCTACGGCGTGGACAAGGGTTTCACCAACTACTTCTCGATCTGGAAAAAGCAGCCGGACGGGTCGTGGAAATGGGTGATCGACATGGGTGCCACCGCGCCGTCGGCCTCGCCGTACGGGCCGGACACCCCCGTCGCCATCATGCCCATCTCCGACGCGCCCCGCCTGACCGCCGACGTGGCCCGCGCCAAGGCCTGCCGGGCCGAGGCCGAACTGGTCAGCCAGGCCGCGAACGACCTGCCCGCCGCCTACGCGCGGCGTCTCGCCCCCGAGGCGCGGATCATGGGCCTTGAGGGCCAGCCGGCCGTGGGTCGCGCCGCCTATATCGAGGCCCTGGCGGCACGCCCCACCCGCGTGACCATGAAGACGCTGGGCTGCGAGGTCGCCGGCTCGGGCGACCTGGCCTGGTCCTACGGCGCCGCGACCTGGACCAGCGACAACAAGCCGGCCCAGGGGACCTACCTTCGCGTCTGGCAACTTCGCCGGACCGGCTGGGTGGTGCTGGTCGACAACCTTACGCCCGACCGCTGATCGCGGCAGGCGGCCGGGCCTAGCCGAACAGTTCACCGGTCCTGGCAGAGTCGGAGGCGTCAGCCGAGGGCGATCGGCGCGCCTCATCGTAGCGCTGGCCGGCCATCGACCAGTCGACGATGTCCCACCAGGCGACGAGCCAGTCGGGCCTCCGGTTCTGGTAGTCCGGATAGTATGCGTGTTCCCACAGGTCACAGAGCAGTAGCGGGGTCTTGCCCAGGCTCAGCGGGCTGTCCTGATTGGGAAGGCCGAGGATTTCGAGCCGGCCCGCCCCATCGCAGACCAGCCACGTCCAGCCCGAACCGAACAGGGCCTCTCCGGTTTTCTGGAACTTCGTCTTGAAGGCTTCGACGTCGCCGAAAGCCTCGTCGATCGCGCCCTGCAGCACGCCTGACAGATCCGCGCCTCCCGGAGTTAGGGTCTCCCAGTAGAGGCTGTGGTTGGCGTGACCGCCGCCCTGGTTGCGCACGTCCTTGCGCACGGCTTCGGGCACAGAGTTCAGGTCACGCAACAGGACTTCGATCGGGCGGGCCGACAGATCGGGGTGAGCGTCGAGCGCCTTGTTCAGCTTGTCCACATAGGCCCGGTGATGCTTGTCGTGGTGCAGGCGCATGGCGTCGGCGCCGAGCACCGGCTCAAGCGCGTCATAGTCATAGGGAAGCGGCGGAAGGGAATAGGGCATGGGGATTTCTCCATCGTCTCGGAGACCTAACCCCCGCCCCGCGATGAAGGTTGCGCGCCGCGGTCACCAGGGGATGGGATCACCATTGTGATCAAAGGCGAGGCCGGTCTGATCCGGCCCAAGGCCGTCAATCACGCCCAGCAGGCGTCCGGCCGCGACGGCGGGAGTCTGCAGCGCCAGGCCATCCTTGCGGAACGGCGCGGACAGGGCCGTATCCACGGTGCCAGGGTGCAGAGCCACGCAAAGCGCCTCTGGCCGGCGGCGGCGTAGCTCGATGGCGGCGGTGCGGACCAGCTGGTTCAGGGCAGCCTTCGAGGCGCGATAAGCATACCAGCCGCCCTGCCGGTTATCGCCGATGCTGCCCACGCGCGCCGACAGGGCCGCGAACACCGCCTTGCCGGTCCCGGGCAGCAGCGGCAGGAGGTACCTCATCACCAGCGCCGGCCCAGTGGCGTTGACGGCGAAGGCGTGCGCCAGCGCCTGGGGATCCAGCTCGCTCCAGGACTTCTCGGGCGCGCGGCCGGCGCCATGCAGGAAACCGCTTGCGACCACGACCAGGCGGAGATCGCCGGCGTCAGCGACCGACGCGGCGGCCCGTTCGATGGTCCGCTCATCCAGCAGGTCAAGCTCGGGCGTGGTGTTGCGGCCAAGGCCGACGACCCGGTCGAACCGTCCCGATTGGTCGAGCGCCTCGACCAGGGCGGCTCCGATGCCGCCAGAGGCTCCGACCAAGACGGCGATCCCGCCCTTGGGCAGGGTGGCCAAAGTCTGTCCCGTCATCGCCCGCACCTCCGGCCTCCCTACGCGGGTACGGGTCCGGCGGATCGCTCAGGGTTCATCCAGAGTCTCGACCGCGGGGTCCCGCCGGGGATGTGGACGTGGCGCGGTCACCGCCGGCGGATCGCTGGCGGGGAAGGTCTCTTCCAGCGCCTCGTCGAGCTGCTGCTCGCGCTGTTCCTCGGGCGTCAGGGGATGGGGATCCGGGTCTGCCATCTCCGTGAGATGGGAAGCCCCGATCCGAAACGCAAAACGCCCCGGCGATGAGGCCGGGGCTAGATGGGGTCCAAACGCAGAAAAGCCCCGGCGTTTCCACCAGGGCTCTTGAGATCTTTGGGTGCGGGGACAGGATTTGAACCTGTGACCTTCAGGTTATGAG
>CAZRKY010000181.1:0-6871 GCA_964600375.1 uncultured Caulobacteraceae bacterium | reverse complement strand
CTCGCGCGGCTACTACCTGCCCGCCTTCGAGCAGACCTTCGGCCTGCCCATGGACCAGGCCTGGTCGGAATGGATCGCCTGGGAACACCAGTTCCAGGCCGCCAACCTGGCAGCGTTGCGCCAGTATCCCGAGACCTCGGTCAGCCCGCTGGTCCAGCGCGGCCTGGGCTCGGTCAGCCGCGCCTTCATCCAGCCCGGGACCAACGACCTGGTCGGCGCCTTCCGCTATCCCGGCGTCATCGGCCACCTGGGGGTGCTCGACCCCGACACCGGCAATATCCGCAAGCTGACCGACATCAAGGGCGCCATGCTCTACCGGGTCACCTCGCTGGCCTATGACCCGTCGTCCAACACCGCCTGGTACACCACCGACAACTACGCCTACCGCGACATCGTCCAGATCGACGTCGCCACCGGCAAGAAGAAGGAGCTGCTGCACGACGCGCGCATCGGCGACCTGGTCTTCAACCCGGCGGACCGGTCGCTGTGGGGGCTGCGGCACCTGAACGGCTTCGTCACCCTGGTGCGCATCCCCGCGCCCTACACCAGCTGGAACCAGGTCCACACCTGGGCCTTCGGCACCATCCCCTTCGATCCCGATATCTCCGCCGACGGCAGGCAGATCTCAATGTCGGTCGGCGAGATCGACGGCTCCCAGTCGGTCCAGGTCTTCAACCTCGAGGACCTCGCCGGCGACGCCCCGGTCCCGGTCGCCGAGTTCAAGCTGGGCCAGTCCACCCCCGAGGGCTTCGTCTTCTCACCGGACGGCCGCTACCTGTTCGGCAGCGCCTACTACACCGGCGTCTCCAACATCTACCGCTTCGAGATCGCCACCCAGCAGGTCGAGGCCGTCTCCAATTCCTCCACCGGCATGTTCCGGCCGATCCCCCGGCCGGACGGCTCGCTGATCGTCTACGAATACACCGGCGAGGGCTTCCGGCCCGGCGTCATCACCCCGACGCCGCTGCAAGACCTGGCCTCGGTGCCCTTCCTGGGGGCCCAGATCGCGCGCGATCACCCGGTGGTGCGCACCTGGGGCGTCGGCTCGCCGGCCGAGATTCCGCTGGACAGCCTGATCACCGAGCGCGGCCACTACAATCCGCGCGACCAGATGCGGCTGGCCGCCCGTTACCCCGTCATCGAGGGCTACAAGGGCCGCGTGGGCTACGGCTACCACGTGATCATCGAGGACCCGCTGCAGTTCAACCAGTTCACCGGCACCGCGTCCTGGAGTTACAACCGCGGCCTGCCCGACGACGAGAGCTTCCACCTCGACCTGGTGTTCAAGACCCTGAACTGGAAGTTCCGCTACTGGCACAACGACGCGGACTTCTACGACCTGTTCGGCCCCACCGAGCGCGCCCGCGCCGGCGACGCGGTGTCGATCGGCTATCACAACTCCTGGATCTACGACCCGCCGCGCCAGCTCGATTTCGGCTGGGAGATCGCCCACTATCGCGGGCTGGACACCCTGCCCGCCGCCCAGGCCGTCCAGACCCAGTTCGACGTCCTGACCTCGTTCCACACGGGCCTGGAATACACCGACACCACCAAGTCCCTGGGCGCCGTCGATCACGAGCGCGGCTGGCGCTGGAACGCCGACATGAACGTCGACTACGCGGCCGACCAGTGGGCGGGGCGCTGGCGCGTGGGGCTGGACGCGGGAATGCCCCTGCCGATGCGCAATTCCTCGGTCTGGGTCTACACCGCCGCCGGGTTCTCCCAGGGCGACCGCGCAAGCCCGCTCTCCAGCTTCTACATGGGCGGCTACGGCAACAACTACGTCGATGACGGCGAGGTGAAGCGCTACCGCGACTACGACAGCCTGCCCGGCTTCGAGATCAATGAGATCGACGCGCGCAACTTCGGCCGCGTCATCGCCGAGGTGAACCTCCCGCCGATCCGCTTCCGCGACCTGGGCGTCTCGTCCTTCTTCCTGTCCAACGCCCGCCCGGCCCTCTTCGCCGGCGTCCTGGCCACCCAGCCCAACTTCGGCCCCGACCGCACCTTCCAGACCATCGGCGGCCAGGTCGACTTCAACTTCACCGTGGCCCTGCGCCTGCCCATGGTCCTGTCGGTCGGCTACGCGCGGGGCTACGAGGACGGCCGCGACCGCGGCGACGAAGTGCTCCTGTCCCTGAAGATCATGTGACGCGGCGCCGGACCAACCCCACCCCCGACTCGCCCCCTACGCACACCCGGTTCGCACGCCTGCGCAGTTCAGCTATCCTCGCGCCGCGCCGCGCGGGGACAGGGGCCTGATGGACTGGGATCTGGCATTGAAGGCCGTCATCGCGGTGACCCCGGTCATCGTGCTGCTGATCGCCTTCGACCGCTTCGACCTGTTCAACCTGATCAGCCTGCGCTGGATCGCCGTCCTCGTGGTCCTGGGCGGCGCCGTCGCGGGCGCCAGCTTCCTGGTCAACTGGCGCGTCATGGACGGCTTTCCGATCGGCTTCTCCAGCTACAGCCGCTACATCGCGCCCCCCATCGAGGAAACGCTCAAGGGCCTGCTGGTCGTGCTGCTGTTCGCGCTCAACCGCATCGGCTTCAAGCTGGACGCCGCCGTCACCGGCTTCGCCATCGGGGCCGGCTTCTCCATGGTCGAGAACGCCTGGTTCCTGACCATCCAGGGCGACGCCAACGTCGGCGCCTGGCTGGTCCGCGGCTTAGGGACAGCCGTCATGCACGGCGGCGCCACCGCGCTGTTCGCCGTCATCGCCCACGAGATGACCGAGCGCCAGGCCGAGGGCGCCGCCCACCACTACCGCTTCAACCCCCTGCTCTTCCTGCCCGGCCTGGCGCTGGCGACCGTGCTGCACTCGGCCTTCAACCACTTCGCCCACAACCCCATGCTGGCCATGGTCCTGACCTTCGTCCTGGTGCCCATGACGCTGCTGCTGGTCTTCACCCGCGGCGAGCAGGCCGCCACCCGCTGGATCGAGGCCGACCGCGACGCCCACGCCCGGGCCCTGGCCGACATCCGCGCCGGCGCCTTCGCCCAGTCCCCCACCGGCCAGGCGCTGAACACCCTGGCCCACCGCTTCAGCCGCCACGGCCGCGCCGCCCAGGCCGACCTGATGGAATACATCGCGCTCAAGACCGAGCTGGTCCTGCGCGCCGAGGAGATCATGCTGAGCGCCGACGACAACGGCCAAACCGGCGAACACCCCGCCCCCCTGACCCCCGGCCCCGAGGACCGCGAGAAGTTCGACCGCCTGGCGGCGCTGGAAGCCAAACTGGGCAAGCCCCTGCTGCGCGCCATCTGGCCCAAGCTGGCGTTCAGCCGCAACGACCTGTGGGAGCTGCAGCGGTTCCGGGCGCGGGCGTTTGGGGGGTAGGAGCTAGAGCTCGCGCAGCAGAATTTCGGCCTGCGCCAACACTGTCTGCACCGCCTCGTCGGCGAGGTCGGGCGGATAGCCGAACTGACGCAGGATGCGCCGCACCAGCACCCGCATACGCGCCCGCGCACTCTCTCGCTGGTGCCAGTCGACCGTCACGTTGGCCTTGAGCTGCTCCAACAATTGGTGAGCGATCACCCGTAACCGCTCATCCCCCATTGCCTCCACGGCGCTGTCGTTCTCCGCCAGCGCCGCATAGAAGGCGACCTCCTGAGGGTTCATCCCCATGGCCTCGCCGCGCTCGCCGGCCGCCTTCAGGTCCTTGGCCATGGCGACCAGTTCCTGGATCATCTCCAGCGCCGAGATGGTGCCTGCGTGATAGCGCGCTACCGCGTCTTCCAAACGCTTCGAGAACGCCCGGCTCTCGACCAGATTGGTCTTCATCCGGCTGCTGATCTCACCAGCGAGCAGCTTCTTCAGCGCCTCCAGGGCGAGGTTCTTCTTCTCCATGCCCTGGATTTCCATGAGGAATTCGTCGGACAGGATGGAGATATCGGGCGCCTCGATGCCCGCGACTTCGAGGATGTTGATGATGCTCGCCGACGCAACGGCCCGGTCGATCAACTGCTGGACCGCAAAGGTCTTGTCGGCCTGGCTCAGCTTGCCGCTCGCAGTGCTCTTGGCGATGGCCGCGCGCACGGCCTGGAAGAACCCGACCTCGTCGCGGATTTTCCGCGCCTCGTCGCTGGCGGACGCCAGCGCATAGGCCTTGGAAAGCTCCAGCACGAGATCGAGGTAGCGCCGGTGCGCCTTCTTCTTGTCTTCAGGCGCGGCGACCTTGGCGGCCTCGCTCTCCCCCCACTTCAGCGCCCAGTCGATGGCGCCGGCCAGGCATTTCAGGCGCTCCATCGGTTGGCCGTGGATGCCCGGACCGTAGTCGAAGCCGTGGAAGATGCCGCAGAGAACCTCGTAGCGTTCAAGCATGGCCGCGACGGCGTCTTCTTCCTTGATGCCGGTCTGCTCGCGATCGGTTTCGGTGTAGTCGCCCAGCGCCTTCTTCAGGTTCTGCGCGATGCCGATGTAGTCGACCACCAGCCCGCCGGGCTTGTCGCGGAACACCCGGTTCACCCGCGCGATGGCCTGCATCAACCCGTGACCGCGCATGGGTTTGTCGACGTACATGGTGTTCATGCACGGCGCGTCGAAGCCGGTCAGCCACATGTCGCGCACCAGCACGAGGCGCAGGGGATCGGCCGGGTCGCGGGCGCGTTTGGCCAGCAGGTCGCGGCGGCGCTTGTTGCCGATGTGCTGTTGCCACGCCAGCGGATCGGACGCCGATCCGGTCATGACGATCTTGATCGACCCTTCCGCGTCCTCCGCCGAATGCCACGTCGGGCGTAGCTTGATGATCTCGTCGTACAGCGCCACGCAGATGCGGCGGCTCATGCACACCGCCATGGCCTTGCCGTCCATGGCCTCGATGCGCGCCTCAAGGTGCGTCACAAGGTCGGCGGCGATTTGCTCAAGCCGCTTGTGGGCCCCGACCAGCGCCTCGACCGTCGACCATTTGGCCTTGGCCTGTTCCGCCGCCGTGAGCGTCTCGTCCTCGACCAGCGCCTCGATCTCGGCGTCGATCTTCGGCTTCTCGTCCTCATCCAGTTCGATCCGCGCCAGCCGGCTCTCGTAATAGATCGGGACCGTCGCGCCGTCCTCGACCGCGCGGCTGATGTCGTAGATGTCGATGTAGTCGCCGAAGATCGCGGGCGTGTTCACGTCCCCCGCCTCGATGGGCGTCCCGGTGAACCCGATGAACGAGGCATTCGGCATCGCTTGGCGGATGTAGTGGGCGTAGCCGTACCGTCGCACGCCCGTCTGCTGGTTCAGCACCGCATCGAAGCCGTACTGGCTGCGGTGCGCCTCGTCGGCCATGACGATGACGTTGCGTCGGTCGGTCAGCAGAGGGAACGCCTCCTCGCCCCGCTCGGGCGAGAACTTCTGGATCGTCGTGAAGATCACCCCGCCCGACGCGCGGCCCAACAGGCGCTTCAGGTCCTCGCGGCTGTCCGCCTGTTCCGGTCGCTGGCGGATCAGGTCGCCGCACAGGCCGAAGGTCGAGAAAAGCTGGTCATCCAGGTCGTTGCGGTCGGTCAGAACCACGATGGTCGGGTTCTCCAGCTCCCGCGCCTTGACCACCAGGCCGGCGAAGAAGGCCATCAGGAAGCTCTTGCCCGACCCTTGCGTGTGCCAAATCACCCCGATCTTGCGGTCGCCGTCCGGTCGGCTGGCGTCCACCGCCTCGCGCACGGCCTTTCGCGCGCCGTGGAACTGGTGATAGCCGGCGATGATCTTGAACGGGCCTTGGCCCGCGTCTCCGAAGACGATGAAGTCGCGGATCAAGGCCAGGAACCGCTCGCGGTCGAACACGCCGCGCAACAGGGTGTCCAGCTCCGGATCGCCCCGGTGCGCCAGGTCGTCGCCGGTCACCGTCCGCCAGGGCATGAACCGTTCGGCGTTGGCGGTCAGCGAACCGATGCGCGCCTCCATGCCGTCCGAGGTCACCATCACGGCGTTGGTGCGGAACAGGCTGGGAATCTGGTTCAGATAGGTCTGAAGCTGGTGGAAGGCGTCGCCGATGGTGGCGTTCGCGGCCGCCGCGTTCTTCAGCTCCAGCACCGCCAGCGGCAGACCGTTGACGAACAGCACGAGGTCGGGCCGACGGTTGAAGCTGCCCTCCACCACTGTGAACTGGTTGACCACCAGCCAGTCGTTGGCATCAACGTTGTCGAGGTTCAGCAGCCAGATCTTGTCCCCGACGATGCGGCCACGCTCGTCGCGATACTCGACCGATACGCCCTCGGTCAGCAGCCTGTGGATGCGCCGGTTCTCCTCAACCAGCGATCCGGTCTCCGACACCAGCAGCTTGCGGATCGCCTCCTCGCGCGCCGCGTCCGGAACCGAAGGGTTGAGCGCCGCGATTGCCTTTTCAAGGCGCGGCAGCAGGACGGCCTGCGAGAACGCCTGCCGCTGCGGCGCGCTTCCGTCCGGCGCTATGGCCGGCCCGGGCAGATGCAGCCAGCCGAGGTCCTTGAGGATGTCGATCCCGGCCTGCTCGATGATGTCCTCCGAGAAGCCGCTCATTTTCTATTCAAGGCCGCCTTCCATCAGTGTCACCAACAGGTCTTCAACGTGTTGTCCCGGGTTGCCCGGCGGGTAGTAAATTGGGTTGACACCGGCAGCTAGAAGGAACTGTCGTCGAGCCTGTCGTTGGCCAGGTTCAGGTTGCGGCAGGAAGGCGTAGTGGCGGGGCAGATCAACGACTGCAGCGGCTTGTATCTGTTGGAGCGCCGCAATCGTTCGGTCCTGAATCAGGCTGCAGCCCATAAACAGAAAACTTCGCAGACCCGATATGGCCGAAAGAACACCCCCAAGCGCTGCATCGTTGGCGTAGGCTTGCTCGTACTCTTGCAGGGTTAGGACCCTGCCGGCAGGCGTATCAGCTTCTACATGTAGGCGCATGAGACACCTTGGGT
>CAZRKY010000180.1:0-7027 GCA_964600375.1 uncultured Caulobacteraceae bacterium | reverse complement strand
GTCGATGAATTCCCGGCCAGAGGCCGCGCACAGTTCGGCCATTTCGCGGGCCAGGCGCGCCGAGGTCGTGGTGTGATCGACCAGCACGGCGCCCGGCGCCAGCGTCGGCAGGGCGTCGGCCACGACCTCCGCCACATCGCTGTCACGCCCGACGCAAAGCACGAATATCTCGGCGCCGTTGGCCGCCTCGCGCGCCGTCCCGGCGTTGCGGCCGCCGGTGCGCTCGGCCCACGCCTGCGCCTTGTCCGGCGAGCGGTTGAAACCGGAGACCTCGTGACCGGCTTTGATCAAGTGCCCCGCCATGGGACCGCCCATGACCCCAAGGCCGGCGAAACCGATCTTCATGCGTCTCCCCCGTCGAAGCGTCCGTACTGGCCGCGGAAGTAGACCAGCCCCTCGCCGTCGCGGGCGTCGAAGGCCAGCACTTCGCCGACGATGACCTGGTGGTCGCCCAGCTGGATGCGCTCACGCACCTCGCAGTCGAACCGCGCCAGCGCGCCCTTCAGCCGCGGCGCGCCGCCCGGGCCGTGCTCGACCTCGCCCGGCTCCAGCCGCCAGGCCCCCTTGGAGAACCGGCGCGAGTGGTCCTCGTCGCCCGCCCGCAGGACGTTGACCGCGAACCGGGACGCGCTGTGGAAGACGTGGCGGCGGTCGCAGACGTCGTCCAGGCACCACAGCACCAGCCGGGGCTCCAGCGACACCGAGGTGAAGGAATTGACCGTCAGGCCCAGCGCGCCTTCGGCGTCCTCGGCCGTCACGACGGTCACGCCGGTCGCGAAGGAGCCCAGGGCCCGGCGGTATTCTCTTGAAGCGTCATCCACGGTTCCGACTAGGCCGCGCCGGGGCCGCGCGCAACCGCTTCGGCAATGCCCCCTTAACCTTAAGCGTCGAAGGTCCTCCCAGGATTCCAGGAGACCGCGCCCATGGCGATGATGGACACCACGGTGATCATCAAGAAGGTGAAGAAAGTCGAGGGCGGCGGCCACCATGGCGGCGCCTGGAAAGTCGCCTACGCCGACTTCGTCACCGCCATGATGGCCTTCTTCCTGCTGATGTGGCTGATCAACACCACCAGCCCGGAACAGAAACGCGGCATCGCCGACTACTTCGCCCCCGCCAGCGTCTCCGAATCGACCTCCGGGTCGGGCGGCATCCTGGGCGGGACGGCCCTGGGCGACGACGGCGCCAAGAACGAGGGCTCCTCCGCCGTGGTCAGCCAGCTGGCCCCCGAAGCGCCCACCGACGCCGCCGCAGCGGGCCAGAGCTCGACCGCCGGCGCGCTCGAGAACGCCAGCGACGCCGCCATCAAGGAAGAACAGCAACGCCGCGAGGAAGCCGCCTTCCAGAGCGCCGCCCAGTCCCTGCGCCAGGCCATGAAGGACATGCCCGAACTGGCAGAACTGTCGCGCCAGATCCTGATCGACCAGACACCCGAAGGCCTGCGGATCCAGCTGATCGACCAGGAAGGCCGCTCGATGTTCGAGCCGAACTCGTCGCGCCCCAATGACCGCGCCCGGCTGCTGCTGCGGGCTGTGTCCCGGGTGATCGTCCAACTGCCCAACCGAGTGACGGTGACGGGCCACACCAGCGCTACTCCGGGCAGCCGCCACGACAACGACTGGCCGCTCTCCGCCGCCCGGGCCGACGCGGCTCGCGCCATCATCCAGAGCGCCGGCGTCGACGCCGACCGGGTCTACCAGGTGTCTGGCAAAGCCAATTCCGATCCGCTCTATCCCGACGACCCGACCCTGGCGGGCAACCGCCGCATTGCCATCGTCCTGTTGCGCGAGGCGCCGGTGCTGCCGTCGGATTCAAGCCTGTGACCCTGCGGCGCGAAGTCGCTTGCAGGCGCCTGCAGGATGGGGACTAATCCCTGCGGAGGTAGAGACACCGGGCCGTGACCCAGCATTTTTCGACACGTCAGTTGAGGTTTTATCTCACGGCCCCGTCGCCGTGCCCCTACCTCGACGGCCGTTTCGAACGCAAGGTCTTCGCCCACCTGCCCCTGTCCGACGGCGCGAGCGTCAATGACAGCCTCACACAAATTGGGTTCCGTCGCTCCCAGAACATCGCCTACCGGCCCGCCTGCGAAGCGTGTGACGCCTGCGTCTCGGCGCGCCTGCCGGTCGAGGCATACGTCTTCTCGCGCTCAGAGCGCCGAATTCTCGAACGCAACGGCGGCTTCACCCGCCACCTCGTCGAGGCCGAGGCGACCGCCGAACAGTTCGAACTTCTGAGGCGTTACCTGAACGCTCGCCACGGCGGCGGCGGGATGAGCGACATGACTTGGCCTGACTACGTCGCCATGGTCGAAGACACCGCCGTGCGCACCCACGTCATCGAATACCGCGCGCCGTCGCAGGATCGCGGCCCGGGAGACCTGATCGCCTGCGCGCTGGTGGACCTGCTCGCGGACGGCCTGTCGCTGGTCTACAGCTTCTACGAACCCCATCTGGCCCGGAACAGCCTGGGCAGCTTCGTGATCCTCGACCACGTGGTCCAGGCGCGCCTGACCGGCCTGCCCTACGTCTACCTGGGCTATTGGGTGCAGGGCTCGCCGAAGATGGACTACAAGTCCCGCTTCCGCCCGCTGCAGCTGCTCAAGCCCGGCGGCTGGGTGGCGCTGGACGATATCCCGCCCGAAGAACTCTAGCTGGTCGGCACCGACGTCCCGACATTCGCCACCGCAGCGGCGCGTTCGGCGGCGTAGTCGTGGCCGGCGGCGAACTTCACAAGCGCTTCGATGCGCTTGTCGATCGGCGGGTGGCTGGCGAACAGGCCTTCGCCCGGGTGCTCGATGAACATGGCCTGGATGTCGCGCGGCGCCTGGATGTCGGCGTGGCCCGAGATTTTCTGCAGCGCGCTGATCATGGCGTCGGGGTTCTTGGTCAGCTCCACCGAGCCGGCGTCGGCCAGAAACTCGCGCTTCTGGGAGATCGCCGCCCGCACCAGCAGGGCAAGCAGATAGGCGACTGCCGCCGCGGCGATGGCGATCAGGATCAGGGCCCCCGCCCCGCCCCCGCCGCCGCTGCTCCGCGAACGGCTGGAGCCGCCAGAACCGCCGAACCGCAGCATGCGGAAGAAGAGCTCGCAGATCAGGGTGATGACGCCGGCGAAAACGGCCGCCACGACGGTCAGTCGCATGTCGCGATTGATGACGTGCGTCAGTTCGTGGGCGAGCACCGCCTCCAGCTCGTCGCGGTTCAGCGCGTTCAGCAGGCCGCGGGTGACGGTGATGACCGCGCCCTTGTCCGACAGACCGCTGGCCCAGGCGTTCATCTGCGAGACCTCGACGATCCGCAGGCCCGGCATCGGCTGGCCGCGCGAGATGCAGAGGTTCTCAAGCAGGTTGTAGAGATCGGGCACATCCTTGCGCTCGACCTTCTTGGCACCCGTGGCCAGGTCGATAATGCCCTGGTGGCCGACCCAGGCGATGCCGTACCAGCCTCCGGACAGCGCCAGCGCCAGGGGCGCGGTGGCGGCCAGCCAGCCGGTGGACATGCCAAGGTCGCCTGCGAACGACCCTGTGGTCGGGGCCATCTCCATCCCGATCAGACCCAGCTGGAGACACCAGATCAGTCCGATCAGCAGGACGGGAAACCCCGCCAGCAGCAGTAGCGAGCGGAAGTTATTCTGCCAGATCCAGGTCTTGAGGCCGACGGCGCCCACGAATCGAACGCTAGTTGAACTTCACCTGCGGGGCGCCGGCTTCCATCGTCGCGCGCTGATCATTGCCCACGTCGAAGAAGGTGCGGTCCTTGCCGTAGCCAACCATCCCGGCGAACAGGATGGTCGGGAACGCACGGCGCACGGCGTTGAACTCGCTGACGGCGTTGTTGAAGAACCTGCGCGCGGCCGCGAGCTTGTTCTCCAGGTCCGACAGTTCGCCCTGCAGGCTGAGGAAATTCTGGTTGGCCTTCAGGTCCGGATAGGCCTCCGAAAGCGCGAACAGGCGGCCGAGCGCGCCGGTCAGCATGTTCTCGGCCTGGACCTTGTCTTCGACGCCGCTGGCCTGGGTGGCGCGGTTGCGCGCGGTGATGACCGCCTCCAGCGTGCCGGCTTCGTGGGCGGCGTAGCCCTTCACGGTCTCGACAAGATTGGGGATCAGGTCGTGGCGCTGCTTCAGCTGCACGTCGATATCGGCGAACGACTGGTTGGCGGTCTGATCCAGCGCGACGAGCTTGTTGTAGCTGCCGACGACGAGGAACAGCAGGATGGCGACGACGACGCCAATGACGATCCAGGTGATCATGGTCTTCCCCGATAGGTTCGGCGCAAGGCTAGCGGAACGGCGTTAGCGCGCAAAGGGCGAATGCGCTCGCCGCGGCGGGGAAAGCGGGGCAATCTGCCCCGGGGAGGCCGCCGCATGGAAGGACAGCTCATAACCGCTGCGCTGACGGGGCCGATGCTTGTGCTCGCCCTGTACGAGCTGTTCGGCGTCAGCAAGCTGTTCAGCGTCGCATCGCTGAAGATCTTCCTGTGGGGGCTGGCGTTCGCAGTGCTGAGCTATCCGGCCCTGGCGCTGGTGGGCATCGTCGGGGTTGAACAGGGCCGCGACACACTGATCCTGATGGTCGGCCAGTCAGTTCGGATCTGGCTGTTCCTGTTCGGCATGGCGGTGGTCGGCCGATGGGGGATGGCGATCTGCCGGTGGCTCTGGAGCAAGCGGCCGGTCGCGACACGGTACGAACCCGGACGGGACGGCGACGCCACGCGCTAGAGCCGAGAGACTGGAGTCCGGGCCGGGGCTCTGCTTTGTTGAAGGCTCGGCGCCGTTGGCGCGCGGACAAACAGGCCGATGACCGAGCACCGCATCTACAAGATGAGCTTCGCCAGGGTCTACCCGGCCCTGGTCGCCAAGGCCGAGCGCAAGGGCCGCACCCGCGCGGAGGTCGACCAGATCATCCAGTGGCTGACGGGCTATGCCCCCCGGGGCCTGACCACCCAACTGGAGGCGGGCTCCGACGTCAGGACATTCTTCGCCGAGGCCCCGGCGATGAACCCGGCAAGAAGCGAGATCAAGGGTGTCGTCTGCGGCGTGCGGGTCGAGGACGTCGCCGAGCCGCTGATGCGTGAAATCCGCTACCTGGACAAACTCATCGACGAACTCGCCAAGGGCAAGGCGATCGAGAACATCCTGTCGCGCAAGCTCACCTAGAATCGCCCTCAGCCCCGCAGCCGCTTCATGCCCTTGGGCGCCATGCGGCCCGCCGCGGCCCGGCGGCCGACGTAGGTTTGCCAGTCCGGCCATTGGCGCCGGCGGCCGCCGGTCTCCGCCCATTCCGGACCGGTCTCGGACGAGAAGACCATCGCGTCGCGCAGGCCCCCGTCGCGGTAGTTCTGCAGCTTCACGCCCTTGCCACGCGGCATCTCCGGAAGCTCGTCGGCGGCGAAGATCAGGGCCTTGTTGTTGTCGCCCAGGACCGCGATCCGGTCGCCGTCGACGGGTACGGCCAGGGCGGCCTCGCCGTTCAGGGTCTGCTTGCCGCCGCGCTTGGAGGCGATCGCCTCCTCCTCCGGAAGGATGAAGCCGTACCCGGCCTTCGACGCGAGGAAGAGCTTCCGCCCGGGCTTGTGGGCGAAGACGGCGATGATCTTCGACTTCTCCTCGAAATCGACCATCAGCCGGAGCGGCTCTCCGTGGCCGCGGGCAGACGGCAGCTTGTCGACGCCGACGGTGAAGAAGCGACCGTCCGAGGCGAAGATCAGCAGCTTGTCGGTGGTTTCGCACGGGACCAGGAAGCCGAGCTTGTCGCCTTCCTTAAACTTCAGCTCCGAGGGATCGTCGACCTTGCCCTTGGCGGCGCGGATCCAGCCGCGCTCGGACAGGATCACCGTGGCCGGCTCGCGCTCGACGGTGCTCTCCAGGATGGCGGCGGCGTCGATCTGCGGGGCGTCGGCGAAGGTGGTGCGGCGCGGCGAGGCCATGACCTTCTTCGTCTCGGCCAGCTCCTTGCCGATGCGAGTCCACTGCCGGGCCTGGGAGTTGATCAGGGCGTAGAGACCGTCGCGCTCGTCCGACAGGGTCTTGTGCTCGCGGGTGATCTCCATCTCCTCAAGCCGCGCGAGGTGGCGCAGGCGGGTGTCGAGGATGAAGTCGGCCTGGAGCTCGGTCAGGGCGAACCTGCCGATCAGCTCGGCCTTGGGATGCTCGTCCTCGCGGACGATGCGGATCACTTCGTCCAGGTTTAGGAAGGCGATCAGAAGGCCGTCCAGCAGGTGCAGGCGCTTCTCGATCTTGCCGACGCGCCACTCCGATCGGCGCACCAGCACCTCGCGCCGGTGATCCAGGAACGCCCGCAGGCAGGCCTTCAGGCCCATGACCCGCGGCGTGCCGCGCGCGTCCAGCACGTTCATGTTGATCGGGAAGCGGATCTCCAGGTCCGAGGCCCGGAACAGGCTTTCCATCAGGACTTCGGGTTCGACGTTGCGGGACTTGGGCTCGATGATGACGCGCACGTCCTCGGCGGACTCGTCGCGCACGTCGCCCAGCAGCGGCGCCTTCTTCTGCTCGATCAGGTCGGCCAGCTGTTCGATCAGGCGCGACTTCTGAACCTGATAGGGGATCTCGGTGATGATGATCCGCCAGGTCCCGCGCCCGAGATCCTCAAGCTCCCAGCGGGCCCGCAGACGCACCCCGCCCCGGCCGGTATCGAAGGCCTCGCGGATCGAGGCGCGCGGCTCGACCGCCACGCCGCCAGTCGGGAAGTCTGGTCCCGGCACGAAGGCCATCAGCTCGTCGAGCTCGGCCTTGGGGTTGTCGATCAGCAGCTGGCAGGCGTCGATCAGCTCGCCGACGTTGTGCGGAGGGATCGAGGTCGCCATGCCCACGGCGATGCCGGCCGAACCGTTGGCCAACAGGTTGGGGAAGCCCGCCGGCAGGACGATCGGCTCCTCGTCCTTCTCATCGTAGGTCAGGCGGAAGTCGACGGCGTTCTCGTCGATCCCGGCCAGCAACATCTGGGCCGCCGGGGTCATACGGCATTCGGTGTAGCGCATGGCCGCGGCGCTATCGCCGTCGACGTTG
>CAZRKY010000179.1:0-7059 GCA_964600375.1 uncultured Caulobacteraceae bacterium | reverse complement strand
CCTTCCTGCCCCTGATCGCGCTGGTCGCCCTGGCCGCCCTGTTCATCGGCTGGTCGCTGAAGCGCGATCCCCAGTTCAAGCCTGATGCCCTGGTCGGCAAGCCGGTACCCGCCTCCCTGGTCACGCCGCTGGACGGCGGGCCGCCCGTGGCGCTGAACAGCGCAATCCGCGGTCCGGCCCTGGTCAATGTCTTCGCCTCCTGGTGCGCGCCCTGCCGCGAGGAGAACGGCCAGCTGCTGCAGGTCCAGGCGCGCGGCGTGCGCGTGGTCGGCCTGGCCTGGAAGGACCGGCCCGAGAACTCACGCGCCTTCCTGGCCGAGCTGGGCAATCCCTTCGCCGTGGTGGTCAGCGACCAGGAGGGCGCGTCGGGCGTCGACCTGGGGATCTCCGGCGTGCCCGAGACCTTCGCCGTCGACGCGCGCGGCATGATCGCGGCCAAGCACACCGGGCCGCTGGGCCCCGGTGACACCGACCGGCTGGTCCGGGCGCTGGACGAAAGCTCTCGTTAACCAAATTTCGACGATCGGCGGCCGACATCTGGGCCGTGACCACACCGATCCGCCCCCCGATGCTGCCCACGACGCCGGCTCGCCCGCAGGGCGCGGCTCCGTCGGCGGTTGACGCCGCGCGCGCCGCCCAGCGCGCCTTCTTCTCCCAGGCGCTGAACGCGGCCCAGGCCCAGGCGCCGCTGGCCGAAGCAGCGCGCGCCGCCCCGGTCGCCCGTCAGGCGGCGGCCGTGGAGGTCAACAAGGTCAACATCCCCGACAAGGAGCCCGAGCGGCCCCCGCGTCCGGGCACGCTGCTCGACATCCGGGTCTAGTCGGCCGGGGGCTCTTCGGGGGTCGGGGCCGGGGCGGGCTTGGCAGCCTTGGCAGGCTTCGGCGCCTTGGAGGGTTTTGCCGCCTTGGGCGGTTTGACCGGCTTCGCAGCCTTCTCGGCCTTGGGCGCCTTTGCGGGTTTCGCCGGCTTGGCGGCCTTTGAAGGCTTCGGCGGCTTGGCCGGCTTGGGCGCCTTCTCGGCTTTCACCTTCTTCGGCTTCGCGGCCTTGGCGGCTTCCTTCTCGGCCTTCTTGCGCGCCTTCTCCGCCTTCTTCGCGGCCTTCGCGCCGCCGGCTTCCTTGGCGGTCTCGCCGGCGTGGGCCAGGTCGCCCAACACCTTCATCAGGGTCGAGCGCTTGCCGCCGGACAGCAGGCCCAGGATGCGCTTGTCGGCCGCCTCGACGCGGGGCCGAGCGGCCTCCAGCGCCTCGCGCCCCTTGGCCGACAGGCTGACCGTGTTGGCGCGGCCGTCGGTGGTCGAGCGCTCGCGGGCCAAGAGGTCCTTGCCCATCATCCGGGCCACAAGGTCGGCCAGGGTGGAGCGGTCGATGCCGGTAGCGTGGACCAGGTCCGTCTGGGTCAGGCCCTCGTTCTGGGCCACCGCCGCCAGCACGGCGTACTGGCGCTGGGTGGGCGCGCCCGGTCCGGTCTCCTCGGCGTAGATGTCGAGCGCCACCTGCAGCACGCGGTGCATCAGGTGGCTCGGGGAGGCATCAAGCAGCCCCGCGGCTCCGTCGGAGCGCTTGCGTTTGGCTTTGGACATCGGACCCCCCTCTCAAGGTGGTGGGGCATATAACACCGATCCAAGACAGATTGGCGACAGTTGGTCCGTGCACGGAAGCGCGTGATCGGGCTTTGCGCGGGCGGTAAATTGGCTAGGCTCCGGCCATGACCGACACTCCACAGCCTGCCTTCACCGTCCGCGTCGCCCCGGGCGAGGACAAGGAACGCGACGTTTGCGACCATTGCGGCTTCATCGACTACCGCAATCCCAAGATCGTGGCCGGCGCCGTCGTGGCCCACGCCGAGGGCGGACCGCCCCACGGCCCGGACGCAGTTCCGCTGGAGCAGGTCTCCATCCTGCTGTGCAAGCGCGCCATCGAGCCGCGCCGGGGCTACTGGACCTTGCCCGCGGGCTTCATGGAACTGGGGGAGTCCACGGAGGACGCGGCCCGGCGCGAAACCCTCGAGGAAGCCGGCGCCGAGATCGAGGTCGACGGCCTTTTGGCCATGTACGACATCCTGCCGCGCGGCCAGGTCCACATCTATCGCCGCGCCCGCCTCAAGGGCGGCTACCACGCCGGCGAGGAGAGCCTGGAGGTCGAGCTGTTCCGCTGGGCCGACATCCCCTGGGACGACATCTCCTTCGAAACCGTCCGGTGGGCGCTGGGCCACTGGCTGGATAGCCGGGAGCGCGAATTATTCGCTCCGTACACGAATCCGGCCGGTCAGGTCGGCAAGCCCCTGCCGGGCCAGGGCCTGCCCCTGGAGCCCTAGAGGCCGCTGTCGGGGGGTTCGGGAACCGCGTCCTTCGCCTCGGGGTCGCGCATGTGCTTCATCATGAAGGGCACATTGGCGACGGCGAAGATCAGGGCGGTGATCCACAGCGCCGGGCGGAAGGTCAGCACCCAGAAGTCATCGCTCTGGGTGCGCCAGACCACCTCGTTGGCGATGGCGCAGGCCGCGAAATAGAGGCCGTAGCGCAGGGTCAGGGTCCGCCAGGCCTCGTCCGGCATGACCACCGCCGAGCCCAGCAACGCCTTGCCGACGTTCTTGCCGGCCAGCAGGCTGCCCAGCAGCACCAGCGCCAGGATGCCGTTCTGCACCGTCAGCTTGATCTTGATGATGCTGGGATCGTGGAAGAAGACCGTCAGGGCGCCGAACACCAGGGCGAAACCGCCGGCGATCGCGGGCAGCCAGGCCAGGCGCTTCTCCAGCAGCCAGCCGGCGAGCAGCGCCACCGCCGAGGCGCCCATCAGCACCCAGGTGGCCTGGACGATGGCTTCCTGGCCGGGGACGCCGCGCAGGCGCAGGACCCCGAAGGCCGCCATGAAGGCCACCAGGGCCCCGAAATCCACGGCGCTGCGAATCCAGGCCGGGCGCTTCTTCTCGGTCGTCTCGCTCATCGCGCGGGCTCCTCGGTCAGGCCGACCAGCGAGCGGGAGAAGGCGCGCGCGTCGAAGGGTTGAAGGTCGTCGATGGTCTCGCCCACGCCGATCAGCTTGATCGGGGCGTCCGAGGCCTGGGCGACGGGCACGAGGACGCCGCCGCGCGAGGTGCCATCCAGCTTGGTCATCACCACACCGGTTACGTAGGCCGTGCGCCCGAAGATCTGTTCCTGGGCGAGCGCGTTGCGTCCGACGGTGGCGTCGAGCACCAGCAGGGTTTCGTGCGGGGCGTCCGGATCAATCTTCTTGAGCACGCGGACGATCTTCAGAAGCTCGTCCATCAGCTGTTGCTTGTTCTGCAGGCGACCGGCGGTGTCGATGAGGACGACGTCGAAGTCCTCCTTCTTCGCCCGCTCGTAGGCGTCAAAGGCCAGGCCCGCGGCGTCGCCGCCGGGCGGACGATGCATGAACTCGGCCCCGGCGCGGTCGGACCAGACCTTGAGTTGCTCGACGGCGGCGGCGCGGAAGGTGTCGGCGGCGACGACCAGCACCTTGGCGCCCTTGCGGACCAGGTCGGCGGCGATCTTGCCCAGCGTCGTGGTCTTGCCCGATCCGTTGACGCCCACGAACAGCACCACGAAGGGCTTCTCGCCGCCCAGGGGGTCGAAGGTCGCCTGATTGGGAACCAGCTCGGCGGCGACCGCCTCGGCCAGGGCTTCCTTGACCTCGGTCTCGTTGGAGACCTTGCCGAAGCGCAGCTCGGCGAAGCGCTCGCGGATGCGCGCGGCGGCGGCGGGGCCGAGGTCGGCCTCGATCAGCATCTCCTCCAGCTCGTCGAGCTTGGCCTCGTCAAGCGGCTCCTTGGTCTCCACGAAGGAGGCGACCACGGATTCGGTGAGCTGCTTGGTGGTCTTCGACAGCCCCTCGGTGAGGCGCGAGAACCAGCCCTTTTTCTGATCGGTCATGGGCGGGGTCTTAGCGGGTGCGGGAGAAAGGTCCAAGCGGGCCGTAGCGCCGAGGCCCCGCTCGCCCTAGATAGCCGCCATGGCCCTGTCCCGCTTCACCAACACCTTCGCCGGCAACCCGCTCGACCGCGCTTCGGACCGCCGCGGCGACCCGGACTGGATCGCCGCCCAGCGCGCCCACGCCGACGCCATGGCGGTGGGGATGTGGAAGGGCGAGGTGCTGGTCGAGCCTGCGGGCGACGCCGAGCGGCTGGCCTATCTCAACCTGGCCATGGCCGAGGACGCCGCCGGCCGCGAGGCCCTGTTCCTGGGGCTCTGGCAGGACGCGCCGGTGTTCGGGGTCGAGTTTTCGGACGCGGCCGACCCCTGCGCGGGTCCCCTGTCGGGTCTCGGGCGCTTCCAGGAGATGCGCGGCGCCGGCGTCATCCTGCCCGGGCCCGAAGCCGGGCTCGCCGCCACCGCCAAGAGCCTGTTCGACTGGCACGACCACCACCCGTTCTGTTCGAAGTGCGGCCACCCCAGCGAAGTGGTCGACGGCGGCTGGAAGCGGCTTTGCGCGTCGTGCCGCACCGAGCACTTCCCCCGCGTGAACCCGGTCACCATCATGCTGCCGGTGTTCGAGGGCCGTTGCCTGCTTGGCCGCCAGGCGGCATGGCCGGCGGGGCGGATGTCGGCGCTGGCGGGCTTCCTGGAGCCCGGAGAATCCATCGAGGAGGCCTGCGCCCGCGAGCTGCAGGAGGAGGCGGGCCTGACCGCGGTGCGCGTCGCCTACCACTCGAGCCAGCCCTGGCCCTTCCCGTCCAACCTGATGATCGGCCTGATCGCCGAAGTGTCCGACGACGACGCCCGCCCCGACCAGACCGAGCTGGAATCCGTTCGCTGGTTCACCCGCGACGAGATGCGCCAGGTGCTGAGCAACGAGAAAGGCTGGGACGGCGTGCTGCCGCCGCCTTCCCTGGCCATCGCCCGCACCCTGCTCGACGCCTGGGTCGAGGGGTTTGAGGGCTGACTAGCGCGCCTCGCCCCGGCGGGCGGGATCGGAGGGATAGACCCCCAGGATCTCGAACCTCGAGGAGAAGAACTTCACCTCTTCGAAGGCCCGCGCCGCGGCCGGGTCGTCAGGTCGGCCTTCGACCTCGCAGTAGAAGACCGTCGAGGAGAAGCCGCCGTCCTCGGTGTAGCTCTCCAGCTTGGTCATGTTCAGCCCGCCGGTCGCGAAGCCGCCCAGCGCCTTGTAGAGCGAGGCCGGCTGGTTCTTCACCCGGAAGACGAAGCTGGTCATGCAGGCCGCGCCGGGCGCAGGCGCGGGCGGCTGGGCCTCGGCCGTCAGCACCAGGAAGCGGGTGGTGTTGCCGTGGGCGTCCTCGATGTCCTGCTTCAGGATGGTGAGGCCGTAGAGTTCGGCGGCGATGCCCGAGGCGACCGCGGCGCGGGTGGGGTCGGGCTCTTCGGCCAGGGCCTTGGCGGCGCCGGCGGTGTCGGCGACCACCTCGGCCTTCAGGCCCAGCTTGCGCAGGGTCAGGCGGCACTGCAGCAGCGCCATCGGGTGGGACGCGGCCACCGTCACGTCCTCGAGCCGGGTCCCCGGATTGGCTATCAGCTGCATGCGGATGGGCAGGAAGTGCTCGCCGACGATCTTCAGCCCCGACTTGGGCAGCAGGTGGTGGACATCCGACACCCGGCCGGCGACCGAGTTCTCGACCGGGATCATGGCCAGCGCGCAGCGGCCCGACTGCACCGCCTCGAAGGCGTCCTCGAAGGTCGGGCAGGCCTCGGGGCGGTGGCTGGGGAACCAGGTACGGCAGGCTTCGTGGCTGAACGCGCCGGGCTCGCCCTGGTAGGCGATGGAGGGGACGCTGCTCATGACAGGGTGCTCGCGTGGGCGCGGGCGGCCTCGAGGTCGCCGGGGTTGTCGACCGAGAGCGGCGGGGCGTCGACGATGGCGGCCCAGATCTCGACCCCCAGCTCGAGCGCGCGCAGTTGCTCCAGCTTTTCGCGCTGCTCCAGCGGGCTGGGCGCGGCGGCCATGGCCTGCAGCCCGCCCCGGCGGTAGCCATAGAGGCCGATGTGACGCCAGACCGGGCCCTCGCCGTAGAGGCTCGAGCGGGTGAAATACAGGCACCGCCCCTGGGTCGCCCCGTGCGGCAGGGCCACCACCGCCTTGACCACGTCGGGATTGCCGCGGTCGGCGGGAGAGTCCTCGGGCGCGATCAGGGTGCCCATCTGCAGGTCCGGGCGGGCCGCGAACAGGGCCGTGGCGGCGGTCAGGATGTCCGGGCCGACGAACGGCATGTCGCCCTGCAGGTTGATGATCACGTCGTGGATCTGGTCCGGATCGTAGATATCCAGCGCCGCGCGGACCCGGTCGGTGCCCGACGGCAGGTTCGGATCGGTGAGAATCGCATTGCCCCCGGCCGCCTCGATGACGTCGACGATGGCCTGGTCTCCGGCCGCGACCACCACCGGACCGATGTTTGCGGCCCGGGCCTGACGCATAGCGCGCACGATCATCGGGACCCCGCCGATATCGGCCAAAGGCTTGTCCGGAAGGCGGGTTGCGGCCATCCGGGCGGGGATGATGACGATCGGGTTCACTTCGTGGCTTCTGTTCTGTTGCGCGGGCGGCGGTAGCGTGTAAGAGAGCCGGGCGCAAGAATCCGGCTCCAAGGGCTTACGAAAACGGCATGAGCGGCGACCTTCACTGGAACAAGATCTTCGGCGCGGCCCTGGCGACAGGGCTGGTCATTCTGGGGGTGCGCGAGGTTTCGACCCGCATGTTCGCCTCCGAACCGCCGGAGAAGATGGGTTACAACATCGAAGTGGCCGAGGGCCCGACCGACGGTCCGGCGACGCCGCAGCTGCCGCCTGACTGGGGCGTGGTGCTGGCGAGCGCCGACCTGGCCGCCGGCGAGAACCAGTTCAAGAAGTGCGCCTCGTGCCACAAGCTGGACGCCAACGGCATCGGTCCAGGCCTGATGGGCGTGGTGGGCCGGCCGGTCGCCAGCCACCCGGGCTTCAGCTATTCCGAGGCCATGGTCGGTCACAAGGCGGAAGCGCCGAACTGGACCTACGACGCGCTGGACCAGTTCCTGGCCGCGCCGGGCAAGGTCGTGTCGGGCACCAAGATGTCCTTCGCGGGCCTGAAGAACCAGGAAGACCGGATCAATC
>CAZRKY010000178.1:0-7097 GCA_964600375.1 uncultured Caulobacteraceae bacterium | reverse complement strand
GGGCGACCGCCAGGGGTTCCTGCGGTCGTGTGTGACCCTCCTCGCCCCCGGGGGAGCCCTGCCATGACCACCGTCCGAAACCTCGCCCTGGCGGGCCTGGCGCTCGCGCTCTCGGCCTTCGCCGCGCCGCCGGCCGCCCCCGACCCCCAGACCGCCGCCTGGTGGGCGACCACCGGGGCGCTGGCGGGCGACGCCATGGAGGGCCGCGACACGGGCTCGGCCGGCTATGACCGGGCCGCGGCCTACGTCGCCCAGCGCTTCGCCCGCGCCGGGCTGAAGCCTGCGGGCGAGGGCGGCGGGTTCCTGCAGCCGATCGCCGTCGACGACATCGAGGTGGTGGCCGAGGGCACGGCGTTCACCGTCACCCCCGACATGCTGGGCGGCGTTCCCCTCTCCTTGCGCTTCCTGCACGACGTGTCGGTCGCGCCCCACTTCAACATGGGCCTGGGCGGCGACGCCGAGGCCCTGGCCGGGCCGCTGACCTTCCGCGGCTACTGCCGGCCCCAGGACATGGCCGACATCACGGGCGCGGTGGTGGTCTGCTTCGGCGCGCGCCGGGCGGGCCAGCCCTCCAGCAGCCAGCAGGTCGACGCCGCCAAACAGGGCCTGGCGGCCGGGGTGATCCGCGTGGACGACCCGGGCTTCGTCGAGGAGCCGGCCCGCTGGCCGCTCGCCTACGCCCGCACCGTCGCCTTCGCCCCCGCCCGGCCCCAGCGCGGCGACATTCCCGTGCTGCGCCTCAGCGCCGAGGCCTTCCCGAAGATCGCGCGCGCCTCCGGCCGGGACGGCGCGGCGATCCTGGCGGCGGGCGGTCGGGGCGAGCCCATGCCGAGCTTTGACCTGCAGGCGCGGCTGGAGGCCCGGTTCGCGCTGCGGCGGCGCAGCTATTCTTCGCCCAACGTCATCGGGGTGCTGCCCGGGACCGACCCGGCGCTGGCGGACCAGCCGGTGCTGCTGATCGCCCACCTGGACGGCTACGGCTTCGGCACGCCGGTGGACGGCGACAGCCTCTACAACGGGGCGCTGGACGACGCGGCCTATGTCGCCACCCTGATCACCCTGGCGGACGCCCGCAGGGGCAAGGGGTTCCGGCGGCCGGTGATCTTCGCGGCGGTGACGGGCGAGGAGAAGGGGCTGCTGGGCTCGCGCTGGCTGGCGGACCATCCGACGCCCGGGGCGCCGCGGCCGGTGGCGGTGCTCAACCTCGACCAGCTGCGGCCGCTCTATCCCCTGACCATCCTTACCACCCTGGGGCTGGACGACTCGACCCTGGGCCAGAGCGTGCGCGAGGTGGCCGGGCCGATGGGCATCCGGGTGCGCGCGGACCTCGAGCCCGAGCGCGGCCTGCTGCGCCGCACCGACCACTGGCCGTTCTGGCAGGGCGGGGTTCCGGGGGTGAGCTTCCTGTTCGGCTTCGAGCCCGGCGATCCGGTCGCCGAGCCGCGCTACCTCGACTGGTACCGCCGCCGCTACCACGCGCCCCAGGACGACATGACCACCCCGATCGACTTCGAGGCCCAGGCGACGTTCCACCGCTTCTGGTTCGCCCTGGTCGAGAAGGTGGCCAATGCGGACCAGCCGCCCCGGTGGCTGGAGGGCAGCCCGAACCGGCCGGCGGCGCGCTAGGGTCGCCTTGACCCCGCCCCCCGGATCAAGCTGCAATTTCGCCCTCGCCCCCGACGAAAGGAGGAATTTTGCGGGTGAAACGGGCGACGCGAAATCCGGCCCCGCCTGACGACCGGCTCTCCCTGTTATCCGAAAAGGCCTCCCTGTTCTGACGACCGGTTCTCCCTGTTATTTTGGCGCCCGCTCCCTGTTCAGGAAACACGTTCTCCCTGTTATCCGCTCCCTGTTAATTCCGAATAGCCCAACAAAAACAACGGGCGTTCGCCGAAAAGTGTTTTCAGGCCGCGCGCCCCGCCCGCCTCAGCCCAGCCGGCGCAACACGAAGGGCGAGCCGTTTTCGGTCCAGGTCACGGATTCCGTGCGCCCGTCCACGACCTTGAAGTCGAGGTAGGCGTACTTCTGGCGCATCAGGTAGCGGTCGGAGCCGACCGGGGTCAGGGGCAGGAAGCTGTCGCCGCCGGCGCTGACCGACAGGCCCCAGGTCTCGCGGCGGATGATCAGGGGCGTGCCGGGGAAGAGCTCGTACTGGCCGACGAACAGCGCCGCGCGGCCGGCGTCGAACGGGGCCGCCGTCTGGGCGGGGATCGGCGGCGGGGTGACCGCCTCGCCGAACAGGAATTGCTCCAGGTGGTCGTGCAGGGGTCCGAAGATCGGCGTCTCGATGTTGCAGGACATGACCAGGCAGGCGTCCTGCTCGGGGAACCGGAAGCAGAGGTTGGAGAACCCGTTGCCGAGGCCGTCGTGGCCGAGGACCCGGCGGGCGGTCGTGCCGTCCTCGCGCGTCTGCAGCGGCCGCTGCAGGTCCGCCGGCGCCAGGGGCAGGGAGCGAGCGTAGCGGAGCAGGTCGTTGGGCGTCGAACAGAAGGAGCCGGCGCCGCGGTGGTTGAGCACCTCGATGGGCTCGGGCGGGGCCAGGGTGCCGAACCCGATCCCCGCCACGTGACCCTTGGCCACGGGACCGCGCGGGCGGCCGCGGCCGGGCTCGAAGGTGTGACGCATGCCGCGCGGCTCGAACACCGCCTCGCGGACGAAGTCGCCGTAGTCGCCGCCGCTGGCCCGCTCGACGACCAGGGCCAGCAGCCGGTAGCCGTTGTTGGAGTAGGCGTACTTTTCCCCGGGCTGGCCGGCCAGCGGCAAGGTCGCGATGCGCCGCGCCATCTCGCTGAGGGACAGGACCTTGCGCAGGTCGGCGCCGAACTGCAGGTCGCGGGTGATGCCGGCCTTGTGCTCGATCAGCTGCCTGAGGGTGATGTTGGCGGCGTTTGGAAACTCGGGCGCGAACCGGGCCAAGGGGTCGTCCTGGGCCAGCTTCCCCGCCCGCTCGAGCGCCAGCAGGGAGGCGCGAGTGAAGCTCTTGCCGATCGAGGCGACGAAAAAGGCGGTGTCGGGGGTGTTGGGCGTGCGGCGGTCGAAGTCGGCCATGCCGTAGATTCGCCGGGCGATGATGTCGGGGCCCTTGGCCAGGGTGACGACGCCGCTGAAGTCGCGGGCGGCGACGAAGGGCGCAAAGTAGGCGTCGAGGCGGGCTTCCAGGTCATTGGGCGCCCCCGGGGCGGCGGCCCGAGCAGCGGTGGCGGTGGCGGCGGCGGACGCGGTGAGGAGAAAGGCGCGGCGGTGCATGGCGGGAACGTCTCCAGAGCTGGGCCAAGGCGCGGTTGGTCGGGTGGGCAGGCGAGATCGGTCCCGGGATGGAGGCGTCCCGCCGAGATTTAATTTACGACTGGAATATGAATTAGTCACGGTGGATACGCAGGAGGCCGACGAGCCTCGGGAGTTTGGGATCCCGCGGCTTCTGGAGCCTTTTACGCCTTGGAGACCGACTCCGGATCAACCTGCGCCGAAGGACAGGTCGCGAAAATCAGGCGCGATATTTTGTCGAGAAGCGAGGTCTCTGGGTCGGACGGCGTCGTCAGCCCTCGCGGGGCATCAGGGTGGTCGCTGTCGCCGCGATGGAGACCGGGGCGCCAGGCGCGCTGAGCGAGCCTTCGAGGAAGACCAGGGTGCGGCCCGCCTTCAGCACCCGGGCGACGCCGACGACGGGGCCGACGGGCAGGGGCGCGAGGTAGCTGGCCTTCAGCTCGACCGTCGGCCCGAACTGGCCGGTCCCGGCGTAGGCGGCCAGCGACAGGGCGACGTCCATCATGCCCATGGCCAGGCCGCCCTGGGTGACGCCGTTGCGGTTGGCGAAGTTCGGCCGGGGCTCGAACAGCAGCCGCACCTCGCCCCGCGCGAAGTCGGCGGCTTCGACCGCGAAGGGGGTGAGGTTGACCGAGGCGGTGGAGGTAAAACCCTCCAGCACAGAGCGGAGGGCGATGGTGTCGGGCATGGGGACTCCTGGTGTCAGTCCCGGATGAGGGCGCGCTCGATGCGCGGGTCCGGGACCAGCCACAGGAGGGCGACGATGACGAACAGGGCCTGTCCCATCCACGGCTGGACGAAGGTGAGGGCAATGCCGGCGACGTAGAGCACGGGCGACAGCAGCCCCTTCCAGTCCCCGCCGATGGCGCGCTTGAGCGCATGGTCGGGGCCGTGCAGGCGGATGATGGCGGTCTGCAGCAGATAGTAGGCGATGGCAGGGGCCAGCAGGGACAGACCATAGACCACGACGGGCCACTGGGCCCCGTGCGTCTCGCCCATCCAGGCAGTGGTGAAGGGAACGAGGGAAAGGGTGAAGAGCAATCCGATATTGGCCCACAGCACCGCGCCGTCCACCCGCTCGACGGTGTACAGCATGTGGTGGTGGTTCACCCAGTAGATGGCCACGTAGATGAAGCTGAGCACATAGGCGAGGAAGGTCGGCAGCACGGCGTGCAGGGCCTCGAGGCTGGCCTCCTCGGGCGCGTGGAGCTCCAGCACCATGATGGTGATGATGATGGCCAGCACGCCGTCGCTGAAAGCCAGCAGTCTGTCCTTGTCCATGGCGGCTCCCTCGTCGTGCGCTGGGTGCAAGGGACCACGATTCCCGATCCCGGCAATGGCCGCCCGGGCTTGGCTCCGGACGCCCGGCGGGTGTGCGCGCTTGACCCCCGCAGCCGGATCAAGCTGCACTAGGGTCCACGGCTGACGCCGGCGCCCCGTCCGGCGTCCGCGCCGAGGCCCCTGGAGCCCTGCCGATGTCGCGAAACCTCGCCGTCCGTACCGCGATCGCCGCCTTCGCCGCCGGCCTGACCATCACCGCGCCGGCGTTGGCCCAGGACGCCGGCGCGCCGGTCCCCTGCGGCGAGATGCCCGACGGCCTGCAGCGCGCGGCCATGGCCTACGGCGGCCGCCGCCCCTGCCCGCCCGCCGCCCTGCGCGCCTACCAGCCGCGCCACGCGGGCCTGGCCTATGACGTGCTTGCGATGGAGAACGAGGCCTGCTTCGTCCCCGACGCGGCCTACGAGGAACTGGACGCGATCATCGACGCCACCCTGGCGCGGCTGCCGGTCACGACCGACCGCCCGGCCACCGACGAAGAGCGCCTGACCCAGCTGGGCCAGACCTTCGCCGCGGTCCTGACCGAGCGGGGCTACCGCCTGCTGGTGCCCACCGTGAACCTCGGCGACGCCCTGCTGGAGCGCCGGCCGGCCGGCGGCGAGGCGGGCCACATCATCGACTGCGACACCGGCTCGATGATCCTGATCACCATCGCCCGCAAGCTGGGCCTCGACGCCTCGCTGGTGGAGATGGTCACGCGGCACGGGGACGACCACAACTACGTCCACTACCGCCTGGTCGGCGGCGCGACCTTCAACTGGGACGTCAACGGGGTGACGGGCTGCACGACGCCCGAAGGCGCCAAGGCTTGGGAGGCCGTGCCGCTGACCGACCGCCAGGTGGCGGGCTATGTGGTGGGCCTGCGCGGGTGGAACTGGCAACGGCGCGGGCAGATGGAGCGGGCGCTGGCCGACTGGCGCGAGGCCGCCGACCTGTGGCCCGAAAGGCCGCGCCAGGCCAACTGGTACGCCTGGGCCGTCGCCGCCGACCGCGGTCCCTGGCGCAACGGGCACAAGGTGGACGCCCTGGAGATGGCCCGCCGCGCGCTCGCCATCGAACCGATCAGCGCCCACTACGACACCCTGGCCTGCGCCCAGGCCTTCGCCGGGGACTTCGAGGGCGCGGTGGCCAGCGCCGGCCGCGCCCTGGCCGAAGCGGCGCCCGACGATCGCGACCGCGGCGCCTACGAGGCGCGCGCGGCCCTGCTGGCCAGCGGAACCGATTGCACCGGACTGCGCGATCCGGAGCCGTTCGAGGAGTTCGATCCCGACGCCGCCCCGGTGGAGGTCCGGCCGATGTCGGGCGGACCGGGCTAGAGGCCGGCGGGGTAGAGGGTGAGGTAGCCGCCCGCCAGCAACATCGCGCCCGAGCCGAGGAAGCTGGCGTGGGTCATGACCGTCGCCAACGCGCGCAGCGGCGTGGAATTGGCGATCATGCCGAGCGCGTGGATCACCCGTCCGCCGACCAGCAGGCCGCCCACGGCCCAGACGTTGACCGCGTCCCAGCCCCCGGCCTCGACGAAGGCCACGGCGAGCAAGCCAAGGGCGGCGTACTCGATGAAGTTGCCGTGGGCCCGGATCATGGCGGCGAGCCGGGCGTCGCCGCCGTCGCCCCGCCCGACCTTGAGCTTGCGACGCCGCAGGCTCACGGGCAGCGCCAGGGCGACGCTCATCAGCGCGCAGACGCCCACAAGGATGGAGGTAATAGGCAGGTTGAGCATCGATCCCTCCCGAGGATTTCGCCTGACCCTAGCGAGAATCCGCGAGTCGGTCGCCCGTGTCGGATGCTTTTGCTAGAAGGCGCACGACCATGACCAAGCCCGCCTACACCCTTTCTGTCGCGCCGATGATGGACTGGACCGACCGGCATTGCCGGGCGCTGCACCGGTCCCTGTCCTCGCGCGCGCTGCTCTACACCGAGATGGTCACCACCGGGGCCATCCTCCATGGACCGAGGGAGCGGCTGCTGGGCTACGACCCGGTCGAGCACCCGGTGGCGCTCCAGCTGGGCGGGTCGGAGCCTGACGCCCTGGCCGCATGCGCACGGATCGCGGAGGATCTTGGCTACGACGAGATCAACCTGAATGTCGGCTGTCCATCCGACCGGGTGCAGTCCGGCCGCTTTGGCGCCTGCCTCATGCGCGAACCCGGGCTGGTCGCTGACTGCATGGCGGCCATGGGCGAGGCGGTGAAGGTCCCGCTGACCGTCAAATGCCGCATCGGCGTCGACGACCAGGATCCCGAGGTCGCCCTTTTCGACCTCGTCGATCGCTGCGCCGGGGCAGGAGTTCAGACGTTCATCGTCCACGCGCGCAAGGCCTGGCTCGACGGGCTGTCTCCCAAGGAGAACCGGGACGTTCCGCCGCTGGACTACCCGCTCGTCCATCGCCTCAAGCGGGAACGTCCGGATCTGACCATCATCCTCAACGGCGGCCTTTCGGGGCTGGACGAAGCCGAGGCCCAACTCGCCCACGTCGATGGCGTCATGCTGGGCCG
>CAZRKY010000177.1:0-7121 GCA_964600375.1 uncultured Caulobacteraceae bacterium | reverse complement strand
CCGTCGCCGCGGCGACGAAGACGGAGGCCCGCGCGGTAGGCGTGATCGCGGCCGGTTTCAACCCAATCGGCAAGTCCGCCACGCCGGAATTCGGCTTCCTGCCCACGACCGAGCCCCTGGCCTTCAGCCCGACCCGTAATCCCTGGAACCCCGACCATTCCAGCGGCGGCTCCTCGGGCGGCGCGGCCGCGGCCGTGGCCGCCGGCGCCCTGCCCCTCAGCCACGCCACCGACGGCGGCGGCTCGATCCGCATCCCGGCGGCCTGCTGCGGCCTGTTCGGGCTGAAGACCAGCCGGGGACGGTCGATCGGCGAGGCGTTCGGGCCCACGGACCTGTCCGTGTCCCTCTGCGTCAGCCGCACCGTGCGCGACACCGCCGCCTTCCTGGCCTCGGTCGAGCGCACCGACAGCGAGGCGCAGTACGAACCCGTCGGCCTGGTCTCGCGGCCGTCCAGCCGCAAGCTGAAGATCGGCTTCCTGCTCATCGATCCCCTGGGCCACCGGCCGAGTCCCGAGGTCGCCGACGCGGTCGAGCAGACGGCGCTCCTGCTGGAACAGCTCGGCCACGACGCCCAGCCCATGGCCGGCTGGCCCATGGACGCCTCGACCTTCTCCGACGACTTCCTGAACCTGTGGGGGGAAGGCGCCCGCCAGGTGGTCGAGGCGGTGAACGCCAAGGCAGGGCCCGGCGTGGCGGATAAGGCGCTGGAGCCCTTCACCCTGGCGCTGGCCGCGCGCCGCAATGGCCTCGGCGGGGACGCCTTCGGCGCCTCAATCGGGCGGCTGATCGCGGCGGGGCGGACCTACCTGACCGCCTTCAAGCGGTATGACGTTGTCATGACCCCTGTGCTGGACAGCACCGCGCCGCCCCTGGGGTTCGTCTCGCCCGACGTCGCCTGGGAAACCCTGATCGAGCGCCTGCGGACCTATGTCGGATACACGCCGCTGAACAACGTCGCCGGCAACCCCGCCATGAGCGTTCCCCTGGCCTGGAGCGAGGCCAGCCTGCCCATCGGCGTGCACTTCGCCGCCGACATCGGCAAGGAGCGGATTCTGCTCGAGCTGGCCTATCAGCTCGAGCAGGCTCGACCCTGGGCGGACCGGAGACCTTCGGTTCACGCCTAGACGCGGGCCTCAGGGTCAGCGAACATTGATCCATGAAGCGGATCCTCCCCGTCCTGCTGGTCGCCGCCGCCCTCGCGGCCTGCACCACGACGGGCAAGGGCGTGACGCCGAACCTGGCGAGCCCCCGTCCGACGGCCGCGCCGGGCCTGGACTGGATTCTGAACGCCGAGGAGGATTCCGCCATCCTGGTTTACGGCGCGCCGGAGTCCGACGACATGCGCCTTTCGCTGGAATGCCGGGGCGGCCAGGTCTCCCAGCTGGGGCTGGTGGCGGTCGGGCCCGAGGGCTCGCCCGCCGAGATCGTGATCAGCTCCGGCGGCAAGACCCAGAAATTCCCTGCCCTTCGCGAGGAAGAGCCGATGACCGGCGGTGTCATGCTGACCGCCCGCGCGGACAAGTCCGACCCCGTGATCAGGGCCTTCCGCGAGACCGGCTGGCTGTCGATCGGGCCCGCCGGACGATCCGAGAACCTCATCCCCCAACACAACACCTCCGCCGTGGCGGACTTTTTCGAGTGGTGCAAATGACCGTGAAAGCCTTGAGCCTGACCGTCGCCACGGCTTTGGCCGCCTTCGCCGCCGCGAGCGTCTGGGGCGGGGCGACCCGCGCCGCCGATGACCCGGACCAGCCGCCCCCACCCGCCTGGACCTTCAGCCACGAGGACGGCGAGACCATGCTGATGTTCGGCGAGCCGGCCGAGTGGGAGGGCTCGCCCAACTACCTGCGCTGCAGCGACGGCTCCGGTCGGGTCGAGGCCGAGTTCTGGGCCGACCACCAGGTGACTCCCAACCGCGAGGGCGGGGAAGGCACGACCGAGATGACCATCCGGTCCGGCGCGATCGAGAAGGCGTTCGGGGCGCACGCCCAGGACGAGGAGATGAACGGCGGGGCCGAGGTCACAGCTACCCTGTCCGCCGACGAGCCCGTGCTGACCGAATTCGCCCGCACCGGGGTCATCAAGCTGACGGCCTATGGCCAGTCGTCCGACATGCCCGCCGCCAGACCCGCCGACGCCGCCAAACTGATCCAGGCCTGCCGCAAGGCCCGCTGAGTCCAAGGAACGAACTCATGAAAACCGCCACCCTTATCGCCGCCGGCGCCCTCGGCCTTCTGGTCGCCGCCTGCTCGCCGTCGAAGTCCGCCCCGCCGGCCGCAGAAAAGGGCGCGCCGGCCGCCACGACCCCGGCCGCCGCGACCACGCCTGCCGCCGCCGACGGCCACGTCTGGAGCTTCTGGCAGACCGAGGAGGGCAGCCACCTCAGCTATGCGGTCCCCGAGAGCGACGACACGGCCAACTACTTCGTCTGCCAGACCGGCACGGGCACGCTGCAGGCCTCCGTCTGGGCCGACCACGCCATCGCGGGCGATCCGTCCGCGGAGGCGCGCACGGAGATGACCCAGCTGACCCTGGTGTCGGGCGCGGTGTCCAAATCCTACGAGGCCGTGGCCGAGGGCGAAGAGATGTACGGCGGCGCCCAGGTCACCGCCATGGGCGTGGGCTTGAACGACCCCGTGATCAGGGAGTTCGCTCGCACCGGCGCGATCCAGATGAAGGCCTACGGCGAGACCACCAAGATGCCGGCGGTCAAGCTGAGCGACGTCAAGCAGTTGCTCGACGCCTGCAAGAAGGCTGACTAGGCCGAAGTCCTAGGCCCGCGCGTCCCGGGCGGCGACAGCGTCCACGCCCAGCGCCTTGAGCGCGGCCCGGGCGATGCCGTCGGCGTCCAGGCCGGCCTGGGCGTACATCACCTCGGGCTTGTCCTGGTCCTGGAAGATGTCCGGCAGGGTGAGCGTGCGAATCTTGAGGCCGCGGTCCAGCACACCGTGGTCCGAAAGCAGTTGCAGCACGAAGGCGCCGAAGCCGCCACGGGCGCCCTCCTCCACGGTGATCAGGGCCTCATGCTCGCGGGCCAGGCGCAGGATCAGGTCCTCGTCCAGCGGCTTGGCGAACCGGGCGTCCGCGACGGTGGCCGAGATGCCGCGCGCAGCCAACTGCTCCGCCGCCTTGAGCGCCGGCTCGAGGCGAGTGCCCAGCGACAGGATGGCGACCGCCGTCCCTTCACGCACGATGCGGCCCTTGCCGATTTCGAGAGGCGCGGCCAGTTCGGGGATGTCGATGCCGATCCCCTCGCCGCGCGGATAGCGGAAGGCGGACGGGGCGTCGTCGATCTCGCAGGCGGTGGCGATGACGCCGGCCAGCTCGGCCTCGTCGGACGGCGCCATGATCACGAAGCCCGGCAAGGCGCCGAGATAGCCCAGGTCGAACGATCCCGCGTGGGTCGGCCCATCGGCGCCGACGAGGCCCGCGCGGTCCATGGCGAAGCGGACCGGCAGCTTCTGGATGGCCACGTCGTGGACCACCTGGTCGTAGCCGCGCTGGAGGAAGGTCGAATAGATCGCCGCGAACGGCTTCATCCCGTCCGCCGCCAGGCCCGCCGCGAAGGTGACCGCGTGCTGTTCGGCGATGGCGGTGTCGTACATCCGCTCGGGGAAGCGCTCGGCGAACAGGTCCAGCCCCGTGCCTGACGGCATGGCCGCGGTGATGGCCACGATGGTGGGGTCGAGCTCGGCCCGCTTGATCAGCTCCTGGGCGAAGACCTTGGTGTAGCTGGGCGCATTGGTCGGGGTCTTGGACTGCTTGCCGGTGACCACGTCGAACTTGACCACGCCGTGGTACTTGTCGGCCGAGCTCTCGGCCGGGGCGTAGCCCTTGCCCTTCTGGGTCACGACGTGGACCAGGACCGGCTTGCCCTTGAATTCGCTCGCGTTCCTCAGGACCGGCACCAGGTCGTCGAGGTTGTGACCGTCGATGGGGCCGACGTAATAGAAGCCCAGCTCCTCGAACAGGGTGCCGCCGGTGACCATGCCCCGGGCATATTCCTCGGCCTTCTTGGCCGCTTCCTTCATCGGCTTGGGCAGGACGCCGACCACCGACTTTCCGAACTCGCGGAAGGACCGGTAGATGCCGCCGGACACCAGCCGCGCCAGATAGGCGCTCATGCCGCCCACCGGGGGCGCGATCGACATGTCGTTATCGTTGAGGATGACGATCAGCTGCTTCGCCGAATGGTCGGCGGCGTTCATCGCCTCATAGGCCATGCCGCAGGTCAGGGAGCCGTCGCCAATGATGGCCACGACCTTGTTGTCCCCTCCCTTCTGATCCCGGGCCGCGGCAAAGCCGAGCGCAGCGGAGATCGAGGTGCCGGCGTGAGCGGCGCCGAAGGGGTCGTATTCGCTCTCGGCGCGCTTGGTGAAGCCCGATAGCCCGCCACCCTGGCGCAGGGTGCGGATGCGGTCGCGGCGGCCGGTCAGGATCTTGTGCGGGTAGGCCTGGTGGCCGACGTCCCAGATGACGATGTCTCTGGGCGTCTCGAAAACGTGGTGCAGCGCCACGGTCAGCTCGACCACGCCCAGGCCCGCGCCCAGGTGGCCGCCGGTGACCGACACCGCGTCGATGGTCTCGGCGCGCACTTCCTCAGCCAGCTGCTTGAGCTGGGAAAGGCTCAGCCCACGGGTGTCGGCGGGGCTATGGATCGTGTCGAGAAGCGGGGTGTCGACGGGCATCAAGCGGCTCGGAAAACTGCTACCGGACGAAGGCGCGCGCGGGCGAGCCGTTAGGCGCGACGCTGTAGCACGAAGTCCACGCCCGCCCGCAGGAAATCGGCGTCCTCACCGAAAAGCTCATGGTGTCTGCACGACTGCTCCGCGAGCAGCGCGACCCGTTCACGCGCGGCCCCTACGCCCAGCAGGGTGACGAAGTTGGTCTTGCCCCGCGCCGCGTCCTTGCCCCCTGCAGCCTTGCCCAGCAGGTCTTCGTCCCCCTCGGCGTCCAGCAGGTCGTCGACGATCTGGTAGGCCAGGCCAAGGTCCTGGGCGAACATCATCAGGGCGTGGCGTTCGGCCTCGGGCGCATCGGAAATGATCAGCGGGATCTCGAAGGCGTAGGCGAACAGCGCCCCGGTCTTCAGCCGCTGCATGCGGGCCACGCCGCCCAGGTCGTCGCGGGCGCCCAGCAGGTCGATCATCTGGCCGCCCGCCATGCCCTGCGCGCCCGACGCCAGCGCCAGGCGGTGGATCAGGCGGCAGCGAATCTCGGCGTCGTCGTGGGTGTCGGGATGGGTCAGGATCTCGAAGGCCGCCGACTGCAGGGCGTCGCCCACCAGAATGGCTGTCGCTTCATCGTACTGCTTGTGCACGGTAGGCCGGCCGCGACGCATGTCGTCGTCGTCCATGGCCGGCAAGTCGTCGTGGACCAGGGAATAGGCGTGGATGCACTCCAGCGCGCAGGCGGCGCGCAGGACGGAACGCTCATCGACGTCGAACATCCGCGCCGTCTCGATGGCGAAATAGGGCCTGAGCCGCTTGCCCGGCCCCAGGGCCGCATAGCGCATGGCCTCGGTCAGCCGTTGCTCGGCGCCGTCCGCCCGGGGCAGCAACTCGTCAAGCGCGACCGTGACCAGGTCGGCCGCCTCTTCCACGCGGGCGGCGATGGCGGCGATGTCAGGCCTGGCCAGCGCCGCGGTCACGAGAAGTCCGCCGCCTCGGTCCCCTGGGCTTCCCCGCCCTTGCCGACCACGATCTTCTCGACCCGCAGGCGCGCGGCCTCGAGCCGCTTCTCGCAATGGGCCTTCAGCGCGGCGCCGCGTTCATAGAGCTCGATGGACTTCTCCAGCGGCGCGCGGCCGCTCTCCAGTTCGGAGACGATTTTCTCCAACTGGGCGAGCGCATCCTCGAAGCTGAGGGCGGCGATGTCGGTCGCGGGGGCCTGATCGGTCACGGAGAATCCCGGGCGGCGGTGGGGCGAAGCGGCATGTCTAGAACGCCCACCCCGCGCGGGCAACGCGGCTGGTCGCCCAATCGTCCTTAACGGGCCGCCGGCTGCTGGTTCAGATCGTACTGGGTCAGGCTGCCCGGCTTCCAGTGCGGGACCACCAGCACCTTGCGGGTCAGGTCGTCGGTCACCAGGAAGTCGTTGATGTAGGTCTCGGACTCCCGACTGTCGCTGACGGTCGAGATCTCGCCGGCCGCCGTGACGTGGAAGAGCCGCCCGGGCCACTCGCTGACCAGGAAGCTTCCGTCCGGCAACCGCGCCAGGCCGTCGGCGTCGCCCAGGCCGCTGGCCACCACCTTCAGCGCCCGGGTCACCGGATCGGTCTCGATCAACAGGCCCTGCATGGTGGTGATGTAGAGCTTGCCGCCGACCGGCAGCAGGCCGTTGACGCTGCGCAGCTGGGGATCGTTGATCCAGACCGTCGCCGCGTCGCCGTCCACGCGGTAGATCGCGCCGGTATTGCTGTCAGCCGCGATGATCGCACCGTCGGACAGCAGGGCGACGTCGTTCAGGAAGCCCGCGCCGGGCGCCTCAATGATTTTTTCGGTCTTGCCCGAGGCGGCGTCGATCACAACCAGGCGGGTGATGTCGGCAACGTAGAGCTTGCCGTCCTTCAGGGCCATGCCCTTGGGACCGTCCAGCCCGGTGGCCCACTCGCGTTGCAGCACGATGCCGTCGCGCGAGATGCGGCTGATGAAGCCGTTGCCGTCCTTGGCGTCGCCTTCGCCGTTGACGTTGCTGACGTAGAAGAAGCCGCCGTCGGCGCTGAGCAGCACGCTCTCGGGCGCAGCCAGGCCTTCCACGGTCCACATGGGGGTGAGCGCAATCGTGGTCGCCCGGGGGGCCTCAGAGGCCTCCCGGGCGCAGGCTGTGGTGGCCATCAGTGCAAGACAGGCGGCCGCCGTCATCAGGGCTCGAACCACGGGCCTAGCCGCCGACGTGGACCGAGCCGGAGCCCATGATGCTCTTGGAGACCGGGCCGCTGGCGCTCTTCACCGAAACGTCGCCCGAACCCATGATCGAGACGTTCACCGCGCCCGCGGGGGCGTTGATGTCGACGTCGCCGGACCCGGCGATGTTGGCTTCCACGGTCGTGGCGTTGCCGCCGTTGACCGTGACTCCCCCCGAGCCGGCGATCGAAGCCTCGACCGAGCCGCGCACAGCGG
>CAZRKY010000176.1:0-7164 GCA_964600375.1 uncultured Caulobacteraceae bacterium | reverse complement strand
GCGACGATTGGGGACTTGTCGTCGCTGGCGGAGCGACCGTAGAGGCGCCACTCGGGATTCATGAGGCCGGTCTGGTTGCGCCAGTCGATATCCGGCGCGCCCAGCCTGGGCGGCCCGTCGCGCATCACCGGCGTGAACGGGTCACTGAACCAGCCTTCCCGCGGCGCGGGTTGCCCATCCATGTGCGCATAAAAGACGATCGTGCGCCGCGCGCCGGGCGTGCGCAGCTCGCCAAAGACCGACGGCGGCGTGCCGGGCCCGGCGGAAAGCCGGCGAGTCTTCAGGCCACGCCGCTGGAGCATGGCCTCCGCCGCCGCGGCGTTGCGCTCGATATCGGAGACCGTGTCCGCGACATTGGGGATGGCGACGAAGTCGGCCAGCTCGCCGACCACAGCCCGCTCGTTCGCCTGCCGCCAGGCGCGGACGTCTTCCTTCAGGGTTCCGGCAAGCGCCGGGTTTCCCAACAGCATGACGAGGGCGCACGCGCCCCCGCCAATAGCCCTGATGATCGCGCGCATGCCGGCCTCCCCAACGCGCGCCTAGTTGGCCTCGTCGGCCCGCCGGAGGCAAGCGGGCCGACAAGGTTGCGCCGGGAACTAGTACCGGCGGCTGAAGCCCAGCGAGACGACCCACGGGTCGATGTCGACACTCGAGCGGAGGGCGCCGCCGTTGATCGAGGCGTCGGTGTTGAAGAACACCTTCTTGACGTCGACGTTGAACGACCACGGGCCGCTGACGGAGTAGTCGGCGCCGGCCTGGAGCGCCCAGCCCACACCGTTGTCGAGATCGACAGTGAAGCCGTTCTGGTCGTTGCCGCCGTAGAAGATCATCGCGTTGATGCCGGCGCCGACATAGGGGCTGAACCGGGCCTCGGGGCTGAAGTGGTACTGCAGGGTGACCACCGGCGGCACGACCCAGGTGCGATGCACCTCGATGTCGGTGCCG
The DNA here is from genome assembly GCA_964600375.1 of uncultured Caulobacteraceae bacterium. Classification (GTDB taxonomy): domain Bacteria; phylum Pseudomonadota; class Alphaproteobacteria; order Caulobacterales; family Caulobacteraceae; genus JAEZEZ01. Next base: position 6,219 of record CAZRKY010000176.1, on the reverse strand, counting down.
GGCCCTTGGGCGCTGATCTGGTGCACGCTGGTGCCCAGGGTCACGTCGACGGCGACGTTGTCGGTGATGAAGTAGGAAATGCCCAGCGTGGGTACGTAGGAGTCTCCGATGTCGACGTCGAGGCCGGTGTCGGCGCCGGCGGCGGTCAGGATGTCGCCGCTTTCGTCCGGAGCCACGACGGTGGCGCGGTAGTCGACCACCCAGGTGCCCTGGGCCTTGGGCGTGAAGTCCTCGGCGTTGGCGGCAGTGGCGGCGCCCAGGAGGGCGAGGACGGCGGCGGATGTGAGCAGCGTTTTCATGACGATCCCCTTGAGCGGCTTGGCCGCGATGGGGGCTGTTTCCACCCGCCGACGGGCGCATTCCTTGATGAGGATCAAACAATTCACCCAACAGTGAACTGTGGCCCCGAAGGCACGCATCTGCATGCGGCTAAACAATCCTTCACTTGCATGCACAGGCTTGGCAGCTAGCTTCCGCTCGCCAATGCGGGGATGCCGTTCATGTTGTTCATCGAGAACCTGACTCACGTCTATTCCAATGGAACCAAGGCCTTGGACGGCGTCAGCCTGACCGTGCCGACCGGGATGTTCGGCCTGTTGGGACCCAACGGCGCGGGCAAGTCGACGCTGATGCGGTCGATCGCGACGCTGCAGACGCCGACGTCCGGATCGATCCGTTTCGGCGACATCGACGTCATCAAGACGCCGGAGGCGCTGCGCCGCACGCTGGGCTACCTGCCGCAGGATTTCGGCGTCTATCCGCGCGTTTCGGCCCAGGACATGCTGGACCACATGGCGATCCTGAAGGGCATCGGGAACGGCAAGGACCGCAAGGCGACGGTCGAGGCCCTGCTCAACCAGACCAACCTCTGGGCGGTTCGCAAGAAGGCGTTGGCGGGCTTCTCGGGCGGCATGCGTCAGCGCTTCGGCATCGCCCAGGCCCTGATCGGCGATCCCGCCCTGATCATTGTCGACGAGCCCACCGCGGGCCTCGACCCCGAGGAACGCAACCGCTTCCTCAACCTGCTGGCCGAGATCGGCGAGAACAAGGTGGTCATCCTGTCCACCCACATCGTCGATGACGTCGCCGATCTTTGCCCCTCCATGGCGGTGATGGCCAACGGCCGCATCCAGCTGGAAGGCGTGCCCGCCGACCTGATGGACCGCCTGAAGGGCCGGATCTGGAAGAAGACCATCCACAAGAGCGAGCTGGCCGCCCACCAGGCCGCCCACAACGTCATCTCCACGCGCCTTTTCGCGGGCCGCACGGTGATTCACGTCCTGGCCGACAACAGCCCGGGCGATGGCTTCGAGCCCGTCCCCGGCGGGTTGGAGGATGTCTACTTCTCCACCCTCGCCCAATCACGCCGCGCGGCCTGAGGACCAGATCATGTTCGGCAAGATCGCGGGCTTCGAGTTCCGCTACCAGATCACCAACCCGGTCTTCTGGGTGGCGTCCATCATCTTCGCACTTTTGAACTTCGGCTTGCTGGCCAGCGACAACGTCAGCATGGGCCTGCCGTCGACGGTCTACGAGAACGGACCTTTTGGCGTTTCCCTGGCCGCCTGCGCCTTCTCGATGTTCTTCATGTTCGTGACCACGGCCTTCGTCGCCAACGTGGTCATCCGCGATGTCGAGACAGGCTTCGGCCCGATCGTGACGGCGACGCGGATCAACAAGTTCGACTACCTCATCGGACGCTTCACCGGCGCCACCGCGGCGGCCTGCCTGGCCTTCCTGAGCATCCCGCTGGGCATCTTCGTCGGTTCGCTGATGCCCTGGGTCGATCCGGAGACCGTCGGGTCGAACCTCTGGCAGAACTACGCGTTCGCCTACATAGTCTTCGGGGTTCCGAACGTCATCCTGACGTCGGCCATCTTCTTCGCGGTGGCCACGCTCACCCGATCGATGATGGGAAGCTACATCGCCGTCGTGGTCTTCCTGGTCGGCTATCTGGTGGCCACGGGCGTGCTCGGCCAGAAGCCCGAATTTGAAGAGAGCCTGGCCCTGCTGGAGCCGCTCGGTTCGGGCGCATTTGGCCTGGCGACCAAGTATTTCACGACGGTCGAGCGGAACACGCTGCTGCCGCCGCTGGAAGGCGTGGTGCTCTGGAACCGGCTTGTTTGTCTTGGCCTGGCCGGTTTCGCCCTGATGGTGGCCTACCTGACCTTCCGCTTCTCCGAGAAGCCCTCCAAGAACAACAAGAAGCAGAAGCTGGCCGCCCTCGCCGCCGCGTCGCCCGCCGGCGCGCCGCTGGCGCCGTCCGCCCTGCCCGCGCCCGACTACAGCCCTCGGACCGCCCGCGCGCAGCTGCTGCGCCGGATCAAGTTCGAGCTGGGCCAAGTCTTCCTCAGCCCCGCCTACGCCGTGCTGGTCCTGATCGGGATCCTGCTGTCAGTAGCCCAGTTGTTCTTCACCGGCGAAGTCTACGGCACCCAGACCCTGCTGCTGACCCGGATCGTGATCGACGCGATCAGCGGCAACATGGGGCTGATCTCGATCATCATCGCCACCTACTATTCCGGCGAACTGGTCTGGCGCGAACGCGACCGCAAGGTCCACGAGATCGTGGATTCCAGCTCCGCGCCCGACTGGGTCTTCATCATTCCCAAGACCATCACCATCGCCCTCGTGCTGCTGACGACCCTGATCTTCGGGGTGCTCGCCGCCATGATCGTCCAGGCAAGCCGCGGCTTCACCGATTTCGAGATCGACAAGTACCTGCTCTGGTACGTCCTGCCCTTCGGCCTCGACATGATGCTGATCGCGGTCCTGGCCGTCTTCGTCCAGTCGATCGTGCCCCACAAGTTCTGGGGCTGGGGCTTCATGGTCATCTGGATCATCGCGCGCATCGTGATGAGCAGCCTGGGTTTCGAGCATAACCTCTACGACTACAGCGCCGGCCCCGGCGTCCCGACCTCAGACATGAACGGCCTGGGCGATTTCTGGATCGGCCGCGCTTGGTTCCAGCTCTACTGGAGCGCCTTCGCGACCATCCTGCTGGTGCTGTCCTACGCCCTGCTCCGGCGCGGTGCGGAGACCCGGTTGATGCCGCGGCTGCAGCGCCTGCCCGGCCGCCTCAAGGGACCCGCCGGCGTGATCGCCCTGGCGGCCTTGCTGGTCTTCATCGGCTCCGGCGCCTTCATCTACCTGAACACCAACGTGTGGAACGAGTACCGCACCAACAAGGACCAGGAGATCTGGCTGGCGAACTACGAGAAGACGCTGTTGCGCTATGAGACGACGCCGCAGCCTCAGATCACCGCCGTGACCCTCAATGCGGATCTCTATCCCCATGCGCCCCGGCTGCGCACGCGGGGCAGCTATGAGATCACCAACACTACGGCAGCGCCCATCACCCAGGTCCACCTGCGCGGCGACCCGGACCTGAAGTTCGTCTCATTGACGGTCCCGGGCGCTCGCCTGACGAAGGACTACGACGAGTTCAACTACCGCATCTACACCTTCGCCACGCCGATGCAGCCGGGCGAGAAGCGGACGATCACCTTCGAGACCCTGCTTGAGCAGCGCGGGTTCAAGAACAACGGCAACATGACCCGCATCGTCGACAACGGCACCTTCATCTCGAACAACGAGATCGCGCCGCTGATCGGCATGGACCGTTCCGCCTTGCTGCAGGACCCCGCCACGCGCCGCAAGTACGGCCTGCAGCGCCAGCTTCGAATTCCGCGGCTCGGGACCCCCGGCGCCGATCAGTTCAATTACCTGCGCAACGACTCCGGATTTGTTCGGGCCGACATCACGGTCACCACTGACGCGGACCAGACGCCGATCGCGCCGGGCTACCTGCGCTCGGAGGTCACGCGCAACGGCCGGCGCACGGCGCACTTCGTGTCGGAATCGCCGATCATGAACTTCTTCTCGATCCAGTCGGCCCGTTACGCCGTGCGCAAGCGTGTGCACAAGGGCGTCGAGATAGCGGTCTATTATTACCCGGGTCACGACTGGAACGTGGAGCGGATGCTGAAGTCGGCCGAGCTGAGCCTCGACTACTTCCAGGCCAACTTCAGCCCCTACCAGTTCCGCCAGGTTCGGTTCATCGAGTTCCCGGCGTACGCCTCGTTCGCCCAGTCCTTCGCCAACACCATCCCCTGGTCCGAGAACCTCGGCTTCACCGCCGATATCCGCGACCCGGACAAGATCGACTACGTCACCTACGTGGGCGCCCACGAGATCGCGCACCAATGGTGGGCCCACCAGATCATCGGCGCCAACGAACAGGGCATGACCCTGCTGTCGGAGACGCTGGCGCAATACTCGGCCCTGATGGTCATGGAGAAGCTCTACGGCCCTGACCACATCCGCAAGTTCCTGAAATTCGAACTGGACCGCTACCTGCGTTCGCGCGGTTCGGACCTGATCGGCGAGCAGCCCCTGGCCCGCAACGAGAACCAGCAATACATCCACTACAACAAGGGCTCGCTGGTCATGTACCTGCTCAAGGACATGATGGGCGAGGAGAAGGTCAACGCGGCGCTGCGGCGGGTGCTGGCCCGGTATGCGTTCCACAACGCGCCCTACCCGACCTCGACCGATGTCGTGAATGCGTTCCGCGCCGAAGCCGGTGACGACCCCGAAATGCAGGCCCTGATCACGGACCTGTTCGAAAAGATCACGCTCTATGACCTCAAGGCCAAGAGCGCGACCGTTCGCCGCCGCGCCGACGGCCGCTTCGACGTCACAGTCTCGATCGACGCCGCCAAGATCTACGCCGACGCCAAGGGCAAGGAGACCAAGGCGCCGCTGGACGAGTCGTTCGACGTCGGCCTGTTCACGGCAGAACCAGGCAAACCCGGCTTTGGCCGTGAGGACGTGGTGCTGCTTCGCCGCATGCCGCTGAAGACCGGCGTCGACACCCTGACCTTCACGGTCGATCGCGCGCCAACCTGGGTCGGCGTCGATCCCTACAACAAGCGAATCGACCGGGATTCGGACGACAACCTGCTGCGGGTGGGCTCCTGAGCGGCGTTAAGCCGCCATTAACCAAATCGGCAGAGTTAAGAGATCGTCTTCTTCTCGGAGACACCCCACCATCACCGAACTTTTCAAAGCCCGGTTCGCGCCGGGCTTTTTTTCGTCCGGTTTGCCGGACGCGGCTTTATGGCCCGTTGCAACGGCTTGCGTGCCCGAAGCGACGCCTGTAAGACCGCGCTCCCGAGTGTGCTGATCCGCGGTAGCTCAGTGGTAGAGCAGCCGACTGTTAATCGGCTGGTCGTAGGTTCGAATCCTACCCGCGGAGCCACTCCCTTTCCCTATTTCTTCAAGTCCAGATCCGGCCGCGAGGCCAGGAACGCCGCGCGTTCCTCGGCGCTGAGCACCTTGCCCGGTTTGCGGCGCGCGACCCGGGGCGTGGGCTTCTCGAATACGGCCGAGGCGCCCGTGCCGCCCTTGAGGTCGGCGAGGCTCTTGATGGGGTGTTTATCCAGGTGGGACTTCGGGGATTTCACGGGCGGCCTCGCGTGCACGGCCCGGTTCGGGCGGGCCATCATCGCACGCCGGCATGAAACCCGTCCCCTCTCCATTCGTTGACCGGAAAAGGAGAGCCGTCATGACCGAACCCGTCGCCCAGGTTTCAAGGACCATCGACGCCCCCGCCGACAAGGTGTGGGAGACCCTCACCACCGCGGACCCGTCCAACACCTTCTTCATGGGCGCGACGGTGGAGAGCGACTTTCAGGTCGGCTCGCCCATCACCTTCAGCGGCGTGCACGAGGGCAAGTCGTTTCAGGACCGGGGACAGGTGCTGGCGGCCGAGCCCAATCGCCGGCTCAGCTTCTCGCACTACAGCCCGATGTCCGGCGCGCCGGACACCCCCGACCACTACCACACGGTGACCATTGACCTGCGCCCCGCGGGCGGGGCGACGGAGGTTGTCCTGACCCAGGCCAATCTGACGGGCGGCGTCAGCGACGCTGACCGCGACAACCGGGCGAAGTTCGAGAAGAACTGGTCCGGCGTGCTCGAAGGCCTGTCGAAGGCGGTCTCCAACTAGGAGCCACCTGGGCCTCGGCGAGCTGCGGCCCGGCGCCTACGTCTCCGGCTTGGGAACCAGGGCGTCGTCGATCTCGCGCGCCCGCACGGCCGCTGGTCGGCTGGCGATGCGGCCGAAATAGTCCTGGAACGCCGGACGCTTTTCGATCGATCCGAACATCAGGCCCCACCCGATGGACGAGCCGAAATAGACGTCGGCGGCGGAGA
>CAZRKY010000175.1:0-7170 GCA_964600375.1 uncultured Caulobacteraceae bacterium | reverse complement strand
GATGGCCGGCGTGAAATAACGCCTGCGCAACTTTCGGTTTCTCCCGGCCGCAGAAGCCTTTGCGGCCGGGAGTGACTAAGCGCCGCTCACTCAGGGTTACTGCTTGTAAACCCACATTGTCCGTGGTCGTATCCGCGCCAATTGGGGGACGGGAAGCGGCGTTTTCGCTTTCCCGCCTTGGGAAACGCGAAGGTCGCGCATGAACAACATCGTCATCCTGCTGGGGATCGTAATCACCCTGGCGACGGGGATACCCGTCCTCATCCAGCTGCTTCGGAACCACCCGAAGGGGCTGATCATCCTGTTCTTCGCCGAGATGTGGGAGCGCTTCTCCTACTACGGCATGCGCGGGATCCTGATCTTCTACCTGACGCAACACTTCCTCTTCGACGACAAGCTGGCAGGGTCGACCTACGGGTCCTACACCTCGCTGGTCTACCTGCTGCCCCTGATCGGCGGCGTGCTCGCTGACCGCTTCATCGGCACCCGCAAGGCCGTCGTCTTCGGCGCCATCCTGCTGGTCGCCGGCCATGGCCTGATGGCCTACGAAGGCCGCGAGACCACCCAGACCCTCACCTACGCCGGCCAGTCCTATGCCGTTCAGGCCGAGGGACGCGGCGAGGCGCGCGAGGTGCGCCTGATCGTGGACGGCAAGCCCTACGCCTTCGTCGGCAGCGACAAGGGCCTGGAGATGCAGAACCTCCCGGCCGACTCCGCCCTGCCGCAGGTCATTCCGGCGGGCCAGTACACGATGAAGGAAACCCGCGACCAGTCCGGGATCAACGTCTTCTACCTGGCCCTGTCGCTGATCATCATGGGCGTCGGCTATCTCAAGCCCAACATCTCGACCATCGTCGGCCAGCTGTATCCGCAGGGCGATATCCGGCGTGATTCCGGCTTCACCCTCTACTACTACGGGGTCAACCTGGGGGCCTTCTGGGCCTCGGTGCTGTGTGGCTATCTGGGCCAGAACTACGGCTGGGCCTACGGCTTCGGCCTCGCCGGCGTCGGCATGCTGCTGGGCCTCGTGGTCTTCATCATCGGCAAGCCGCTGCTGCAGGGCAAGGGCGAGCCGCCCAACCCCGAGAGCATCAAGAAGCCGCTGCTGGGGCCGATCAATCAGGAATGGTCGATCTACCTTGCCGGCCTGATCGGGGTCGCGGCCGTGTGGTTCCTGGTTCAGAACAACGACATGGTCGGCATCGCGCTCTCCATCGGCATCCTGGTGTCGTTGGCGGCCGTGCTCTTCATCCTGATCTTCGTCTGCAAGAACTGGGTGGAACGCCAGCGCATGATGCTGGCGATGGTGCTGATCTTCGGCGCCGTGGTGTTCTTCACCCTGTTCGAACAGGCCGGCACCTCGCTCAACCTGTTCGCCGACCGCAACGTCGATCTGAACCTGACAAGTCAGGCGATGACCTTCGCGGGCATCACCTTCGGCACCCCGGCCCAGCTGGAGGCCGCGGGCATCACCTCGGCGGCCATGTGGGTCGACACCACCGTCACGGCGGCCCAGACCCAGTCGTTCAACGCCGGCTTCATCCTCATCTTCGCGCCCATCTTCGCGGCGATGTGGGCGGGCCTGGCCAAGGTCAACAAGGACCCCAACCCGACCCTGAAGTTCGGTCTCGGCCTGATCCAGGTCGGCCTGGGCTTCCTGGTGGTGGTCTGGGGCGCGAGCGCCGGGATGGTCAACTCGGCCTTCCAGACGCCGATCATCCTGCTGGGACTGCTCTACCTGCTGCACACCACCGGCGAGTTGTTCCTGTCGCCCGTGGGTCTGTCGGAGATCACCAAGCTGTCGGTGGCCTCGGTCGTCTCCTTCATGATGGCGGTCTGGTTCCTGTCCTCCTCTATCGCCCAGTTCGTCGGCGGCAAGATCGCCGGCCTGATGGGCACCGAGACGGTGGGCGGCCAGGTGCTCGATCCCGCCGGGGCGCTGGCGACCTCGCTGGACGGCTTCTCCAAGCTCGGCTGGGTCGGCGTCGCCTGTGGCGCGGTCTTCATCGTGCTCAGCTTCATCATCAAGGGCTGGGCGCACGACGCGGGCTCCAACCACCCGGGCCCCGACGCCAACGACCGTGGCCAGGAAGACCGCAACGCGGCCAACCCGGCTCCCTCCGCGCCGCACCACTAGCGGCAAGGTCAATCAAGACGGCAAAGGGCGGCGCGCAAGCGCCGCCCTTTTTCGTCGCCCGACGCCCCAGCGTCCAAATGAAAGGGGAGCGCCTTGCGGCGCTCCCCGATCGTCCGATCCCTCAGGAGGAGAGGGCTATCCCCAGGTCTTGCGGATGCGGACGTAGACGAACGGGTCGAAGTTCAGGTCCTTGCGCTCGCGGAACAGCAGCGGGGTGGTGTCGCGCAGGCCGCCGTAGACGTCGCGGGTGCGGATGAAGTCGCGGGCCGCCAGGTTCTGGAACTCGACGCGCAGCGACAGGCTGGGCATCGGCTTCCATTCCGCCCAGGCGCGGTACCAGGACTGCAGGTGGACAGTCTCGATCTGGTCGATGCCGTAGTAGCGTTCGACGAAGCCGATACCGACGTCCGTGCCCCAGTTCAGGCGCCACTGAGGAATATCCTGAGTGAAGGCGGCGTTGCCGTAGAATGGGCCCTGGCCCGAGATGCGGCGGGTTTCGCCGGTGGTCGGGTCCTCGACCTCCGAAAAGCGCCAGGTGCCTTCGAAGCTGAACAGGCCGCCCTTGATGTAGAGCTTGTCCAGCGGGACGGTCAGGTTCACGTCGACGCGCAGGTTGCGGCCCTCGGGGATGTTGCCGACGCCCGAATAGAAGACACACAGCGGCGAGGTCGGATCGGGCACGCCCGCCACCAGCGGACAGGTCGACAGGTCGATGACCGGAATGCGGTCGACCACATCCTGCATCTGGGAGTAGGCGGCGGTGAGCACCAGGGCGCCCTTCTCCCAGAAGCGCCGCTCGTAGGCGAGTTCATAGGTCCACGCCTGGCCGGGAACCAGATTGGCGTTGCCGGCGGTGACCACGCCTGTCGAGAGCTGGGCGGAGGAAACGAAGTCGCCGAAGTTCAGCTGGCCGACTTCCCGCTCGATTCGGAAGCGAACCTGGTTGGCCTCGTTCGGCGCCCAGGTCACGAACAGGCGTGGCTTCGGATAGACGAAGGTTTCTTCCAGGTTGGTGTCGCCCGTCTGGGACAGAACCGAGTACTCGACCCGTGCGCCGGCCTCGACGGTCAGCTGGGGCGTGGCGCGCCAGGTGGCGGTGCCGAACACCTCGGCGCGGGTCTCCTCGACCAACACGCTGGCGGCCGGGATCGGGATAGGCGCGCCATTAAGGTCAAAGGCCGTCGTGCGGTCTTGGAAGTTGTAGGCGCCCTCGGCCCCGCCCTCGAGGCTCAGGGTGTCGGAGAAGGTGTAGCGCATCTTGCCGCGCAGGATGCTCTCGCCGTTGATCGAGCCCTGGGTGAAGACGAAGTTGTCGACCGTATCGTCGAAGGTCGACAGGTAGTCGGTGTCGCGCCAGGTCTGCAGGCCCAGAAGCTCGATCGCCACCTTGGGGCTGAGGTCGCGGGACCACTGGACGCCCACCTCGCCGCGGAAGTTCTCGTCGAAGTCGTCGTGGGCGCGGAACTGATAGAAGCTCGGGAACGAGGTCGTATCCTCGAGGTCCCAGTTATAGGCCTCGCGCTTGCCCGCCACGTTGATGCGGAACTTGCCGCCCAGCAGCGGGGTCTCGAAGCTGCCCTTGGTCTCGACGCCGCGGCCGCCGGCGGTCTCGTCGGCGAAGGCGCGCTGGATCAGGACGCCGGCGGGATCGAAGGTCAGGCGCGGGCCTTCGCCGGCGCCATCGTCGATGAAGTTGTAGAACAGGACCGATCCCTCGATCGACCGGCCGTCCCAACGGCGCGAGCCCTCAAGGCGCATGGCCGGCGAGGTGCGGCCGTCGGAGACGAAGCCCGAGGCTACCGCCCAAAGGGCCTGCTGCGACGCCGTGGTCTTGCGCACCACGTTCACCAGCACCGTCTTGCCCTGCATGTCGATGCCGTTGGCGCCGCCGCGGATCAGCTCGATGCGTTCGACGGTCGTGGCCGGGATGCGGCGCAGGATGTTCTCGAGCGGGTCGGTCTTCGACGCCGGGCGCTGGCCGTCGATCAGCACGTTGCCGGCCGCGCCATTGAAGCCGCGCACGCTGTCGCCGCCGTCGAACTGGAAGCCCGGCACCCGGCTGATCATGTCCATAGCGGACTGGGGCTGGGCGTCGGCGAAGAAGGAGGGCGGGTAGGCGATGACGCCCTCGCCGGCTGTGTCGGCCGTGGCCACGACCTCGGGAGCGGGGGCTGTCGGTTGCGCAGCTTCCTGTGCGCTTGCGCCTGTCGCCGCAGCGACCGCCGCTACGGCCGCCGTGATACCCGCCAATTTCATGAACTCGTCCTCCCGCAGAATGGCCAAGGTGCGGGGAGAGCCCTTAAAGCTCCAATTAAATACAGGAAAGGTAGGTTAATTTTCCTACACGTAACGACCGCTCACTTAGGCGGAAATGGGGCAATTCAGTGTTCGTCGAACACAATTCGACCCGCCTGACCGACAAGACACAGGCAAAGAAGGTCTAGTCGTATAAAGCGGTGCAACTATACGCTGGTGCCGCCCACCGTGATGCCCGCAATCCTCAGCGAGGGTTGGCCGATGCCTACCGGAACGCCCTGACCGGCCTTGCCGCATACGCCAATGCCGGGATCGAAGGCGAAGTCGTCGCCGATGTCGGTGACGCGTGTCAGCACCGTGGGCCCGTCGCCGATCAGGGTGGCGCCCTTCACCGGCGCACCGATCTTTCCGTCCTCGATCAGGTAGGCCTCGGTGCACTGGAAGACGAATTTTCCGTTGGTGATGTCCACCTGGCCGCCGCCGAAATTCACAGCGTAGAGGCCGCGCTTCGTCTTGCGGATCATGTCGTCCAGCTTGCCCTGACCGCCTTCCATGTAGGTGTTGGTCATGCGCGGCATGGGCATGTGGGCGAAGGACTGGCGGCGGCCGTTGCCGGTGGCCGCCATGCCCATCAGGCGGGCGCTCATCCGGTCGTGCATGTAACCGACCAGGATGCCGTCCTCGATCAGCACCGTGCGGCCCGTCGGCGTGCCCTCGTCGTCGACGCTGAGGGAGCCGCGGCGGCCCTGGATGGAGCCCTCGTCGACCACGGTAACGCCGGCCGCCGCGACACGCTCGCCGATGCGGCCGGAGAAGGCGGAGGAGCCCTTGCGGTTGAAGTCGCCCTCGAGGCCGTGCCCGACCGCCTCGTGCAGCAGCACGCCGGGCCAACCCGGGCCGAGCACCACGTCCATCTCGCCCGCCGGGGCGGGGATGGCGTCGAGGTTCACCAGCGCCTGGCGGAGAGCCTCCTCGGTATAGCCCTGCCACTTGTCCTCGGTGATCCAGGCCTCGAAGCCCGAACGACCGCCGCCGCCGGCGTGGGCGGACTCGCGCTTGCCGTCGCGTTCCACCGTCACCGAGACATTGAGCCGCACCAGCGGACGGACGTCGCGCACCAGTCGCCCGTCGGCGCGCAGAATTTCGACGACCCGGCGCTCGCCGGCCAGGGTCGCGGACACCTGGACCACGCGCGGGTCGCGCGAGCGGGCGTAGTCGTCGATGGTGCGCAGGAGTTCGATCTTGTCGCCGAAGGCAGGCGAGGCGAGGGGATCGTCCTCTCCGTAGTACTTGCGGTTGGTGGCGCGAGGCCCCTCGGCGTTGGTCCCGGCGTACCCGCGCTTGGCCAGCGCGGCTGAGTCGGCGGCCCGGCCGATGGACGCATCGGAAATCTCGTTGGCGTGGGAGTAGCCGGCGGTCTCGCCCGCCACCACCCGCAGACCGAATCCCTCGTTTGCGTCGTAGGCGGCGGATTTCAGACGCCCGTCGTCGAAAACCAGCGATTCGCTCTCCGAGTTTTCGACGAACAGTTCACCGTCGTCGGCCCCCGCCACGGCTTGACCCAGAAGGGCTAGCGCCCGTTCGCGCTCAACGCCGGCGGCGTCCAGCAGGGAGGGGGCGGAGGGCATGGCGTTCATGGGAAACGGGTCCGGTGGGGAGGGTGGTCGCGGCGTCGGTTCAACATAGGGTGGCGACGCGGCTAGCGAAACCAGCGGCTTAATCGAGCGTGTCGCTTGGCAAGGCGGCGGCGGGGCGATATGCACGCGCCAGAAACGAACCAGCGCCGCCGGTTCCGCCCGTTTGCGGACCGTGTGGCCTTGTCCCTCAGGGGTGGGCCCTTTTGGGATTTGGACTGAGCAGCACATGAGGATTTGGCGGATGGGGATCGGGAGGCTGGCGACCACCGGCATGGCGGCGCTTGGCGTAGCCATGTTCAGCGCCACGGCCTGGGCGGAGGACCTGATGGGTCAGCCGACTCCGGGCGGCATGGGGCTTCAGCCGGCGGCTTCGCCGTTGAAGGCCGAAGCCATCGCATTTCACGATCACATCCTGCTGCCGATCATCGTCGGCATCTCGGTGTTCGTCCTGGCCCTGCTGCTGTGGGTGATGATCCGCTACAACAAGCGGGCCAACCCGGTGCCGGCCCGCTGGAGCCACAACACCCCGATCGAGATCATCTGGACGGTCGTCCCGGTGCTCATCCTGGTGTTCATCTCAATCTTCTCGTTCCGGCTGCTCTACGCCTACCACGACATGCCCAAGCCGGATCTGACGGTGAAGATGACGGGCAACCAGTGGAACTGGACCTACGCCTATCCGGACCAGGGCGTGGAAGAATACGTATCCAACATGTTGCCGGAAGCCGAGGCCAAGGCCGCCGGCAAACCCTATCCCTCCGCGGCCGACGAGCCCCTGGTGGTGCCGGTGAACCGCGTGGTTCGTCTGCTGATCACCGGTTCGGACGTCATCCACGCCGTGGGCCTTCCCGCCTTCGGCCTGAAGACCGACGCCATCCCCGGCCGCGTCAACGAGACCTGGTTCAAGGCTGACCGCACCGGCGTCTTCTACGGCCCCTGTTCGGAGCTGTGCGGCGTCGACCACGCCTTCATGCCCATCGAGATCCACGTGGTGACGGACGCCGAGTTCGCCGCCTGGGTCGCGTCGAAGGGCGGGTCGATGACCTTCCTGCGCGACCAGGCCGCCGCCGCCGCCGCCAAGGCCGCCGCCGACACGGCTGCCGCTGACGCCGCGGCCGCCGCCGCGGCTCCGCCCGCCGC
>CAZRKY010000174.1:0-7211 GCA_964600375.1 uncultured Caulobacteraceae bacterium | reverse complement strand
GGTCGGCGAGGTCACGGGAGGGGTCGGATCAAGGGTGGTGATCGGCCCCGTGGGCGTCGTCGCCGTCGGGTTGGGCGTCAGCGGAGCCGTTGGCGCCGTCGCAGGCGGCGGCGTCAGGGGCGAACGGATCGGCGGACTGGCGGCCGGCTTGGGCGGTGTGCGGTCAACGACCGGTGGGGGCGGGGGCGGCGTGTAGGGGATCAGGGTGATCGTGCGCCCTGTATCCTGGTCCGGCGCCATGGTGATGAACTGCTGGGTGTAGAGGAATATCCCGCCAGCCACGTGCAGGGCGACGGAGACGCCGATGGCGCCCCACATCCAGGCGGGAAGCTTGCGGGGCGACCCTCCGAACTCCAGCGGATTGACCAGGCCTCCGTGGCCCGCGGCTCTCAAGATCATGGCCTCAATCTCCCTCTACGGCGGGGCTTGATCGCCCTGCTCTGGACGGAGCGTGTGCCTGGCTTACGGCGACGGTTGGTTGACGTTACGGCAGCTTTGCGGCGGGCCGGGTTCGTGGGTTTAGGCCGCCGTTAACCATGTTTGGCCACGGTCGCCGCCATGAGCGTGGGCGCGATCAGGGGATTCGGGGCGGTCGAGGGCGCACTGCGCAACGCCTCGCAGGCGACCGGCGTCGATTTCGACTTCCTGGTCCGCACCGCGCGCCGCGAAAGCGCCTTCAATCCCTCGGCCAAGGCGCCGACCAGTTCGGCCGCGGGCCTGTTCCAGTTCGTGGAGCAGACCTGGCTGGCCACAGTGAAACAACATGGCGCCAAACACGGCCTGCAACGCTTCGCCGACATGATTTCGCGCGGGGCCGACGGCCGCTACCGCGTCTCTGACCCGGGCGCGCGCCGCGCCGTGCTGAACCTGCGCTATGACGCCCAGACGGCCTCGATGATGGCCGGGGAGCTGGCCAGCGGCAACGCGGCTTACCTTCGTGGAAGGACGGGGCGCGAGCCCTCGGCGGGCGACCTCTATGCCGCTCACTTCCTGGGGCCGGCAGGCTCGGCCCGACTGATCGAGGCGGTGCGGTCCAATCCCAACGCCTCCGCGCCGCGGCTGTTTCCCGATGCCGCCGGCGCCAATCGATCGATCTTTTACCGCGACGGGCGCGCCGCGACGGTGTCCGAGGTCTACGCCAACCTGATGCGCACCGGCGGCGCGGGGCCCGCAGTGGATCCGAACGCCTCGACGGCTGAGCCGGCGGACGAGGGGATGATCCGCAGCATGGCGATCGCGCAGAGGCTGGACCGGCTGCGGTCCGATCGCGGCCTGCTGGACCGGATGAACGGCAAGGCCGGGCTTGGGCAGTCGCTGTTCGAGGCGCAGCTGTTGGGCGCCTTCGGTCCCGAAGACGAAAGCTGACTTCCTGAGGCCTAGGCGACGGCGCGTCGTTCGTCTTCGTCGCGCTTGCGGTCGGCCGACGCGGCGTCAGCGACGGCGCGGGCGACAGCGGAGACGGTGACGGGCTTGCGCAGGACCGCGTCGCAGCCGGCTTCGGTCATGGCCTGGGCCTCGTCGAGGTCGCCGCCGATGACAGCCACGATCGGCAGTCGCCCCTGGTCGCCGTCCAGCGCACGGATGGCGCGGGCGCAGGCCGGGCCGTCCAGCACCGGCATGCGGCCGTCCAGCATCACCAGGTCCACGTCCGAGACCTTGAGCAGTTCCATCGCGCGGCGACCGTCCTGGGCCAGCAGAACTCGATGGCCAAGCTGCTCGAGAACGGCGCGCAGCATGGCGGCGTTCAGGGCGTCGTCCTCGGCGATGAGAACGCGCAGCGCAGGGGCGGTGATCTCGGTCGGCGCGTCCATCGGAGCGTCGGGCGAGGCGGTGGCGGTGGCGTCGAACGGCAGGTCGAGAGCAAATCGGCTGCCGACGCCCGGCGCGCTTTCGGCGGTCAGGGCGCCGCCCATGAGTACGGCCAGGCTGCGCGACAGCGACAGGCCGAGGCCCGCGCCCGGAATGCCGGCGCCGGTGCGCGAAACGCGCGTGAAGGGTTCAAAGGCCTGGGCCAGTTCCTCGGCGGAGAGTCCAGGACCGGTGTCGGCGACTTCGAAGCGGACCCGGTCGGGCGCCGTCAGCGAAGCTCGCACTTCGATGCGGCCGCGCAGCGTGTACTTGACCGCATTGCCGACGAGGTTGTTGAGGATCTGGCGCAGGCGCGCACTGTCGGCCATCACCGCTCCGGCCGCCGCCAGGGGCTCGACCTGGGCGACGATCTCGAGGCCCTTCGAGGCCGCGGCCTGACGATGCAGCAGCGCCATGTCCTGGACCAGGCGGTCGGCGTCGACGGCCTTGGGCGTGACCAGCAGGCGGCCGGAGTCGGCGGTCTCGGAATCCAGGGTGGCGTCCAGGACGTCCACGAGGTCGCGGGCGGCGTGCAGGGCGGCCTTGAGCTGTTCGCGCGACGGCGCCCCGCGCGATCCGGCGCCGAGCGCCCCGGCCAGCACATGGGCCACGCCGGACAGGCCGTTGCGGATCTCGTGCGAGAGGGTGGCGACGATGTCGGACTTTGACTTGGCGAGGCGGCGCGCGTCCTTGAGTGCGGCTTCGCGATCCTCGATCAGGCCGTCTCGTTCGAGGTTGAGCGTGAAGTGTTCGCGCAGGTGCCGATTGAGGATGAGCGCCAGGGCGAGCGCCAGCGCCGAGCCGCAGAGCACCAGCAGACCCGTCCACGAGGTGTCGGGATTGCTGCGCAGGCCGATGATCGGGCCCGCGGCGGCGACCGGACCAACCAGCAGCAGGCTCGGAAGCGACGGTGACGAGAAGAAGATCACGCCCGCGGCCGCACCGGCGCACAGCACCAGCAGGGTCTCGGCGTAAGGTCCGGCGCCGAGCGCGAAGTAGGAGGTCTGGAGCACGGCCACGGCCCACAGCAGGCCGCCCCCGATCTGCATGGCGGTCCGCCGCGGCAGGTCCTCGGCGGCCTTGGGCTCGCGCTTGAGCCAATCCACGATCCCGTAGAACACAGCCCAGTTGAACCCGTAGACGCCCAGGCAGATCAGCAGCCTCACCGCGTTGGGCGCATAGGCGGCCGTCGCCGCAAAAATGGGCAGGCACAGCCCGAAGAAGGCCAGGGCGTAGGGCAGCATGCGAACCTGCGCGTCGAGCGCCTGGCGCGCGATCGCCCGCTCGATCTCGGCGAGGCTGCGCAGCTTGGGCGTCGGGGCGGTGCTCTCGGACATGGCGGCAGTGTGCACCCGCCAGGGTTGCCGCAGGGTTACGAGCCGTAAGCCTTTTTGCAGCGGCGGTAGGTAAACCTTCATTAGGGTTGATGAAGGATGATCCCAGGCTAGTTCCGTCCCTTCGAGAGCCCTGTGATGAGCCCCACGCGCGCGCGTCTGACCGAGTCCGACATCCGCCGGCTGGTGAAGGGTGACAGCGCCGACGACCGTGCGGCCGCCGCCCACAAGCTGTGCCGATCCATCGAGAAGGCCGTGCTCACCGACGAGGACCGCGAGGCGGCCCAGGACATCATCCGGGTGCTGGCGGCGGACGCCACCGAACTGGTACGCCGAGCGCTGGCCGTGACACTGAAGGCCTCGCCGCTGCTGCCGCGTGACACCGCCCTGAAACTGGCGCGGGATGTCGAGACGGTGGCGCTGCCGGTGGTCAACTGGTCGCCGGTCTTCACCGACGACGACCTGGCCGAAATTGTGCGGGCGGGGTCCATCGCCAAGCAGACCGCGGTCGCCGGCCGTGAACGCCTCTCGCCGATCGTGACCGAGGTGATCGCCGAGGTCGGCGCAGAAGAGGCGGTGAAGATCGCCTGCGCCAACGACAACGCCGCCTTCTCGGAGAAGTCGCTGGGCATGGTCGTCGACCGGTTCGCGGCGTCCGAGGACGTGACCAAGGCTCTGGCCTTCCGCGCCGTCCTGCCGGTCGCGATTTCCGAACGGCTGGTGAAACTGGTCAGCGACACGGTGCGCGAGCATCTGGTGGCGCGCCACTCGCTGAAGCCGGAGACCGCCATCGAGCTGGCCGCGGCCGCGCGCGAGCGCGCCACGGTCGACCTGGTCGAACAGGCCGCCGTGACCAGCGACATGGGCGAGTTCGTCCGCCATCTCGCGCGCAATAGACGGCTGACGCCGTCCTTGCTGATGCGGGCGCTGGGCCGAGGTCAGATGCCCTTCTTCGAACACGCCATCGCCGAGCTGGCGGGGGTCGCCCACCAGCGGACCTGGCTGATGATCCACGACGCCGGCCCGTTGGGCCTGCGTGCGATCTATGACCGCGCCGGTCTGCCTTCGCGCCTCTTCGCCGCCTTCCGCGCGGGCGTCGACGCCTACCGCTCGCTGCAGTTCGATGGCGGGCACCGCGACCGCGAGCGTTTCCAGGAGCGCATGATCCAGCGTTTCCTGACGGCCCAGCCCTACGCGGCCAAGGACGACATCAACTACCTCCTGGAGCGGCTCGACCGCGCGCCGGAGGCTGTCGCGCCACGGGCCAACGCCGCCTGAGGCGAACCCCACAACACTCCCCACATGAAGAAGCCGGCGAAGCCCTTGAGGCGTCGCCGGCCCTTGCCGTCGAAACTTGGCTTTCGAGGGTCGTCTAGAGCGTCGCCAGGTGAGCGGCGACCTTGCGCTCCAGTTCGACCGAGAGGGCCACGCCCACCGGGTGATCCTCGGCCTTGATCTGGTCGCGGATGATGGCCTTGATGGCGTCGATGTGAGCGTCGATCAGGAAGACCGGGGCCTTCATCCGCACGCGTTCTTCGTCGGTCAGCTTGCACAGCGACGCGGCGATGCGGGTGATCAGCGGATAGCCGTAGGTCCCGCCCAGCCCCTTCATGTCGTGGGCGCGGAGGTAGAGGGTCTCGGCGGTGGCGGCGGTGTAGCCGTGAGCCTGGATCTCGGCGCGCGCGGCGTCGAGCTTCTTCATCTCGTCGTTCAGCCACTCGTCGAACTGCGACGACAGATTGGCCAGGGCGGCTTCCGCCTTGGCCAGCGCCGCGGGATCGATACCGCCGAAGCGGCTGCCGCCCACCTTCAGGCGAAGGGTGTTCGGCGGCTGGATGAATTGGGCGCCCGACGGCTTGTTCACGGCCTTCTCCTCCAGCGTGGTGCTAGGGAGTCCACGCGGAAATCGATAATGGCCGCAAGCCGCTTATGAAGTCCTAACGGTCAGACCGAAAATTGCTCGACCAGGACACGTTCTTCGAAGCTGTGGTCGGCGTCGAACAGCATGGTGAGCGAGCGGGCGTGGTCTTCCTCGACCTCCACGCGGGCCACGTCCCGGACCTCGAAATTGTCCGCCACGGCGCTGACCGGACGCTTGTCCGGTTCGAGCACCTCAAGGGTCACCTTAGCGGTGTGGGGCAGCAGCGCGCCGCGCCAGCGGCGGGGGCGGAAGGCGCTGATGGGCGTCAGCGCCAGCACCTGGGCGCCGAAGGGAATGATCGGGCCGTGGGCCGAGAGGTTGTAGGCGGTGGAGCCGGCCGGCGTGGCCACCAGGGCGCCGTCGCAGAACAGTTCGGGCAGGCGGACGCGGCCATCGACCGAGATCTTCAGCTTCGCGGTCTGGCGCGTCTGGCGCAGCAGGGAGACCTCATTGATCGCCAGCGCCTCCACGGTTTCGCCCGCCGCCGTCACCGCGGTCATCCGCAGGGGATGGATGACGGCCTTCTGGGCCGCGGCGATGCGCTCCAGCAGGCCTTCCTCGTCGTAGTCGTTCATCAGGAAGCCGACCGAACCCCGGTTCATCCCGTAGATCGGCTTGTCCTGGGCGAGGTGGCGGTGGAGCGTTTCCAGCATCAGTCCGTCGCCGCCCAGGGCGACGACGACGTCGCAGTCCTCGGGCGCGTGATCGCCATAGCGCCGGATAAGGGCCTCGCGGGCGAGCTCGGCCTGGGGCCGGTCGCTGGCGGTGAAGCAAAGGCGCAGGGGCGAAGCGTTCATCGACCTAGGTTCGACCGTCGAACCCGCGGATTGTCAAACCCGGATTGCGGCGGGGCGAGGAGCAGCGCTCAGGCGCGGCTGGCGACCGCCATGCGGAAATGGTCGGCGGCGATGCCGACCGCGATCCCGAAGGCGCCGGCGATGGCGCGGCCGGCCTCGCTGCCATAGGGACGTCCGCCGTTCAGCTCGCGCACCAGCGACAGCACGGTCGGAAACACGACGCGGTCGATGCCGACCGCGGCGCAGGCCAGGGCCAGGGGCTCGGGCGATGACGCGTCGATCGCGGCGCGCACGTCACGGACGTTGAACCCGCCCAGGGCCGCCATGGCGTTCTCGAACAGGGTGAGCTTGCGCTCCTTGAGCGCGCGCACCAGGTAGCCCGGCCGCAACTGGCCGGCGGCCTCGAGCTTGGCGATCAGCCTTCGCTCCATTTCCTCGCGCTCGCCGTCGCGGCTGAGCAGCACCTGGCGCTCCTCGGCCGGTTGGCCCTGGTGGGCGGCCTTGACGGCATCAGCGATCGCCAGATCCAGCGCGTCGCTGTCGATGCGGAAGCGGTCGGCGATGGCTGCGCGCAGGGCCTGACCGACCCAGCCATAGAGCTGCTCGGCCAGCAGCTTGGTCAGCTTGGGATGACGGGCGAGGGGCGAGCGGAGGGCGGCGATCCGCCGGGAGGATTCCACCAGCCGGCGCATGCCGCCTTCGGTGATCTCGGCGGTCGCGTTGCCGACGAGGGCGGTCAGCACAGCGGGCTCGGCGCGGTCAATGACCGCGTCGACCACCCGGGCGCTGAGCGCGGGACGGCGGGCGACTTCGATCTGGTGCTCGATCGTGGATTCGATGAGCAACCGGATGAGGTCCTGGTCCTGCAGCAGAGGACTGCGGGCGATGATGGGGCGGGCGATGTCGATCTCGTCCAGGGCCAGGACGTTGACCAGCGCCTTGGGCGCCCAGTCGACCGTCGACAGGCGCTCGGCCAGGACCTTGCGGATTTCGCGTTCGGCTTCCACGACCAGGGCCATGAACACGTTGTCCAGCAGGCTTTGAATCTCGGGGCGGCGGCTGTCGGGCGAGCCGTCGCAGAGATCGGTCACGGCCATGAGCAGCCGCTCGCGATCGCCGGTTTCGCGGCTTCGCGCCAGACTGATCAGATCCTGCGCCCGAACCGCGGTCGTCAAGGAGCCCCCTCCCGAATGAGATGCCTGCCCGACCCTCGCCTGCGTCGGATGAAAACAAGCTTAACGAGGCGTGAAACTTGACGCCGTTCACCCAAGGCGCGACGGTCCGGCCACATCGCGGGCAGGAGGCTGTCAT
>CAZRKY010000173.1:0-7233 GCA_964600375.1 uncultured Caulobacteraceae bacterium | reverse complement strand
TGGCCGCACATCCATTGCAGGCGCCGGAACTGCAGCAGCACCTTCATGGTCAGCTTCGCTTCGCCGCCGGGGTTGGCCATCTTCCAGAAGTAGGCGGCCCGGCACCAGGCCTCGGTCATCTGCTGGCTGGTGGGTTGCTCGCCCTTGGCGAGGACCGGCTTGAGGAACTCGGCCGACTTGGCCTTCATGTAGTCCACGTGGGCCTGGGAGAAGGCCTCGTCGGGCGGCGCGGCGGCAGCCGGGGCGGCGGCGAAAAGCAACGCGGCAGCCAACGTCGCAATGAACCTGGTGAGCATTCTGCGCTCCCGTTTCAGAGAACAATGCTACGAGAAAGCACAATTTCTGTCGCGAGGCGACTTCAGACGGTGAATTTCACGCCCTGAGCCAGCGGCAGCTCGGTTGACCAGTTCACCGTCTGGGTCTGGCGGCGCATGTAGATCTTCCAGGCGTCCGAACCGCTCTCGCGGCCGCCGCCGGTTTCCTTTTCACCGCCGAAGGCCCCGCCGATCTCGGCGCCGGACGGGCCGATGTTGACGTTGGCGATGCCGCAGTCCGAGCCCACCGCCGAGAGGAAGCGTTCGCTCTCGCGCATGTCGCTGGTGAAAATGCAGGAGGACAGGCCCTGGGGGACCTCGTTCTGAAGCGCCACCGCCTGGTCGAAGTCCGTGTAGGTCAGGACGTAGAGGATCGGGGCGAAGGTTTCATGGCGGACCACCGCGGTCTGGGCGGGCATGCGCACGATGGCCGGGTTGACGTAGGCCCCGCCGTTCGAGGCCGCCCGACCGCCGCCCTGGACGATCTTGCCGCCCTCGGCCGCCGCCTGGGCCAGCGCGGCGTCGAAGCCCTGCGCCGCCGCCTCGTCGATAAGCGGCCCGACCAGGGTGCCGTCGTCCAACGGATTGCCGATGGGCAGGGTGGCGTAGGCGCGCTTCAGCCGCTCGACCAGGCCGTCGGCGACGGACTCATGGACGATCAGGCGACGCAGGCTGGTGCAGCGCTGGCCGCAGGTGCCGACGGCGGAAAAGGCGATGGCGCGCACCGCCATGTCGAGGTCGGCCGAGGGCGCGACGATCATGGCGTTGTTGCCGCCCAGTTCGAGCAGGGACCGGCCGAACCGCGCCGCGATGCGCGGGCCGACGTCGCGGCCCATGCGGGTCGAGCCGGTGGCCGAGATCAACGGCACGCCTGGGTGATCGCACAGGGCCTCGCCGACGTCGCGCAGGCCGAGCACGACCTGGGACAGGTTCGCCGGCGCGTCGCCGAAGCGGGCCTCGGCGCGTTCGAAGATGGCCTGGGTGGCCAGCGCCACCAGCGGAGTCTTCTCCGACGGCTTCCAGATCACCGGATCGCCGCAGACCAGCGCCAGGGCTGCGTTCCAGGCCCATACCGCAACGGGGAAGTTGAAAGCCGAGATAACGCCCACAGGCCCCAGCGGCTGCCAGCGCTCCAGCATGTGGTGGCCTGGGCGCTCGGACGGCAGGGTCAGGCCGTAAAGCTGGCGCGACAGTCCGGTGGCGAAGTCGCAGATGTCGATCATCTCCTGGACCTCGCCCAGGCCCTCGGAGCGGATCTTGCCCGCCTCGACGGAGACAAGCAGGCCCAGGTCGTCCTTGGCCTTGCGCAGCTCCTCGCCCAGCAGCCGCACCAGCTCGCCCCGCCGCGGCGCCGGAACCGCTCGCCAGGGCTCAAAGGCCTGGGCCGCACGACCGACTGCGGCGCGCGCGTCGTCGGGGCCGGCCCAGCGAACCTTGCCGATCTCGCCGCCGTCGATGGGGGAGTGGATGGCGATGTCGCCGGTCGGGCTGACGCCCAGTCGCTTGAGTGCCTCGGCGGCCAGCTTCGTCGTGTCGGTCATGGTGGGCGTTTAGACCGAAGGACCTGAAATGCAAACGGCGGCCCATGTGAGCCGCCGCCTGAAATCGTCAAACCGGGGCTGCGATCAGGGCAGGAACCAGTCCGCGTGCGCCGTCAGCGCCTGGGACAGGTAGTGCTCGCCGCGCCCGGCGAAGTCGCCATCGGCGTGGAAATTGAGGGCCGCGGCGGCGTCGCCGGCCTGGGCGTCGACCGATACGCGATCAGCTACGGCTGGCGTGGCGATGGCCGGAGCGGCGGGGCCGATCCGGGCGGCGTCATCGGCAGGGACCTTGGTGGCGCCCGTGTCGCCGCGGTCGTGGAAGACATGCTCGCCGAACGCGCCTTGGTCGAACCAGTGCCCGGGACGCTCGCCGTCGCCCGGCCGGACGTTCACGCCGATGCGGTCCAGCAGGTCCTGAATATGATCCGGCAGCGCGTTGCGCACGGGGCGCTCGGGGATGGGTCCGTCGAAGATACGCGGCATGGAGAGGCCCTCGTTCAATCTACAGCGTCTCAGAATGCCACGGCGAACACGGTTCCTCAAGCGCTATTGCGGCGGCGCGCGCCGGAACCGCCAGGGCCGGCAGGGGTTGATCCGCCAACGGCTGCCCCCACGCCCCGTCCAGGAGACCCCCGATGAAGATTCGCGATATCATGACCACCAGCCCCGAATTCGCCCGCGCCGACGAAACCGTTCAGGCCGTGGCCCAGCGCATGGCGGATGGCGATTTCGGCTTCGTGCCGGTCTGCGACGGCTCACGCGTGGTCGGGGCGGTGACCGACCGCGACCTGGCCGTCCGTGTGCTCGCCAAGGGGCTCGGCCCCAGCACGGCGGTTTCGGAGGTGATGACCCGTGACATCTTCACGGTGGCCAAGGACGACAGCATCGAGGACGTCTTGAGCGCCATGGGCGACCGCCAGCTGCGCCGTTTCCCGATCGTGACCGACAACGGCGACCTGGTCGGCGTGGTCTCCATCGGCGACCTGACCCGGAAGGCGGATCGCAAGGAGACCGGCGAGACCTTGACCGAAATCTCGCGCCCGAACTAACTAATTGTAATTATTCACTTAGCCTGACTATCTCCCCTGACAACCCCTCCTTGGAGGGGGACCGGGGGCCCGAATTCCGGCCTGCGGCGAACCAAACGCTAACTGTTGTCGTCCAGGATGCGCGTTCAACGGGCATCAAGGCAGGCAGAATGGCCAAGGCTAATTTCCAGAAGGGCCAGCGGGTCTGGGTCGAATGCGTCGGCGCCTGGGCGCTGATCGAAAAGGTCGTGCCGGTGTGGGCCAAGGGCTTCGCCGAGCCGGTCCGCATCACCTACGACGTCGGCTTCGGCCGCGACTTCAACGCCCAGGAACTTCAGGCCGAGCGCACCGACGAGGCGGCCGCGTCGCTGGAGACCGGCGACTGGCGTCTGCTGCGCGCGCGCAACAAGTGGCAGTCGCCCGAGGACTGCCCGCACCATCCCTATCCCGGCACCTACCCGGTGGTGGTCACCGACCCCACCGACTGGGGCGGCTGGCGCGTGCCCGGCGCGGAGTACGACCGCGATCCGCACAAGATTGAGCTGCAGTCGCGCCTGATCGTGAACTCGCCGCGGCTGATGAAGCTGGCCGAAGAGCTGATCGCCTACGTCCAGGACGACCATGACGACGCGCCCCAGTCGGTGATCGTTCTGGCGCGTAAGGCGGAAACCCTGCTGCGCAACGTGCTGGAGCCCGCCGCGCCGCCCGAGTCCGACAGCGACGCCGACCCCAGCCAGGTCGCCGCGGAATAGCATTTCGGTGACAGTGTACTAATTGCGCGAGGGGCGGCGTGACCGCGTCGGCAGGGGTGCAATTAGTACACTGTAACCGAATTGCGCGCCGGCCTTGAACCGGCTGCCCCCGCAGCGCATTTGCCCTGTCTCCAAGGAGACTTGAGCGCATGCCTGTTCCCGGCCGCTTCCAGACCGTCAATCCCGCCACCGGCGAGCCCGGAAAAGCGTGGGACGGCCACACCCCTGACGAAGCCGCCGATATTCTCGGCCAGGCGCATGCGGCCTTCGACGGTTGGCGGCGCACGGACGTGGCCGAGCGCGCGCGCCTGATGCACGCGGCCGCCAGGGTGCTGCGGGACCGCAAGGACGAGTTCGCCGCCCTGATGACCGCCGAGATGGGCAAGACCCTGACCGACGGCCGGGCCGAGATCGAGAAATGCGCCGCCCACTGCGATTGGTTCGCCGACCACGCCGCCGACATGCTGGCGCGCGAACCGGTCGACTTCAGCGGCGCCAAGGCCTTCGTGACCTTCAATCCGCTGGGGGTCGTGCTGGCGGTCATGCCGTGGAACTTCCCGTTCTGGCAGGCGATCCGCTTCGCCGCCCCGGCGCTGATGGCCGGCAACTGCGCGGTGCTGAAGCACGCTTCCAACGTGCCCGGCTGCGCCATGGCCATCGAGCAAGTCTTCAGCGAAGCCGGCTTCCCCGCCGACGTGTTCCGCACGGTGCTGATCGGCGGGGGCGAGGTGAAGCCGCTTATCGAGGACGACCGGGTCGCGGCCGTGACCCTGACCGGCTCGGTCGAGGCGGGCCGCAAGGTCGCCGCCGCCGCCGGGGGCGTGCTGAAGAAAGCTGTGCTCGAGCTGGGCGGTTCGGACGCCTACTTGGTGCTGGAAGACGCCGACATCGCCGCCGCCGCCAGGGTGGCGGCCACGGCGCGGATGGTGAACGGCGGCCAGAGCTGCATCGCCGGCAAGCGCTTCATCGTCATCGAGAGCGTCGCCGAGGCCTTCGAGGATGCTCTGGTCGAGGCCATGTCGGCCTATGAGCCGGGCGACCCGACGCTGGAAGAGACCCGCTTTGGCCCGCTGGTCAGCGTCGAGGCGCGCGATGAGCTCCACCGCCAGGTGAAGCAGTCCATCGCCCGGGGCGCCCACCTGCTGCTGGGCGGCCGCGTTCCGGATGAAGCCGGCGCCTGGTACCCCGCCACGGTCCTGAGCCATGTGGCCAAGGGCCAGCCTGCCCACGACGAAGAACTGTTCGGGCCCGTGGCGGCCATCATCCGGGCAAAGGACGAGGCCGACGCCATCCGTATCGCCAACGAAAGCGCCTTCGGCCTGGGCTCGGGCGTCCTGACAACCGACCTGGCGCGCGGCGAACGGATCGCGGCCGAGGAGCTCGAAGCCGGCATGGCCTTCGTGAACCGGAATGTCGCCTCGGACTCGCGGCTGCCCTTCGGCGGGGTCAAGCACTCCGGCCACGGCCGCGAGTGCGGGCGTTACGGCTTGCTGGAATTCGTGAACATCAAGACGGTGGTCGTGGCCCAGTAATGCTGGAAACGGCGCGCGCCACGCTCTAGGAGTTCACCTCCCCCGAGAGTTCGCGGACACCGATGCGCACCGAAACGCCCAAGCCGATCAAGCTCGCCGATTACAGCCCGCCCGGCTTCCTCATCGACACGGTCGATCTGACGTTCCGTCTGGAGCCAAACACGACTCGCGTGCTGGCCAGGCTGGCCATGCGGCGCAACGGCAAGCACAAGGATCCGCTGTTCCTGAACGGCGAACGCCTGAAGCCGATTTCCTTCGCCGTCGACGGCCAGGCCCTGCGCGCCGCACGCTTCACGGTATCCGATGAAGGTGTGACCCTCACCGGCCTGCCCGACGCCTTCACCCTGGAGACCGAGGTTGAGATCGACCCGGCCAACAACACGGCGCTGGAAGGCCTCTACATGTCCGGCGGCCGCTTCTGCACCCAGTGCGAGGCGGAAGGGTTCCGCAAGATCACCTGGTTCCTGGACCGGCCCGACGTCCTGGCCCGCTACACGGTGCGCATCGAGGCCGACAAGGCCGCCTTCCCGCGCCTGCTGGCCAACGGGAACCTGATCGAGGCGGGCGACGTGGATGAAACGCGCCACTTCGCCGTCTGGAACGACCCCTTCCCCAAGCCCTGTTACCTCTTCGCCCTCGTCGCCGGCGAGCTGGACGAGCTGAAGGACAGCTTCACGACGATGACGGGCCGCGTCATCGACCTGCGCATCTACGTCGATCCGGGGATGGCCAGCCGCGCCGCCTACGCCATGGACGCGCTGAAGCGCTCGATGAAGTGGGACGAGACCACCTACGGTCGCGAGTACGACCTCGACCTGTTCATGATCGTCGCCGTCCGCGACTTCAACTTCGGGGCGATGGAGAACAAGGGGTTGAATATCTTCAACTCCTCGTTGCTCCTGGCCGATCCCGCGACGGCCACCGACTTTGATTTCGAGCGCATCGAAAGCGTCGTCGCCCACGAGTATTTCCACAACTGGACCGGCAACCGCATCACCTGCCGCGACTGGTTCCAGCTGTGCCTGAAGGAGGGCCTGACGGTCTTCCGCGACCAGGGTTTCTCCGCCGATCAGCGCGACGCGGCGGTCCAGCGCATCAAGGACGTCCGGGCGCTGCGCGCGCGCCAGTTCGCCGAGGACGCCGGGCCGATGGCCCACCCCGTCCGGCCGGACAAGTATCTGAAGATCGACAACTTCTACACCGCCACCATTTATGAGAAGGGCTCCGAAGTCATCCGGATGCTCAAGCTGCTGGTGGGCGACCGCGACTTCCGCCGCGGCATGGATCGCTACTTCACCACCTGGGACGGGCAGGCGACCACGGTCGAAGCCTTCGTCGAGTGCTTCACCGCCGTCACCGGCAAGGACTTCTCGCAGTTCTTCAACTGGTACCAGCAGGCGGGAACGCCCGAGATCCGCATCGAGGGCGAGTACGACCAGCGCTCCAAGACGCTGGACCTGCGCCTGGCCCAGACCACCCGCCCGACCCCGGGCCAGCCCACCAAGCAGCCGCTGCCCGTGCCGATCCGGTTTGGCCTGCTGGACGAAGACGGCAGGCCCCAGACCTTCCGCCCGGGCGGGTCGGACCGCATCGTCGACGAGACCGTCATCGTGATGGACCAGGCGGAGATGCGCGTGCGCATCGCCGAGGTCGAACGGCCGCCGGTGCTGTCGGCCCTGCGCGGCTTCTCCGCTCCGGTGGTGCTGTCCACCGACGCGCCGGAGGCCCACCGCTTCGTGCGCCTGGCCGCCGACCCCGACCTGTTCAACCGCTGGGAAGCCGGCCAGAATCTGGCGCGCGACCTGATCCTGGCCCGCGCCGGCGGCGCGCCCAACGAGGCGGCCGAGCAGGCCTTCGCCGCCGCCCTGGGCCGCGCGCTCGCCGACCAGTCGGCCGAACCGGCCTTCAAGGCGCTGCTGCTGCAGCTGCCCTCGGAGCCGGACCTGGCGATGGTCATGACCCCGGCCGACCCCGCCGCCATCCACGACGCCCGCGACGCCCTGCGCCGCACCGTGGCCATCGGCCTGCGCGAGGAACTCCAGCGGCTTCACGCCGACATGGCCGAC
>CAZRKY010000172.1:0-7246 GCA_964600375.1 uncultured Caulobacteraceae bacterium | reverse complement strand
AGCGGTCGGACGCGACCTCGATGGGGCCGAAGGTGTCGGTT
The DNA here is from genome assembly GCA_964600375.1 of uncultured Caulobacteraceae bacterium. Taxonomy (GTDB): domain Bacteria; phylum Pseudomonadota; class Alphaproteobacteria; order Caulobacterales; family Caulobacteraceae; genus JAEZEZ01. The sequence goes on along the minus strand of CAZRKY010000172.1, from coordinate 7,205 downwards.
TCGGTGCGGGTCGCGGTCATGGGAATCCTCGATCAGGAAGGCGCGCGCGGTTTAACACGCGCGCCCCGCTGATCAAGGACGGGCGTTCAGGAGGCGGGACGGGGCGCCGGCGTGGTCAGGCCGATGCCATCCTGCACCGCGACCAGCACGCCGCGCAGTTCCGTCCGCACGTTATCTTCGCCGCTGTTGCCGACGTAATAGAGGAAGGCGTCCTGCTTGGGGTACCAGGCGAAGTAGGAATAGAAGACGCCGTCCGAACCCCCGTGGCCGACGCGATAGGGCTTGCCGTCGGCCCCCAGCCGGAAGAACAGGCCGTAACCTTCCTTCACGTCGGGAGAGTCTCCGTCGGCGTGCGACTGCAGCATGATGGCGCGCACGGCGGCCGGTTGGCGCATGATGCCGCGGAAAAAGCGGTGCATGTCTGCCGCCGACGCCTGGATCCCGCCGTTGCCCTTGAGGTTCCAGTCGGCGCCGTTGAGCGCCGCGATGCGGTCGGAAATCACCCCCTGGTTTTCGCCGTTGAGATAGCCGGTCGCGAAGCCCGCGCTGGACCGGCCCGGGAAGGTCCACCCCGTGTTCCTCAGGCCCAGCGGCCTCCAGATGCGACGGCGCAGGGCCTCCTCCCAGGCCAGGCCGGTGACCTGTTCGGCGGCCACGGCGGCGAAGCTGACGCCCATGTTCGAGTAGTTCGACGAGCCGACCGGGAACTCCAGAGGCCTGGCCATGCAGTCCGAGATCAACTCGGCGCGGGGGCGGGGGGCGTAGTCATCGCCGCAGTAGTCCGACAGGCCGCCGGTATGGGTCAGGAGCTGGTTGATGGTGGTCGATCCGGCGGGCTCTGGCGCATTGGGCAGGTAGGTGCGCAAGGTCGCGTTCGGGTCGATCTTGCCTTCGGCGATCAACTGGCTGAGCAGCAAGCCGGTGAAGGTCTTGGTGATCGAGCCGATCTGGGCGGGCGTGTCGGGCGTGAAGGGGACGGCGCGTTCGCGGTTGGCCAGGCCGTAGCCGGCCCGCAGCAGGACCTTGCCCTTGAATTCGACAACCACGGCGCCGCCGAAGCCGCGGTTGGCGGCGGCGTCTGTCAGTTGCCGATCGATGGTCTCGGCGATAGGCCCGCGCACGACTTGCGCGCTGCGAACAGGCGTGGCGGCGTCGGCCGCGGAGCCGGCGAACACCAGCATCGCCCCGGCGAGGATAGCCAGTCTCATCTTGAATTCCCTCTGATCGATACGCCCCGAGCCCACTGTATCCACCGCCGCGTCATTGGTAAGTCGCCATTTTTGGAACAGCGTGATACATAAATTGGTATGAGGCGAAGCCTGCGGACTCTCCGCGCCCTGGTCGTGCTGGCCGAGGAGCTGCATTTCGGGAGGGCCGCCGCGCGCATCGGCATGGCCCAACCCCACCTCAGCGGCCTGATCGCCGAGATCGAGGCCGACCTGGGCGCCGCCCTGTTCATCAGGCGTCCGAAGGTCAGCCTGACGCCGGCCGGGTCCGTGATCACGGCCGCCGCCGCGCGCGCCGTGGCGGATCTCGACGGCGCCCGTCGCGAGGCCCAACGGCTGGCTCACGGCGAACTGGGCACGGTGCGGGTGGCCTTCGCCTCGACGGTGATGCTGACCGAGATTCCCACGGCCCTGAACGCCTTCCGTCGCGACCGGCCTGACGTCGAGATCGTCCTGCGCGAGATGCATTCCGCCGCCCAGCACGACGCCCTGGAAGCGGGCGTCATCGACCTGGCGCTGACCCGCGAACCGCCCTCTGATCCGGGCACGCGGGGCGAGGTGTTATGGCGCGACCATCTGGTGGTGATCGGGCCCGACGGGGGCGGCGCGGACGGCGTGGCCGTCTCGGACCTGCGCGAAGAGCCCCTCGTGCTGTTCCGACGCACGATTGCGCCTGCCCTGCACGACCAGATCGTCGCGATTTGCACGGACGGAGGTTTCAGTCCGAACGTGGTCCAGGAGGCGGACGAGTGGCACACCGTCCTGGCGCTGGTCCGGTGCGGCTTCGGCGTGACCATCGCGCCGTCGGTGGTCGCGGGTCTGGCGCTGGGCGATCTGAGCGTGCAGCCGCTGAGCGGACAGGCGGAGGAGGTCTTGACCTACCTCTGCTGGCGGCCGGCGACCTTGTCGCCGACCGCGGCAGGATTGGCCGAAAGGCTGCTCGCCGCCGCCTGAGGCCCGCCCTCCCTTATTGCAGGCTGATGCTGAGCAGGCGGCGGCAGTCGCCGACCTGGCAGCCGGCGGGGTTTTGACCGGGCTGGCCTTCATAGGTCAGTTGCAGGGTCCGGTTGGTGATCAGGGCCTGGGAGGCCAGGGCGACGATCTTGTCGGCCATCGGATTGCTGAGTTCGACCGCGAAGAAGGTCGGGGGCGCCATCAGCCCGCCGCCGGCGATGGCGTTGCAGCGGACGTGGACACGGTTTGCGAAGGCGGTGACGTCCACCACCTTGCACGCTCGGGTCTGTTCGGCGGCGGCGGCCGGCAGGGCGGCGAAGGTGGTGTTGGCGGCAAGGGCGCTGGACAGGGCCAGGGCCGTGATAAGAAGGCGACGCATGGTGAATCTCTCCGAATTGCCGCTCCAGCCAACCACGGCGAACGCCGGTATGGCAACGCTTCATGGATGACGGCTGGACGCTTTCGGGCAAGGTGCGGGCGCGCGAGCACGCCGGCGGCATCGAGATCGTCATCGACGGCCTGACCACCCAGGCGCGCTACTACAAGCCGCTGATCTACGAGTTCTTCCGCAAGCAGTGGCGCGGGGCGCGGCCGGCCTACGGCGACTTCTCGGTCGAGATCGTCATGGAGCACGTCGGCGAGCCGCCCTGGATGGACCTCGACAACCTCGCAAAGGCCCTGCTGGACGGCATCAAGGGCTATGTCTTCCACGACGACGCCCAGGTGGCGCGGCTGCTGGTCGAACGGCGCGAGGGCGAGCGCGAGCGGATCCTGATCCGCGTCGCGCCGCGCTGAGCCCTTAGACCGCCCAGGGCTGCAGCGCGCCCCAGTAGAGCAGCATCCCGGCGAAGGCCGCCAGGCAGAGCACGCCCGCGGTGTGGCGCAGCTTGCGCCAGATGGTCCAGCCGCCGCCGGCCGCGCGGTCGCCCCGCCAGGCGAAGGGCAGCAGCACCACCATGGCGGCGGTCAGGACGGCGCTGATAAGCGCCAGCCATGAGCCCCCCAGAACCAGCGGCCCGGGCCAGTTGTAGAAGTAGCTGTTGTCCGCCCCGCTGGCCGACTGCGCCCAGGCCATGAACAGGCCGGTGCTCGCCAGGAAGCCGACTGAAGCGCCGAGGAACAGCAGGTTGGACTGCATCTGCGGCGGCGTGGGACGCACGTCGCGGCCAAAGCGGGTGAAGGCGCCGAAGATGCCGATAAGGGCAGCCGCCAGCGCCAGCCCAAGGGCCAGGTTCAGGGTGTCGGCCTGCCGCAGCCACGGGGTGCGCTCGAAGGTCTGGGTGCCGGAGGCGGCGGCGAAGCTGGTGGCCACGCCATTCTCGACCTTGAAGGTCAGGTGGTTGCGCCCGTCAGTGGTGACGAAGCCGTCGGGGCGGCCGTCGGGCACGTACTGGCGCGTGGAGTCGCCGGCGGAGACCAGCAGGTAGCCCTGGGGCGTCACCTTCACCGAGGCGCCGGAAAAGAACATGTACACGAAGCCCTCCAGCCCCGTGTACGAGCGGCGCGAGCCTTGGAAGGCCCCGTCGTAGCGCCCGGCCTTGGCCTTCAGCTTCGGATCGGGCGGCAGCAGGGTCTCCTGCGGCGGGGCGTAGAAGCGCGCCACGATGTGGTTGGGCACGCGGTCGATCAGGGGCCGCCCCGTGTTGGAGTTGGTCGAGATGAAGATCCCCAGGTCCAGCTCGGGGATGATCAGCATGTTGGTGAAGTAGTTCGACAGCGCCCCGCCGTGGCCATAGGCGGTGTAACCGCCCGGCATGGTCAACACCTGCAGGCCGTGGGCCCAGCCGTTCACCCCGAGCGGCTCGTGCATGATCGGGGTGCGGAAGGCCTGTGCGGAGGCCGGCCCGTAGACCGTCTTGCCGTCCAGCGATCCTCCCGCCAGGCGCATCAGCATGTAGCGCGCCATGTCCGGCGCGGTGGTCGAGATCGACCCGGCCGGGTCCGAGCTGAGGAACTCGAAGCCCGTCGGCTGGTAGCCCGAGCCGTCCCAGGCGAAGCCGGTCGACATCCGCCGCGCCAGGTCCGCCGGCATCGGCGCCGGGATGCCCGCACGGGCGGGGTAGGGCTGGCGGAAGGTGGTTGAGGTCATGCCCAGGGGCCCGAACAGGTCGCGGTCGGCCAGGGTCTGGAAGTCGGGCGCGTGGGCCGAGCGGGCCACGGCGTAGCCGACCAGGGCCACGCACCAGTTGCAGTAGGTCGAGAACTTCCCGGGCTCGCGCACGCGGCTGGGCCGGTGGGCCTTCAGATAGGCTTCCAGCGACGTCACCTTGGCCGGATCGTCGGTGAACAGATGGCCCAGCGCCGTGTCCTCGAAACCGCCGGCATGGGCCATCAGGTCGATAAGGCGCACGGGCTTGTTGAAGCCCTGAGCCGGGATCTGCATGTCGGCCGGCAGGTACTTGTTGACCGGGTCCTCCAGCTTCATGCGGCCGGCCTCGACCTCGCGCATGAGCAGGATCCAGGTGAAGGTCTTGGACACCGAAGCGATGCGGAACAGGTCGCGATTGGGGTCGACCGCGCGGTCGGCGGTGGCGAAGCCGTAGCCCTTGATCAGCACCGGCTTGCCGCCCTGGACGATGGCGACGGTGGCGCCCGAGACGTGGTCAGTGGCCATGCCGTCGCGGACCACGCCGTCGATGAAGGCTTCAAGCTCGGCGGGCGGAATGGGCTGGCCGGGCGCGAGACGGCCGCCGGGCCGAGGCGCAACCGCGCCTTGCGGGGCAGGGGCGACGCTGGCCATGGGCGCGGATCGGGAGGGCGCCGGCGCGTCGGCGACCTGGGCGACGGCGGGGGCGAGCGCGGGCGCGCACGCCAGCACCGAGGCGGCGATCACCGCCAGCAGTCTGGATACCTTCATGACGTCTATCCCCCGTAGTCCTTTCGCCCCTTACGGGCTTGTCTTGAAACTCAGGTTCGGCAGCACCCGCTGCGCCTCCGCGCCGATGCGCACCTGGGGCTCGGAAGGCGGCGCCATGCCGGTCTCCGCCTCCATGCGCGCCACGCAGGCCTTGGCCTTGTCCGCCAGGTCCGGGAAGTTCGCCGCCTTTGGCAGGGACTCCAGCACGCAGGCGTCGAAATAGGGATACCGGTTGCGCTCGCCGCAGCCGAAGGACGAGCGATCGGACCGCGCGGCGGTCATCAGCATGCGGTTTGGCCGCATGGCGCCGTTGATGAACACCCCGGAAAAGCAGGCCGAGATCACCGCCACGGTCGGCCGCGGTCCGCAGGCGCGGGTCAGCAGCGTGTCCAGCGCCGCGGGCGTCAGGGTGTCCTTCGCGCCGAACACCGCCCCGTTCGGCGAGCCGTGGGAGGTCAGGTAGAAAAGGCAGCCGCCGCGGGCCTGGCGCGCGGCCTCTATCAGGCCGTCGGTCACCGCGGGGGGCTCGACGACGATGGCCAGGTCATCCCCCGCCTTGCCCGGCCGCAGCGAATACTGGCGCACATGTTCGGGACGGAATCCGGCGCGCACAAAGGCGGCGCTGAGGTCCTTCCGGGCGTTGTCGAAGGCCTGGGTGGTCCCGGTGTGGCCGCGCCAGTCGCCGGCGACTACCACCACGGCCCAGTCGGAGAAGTCGGTCGTGCGGGCGTCGGCGACGCCGCCCAGGGCCCAGGCCGCCGCGACGGCCGCGCCCACCAGACCCCTGATCCGTTTCGCCCCGCCCCCCGGCATGGCTACTTCTTGCGGAACTTGTCTAGCGAGACGACCTTCGGCGCCTCGGCGTCGTCCCCGTCTCCGGCCTCGGGCGAGGGGTCGGGGACCGGGGCGGGGAAGGCAGCCTCGGCGGGGATATCCTCGCCCTCCGGCGCCTCGAACTGCAGCAGGAACTGGACGCTGGGATCGTAGAACCGCGCGATGGCGGCGTACGGGATCGACAGCTTCTTGGGCTGCCCGCCGAACTCCAGGGTCACGGAAAAGAACGTCTCCCCCGGCGCCAGGTCCCAGTAACGATGCTGCAGGACGATGGTCATTTCCTCGGGGTACTTGCCCGACAGGTCGGCCGGGATCGACACCCCCGGGGCGCCGACGCGGAAGGTGATGTAGAAATGGTGCGCGCCCGGCAGGCCCTGGGGCTCGGCCGCGCGCTTCAGCGCAGCCTTGACCACGCCGCGAAGGGCCTCCTGCGCCAGCGCCTCGTAGCGCATCTCGTCGGTCGAAAAGGCGTCCTGCGTCATACTCGAAACCTCAACCGCGCGCGCGGAACCCACCCAGCGCCTCGCGGCGGAGCGGCACCTTACACCAAGCGCGCGCGCTGAAGAACGGGGTCGCGAAGGGGAAATTGTAGCGGGAAAGTGGAGGGCTTCTGTTGCCAGGCGCCCGCCCCCAGTGCGGGAAGGTGAGGGGCTTCTGTTGCCAGGCGCCCCGCACGGCCGTGCGGGAAAATGGAGGGCTTCTGTTGCCAGGCGCCCTCCGGGCCCCGCCTAGGGATCTGAACCCCTAGGACTTAATTTGAAAAGCGTCGGACCGCATTACGCAGCCAGACGAGCTTCTCCAGCGAAGTTATCGTTCGCAGTTAGTTTAATGACCCGGAACGGTGGGTCAGGCCGAGAGAAAGCAACGCCTTTACACGTCCGTCGATGCTGATCGGCCCCAAGCTGTCCCGCCGATAACGCGGAGGAAGAGAGTGGTGGAGCCGCCGGGAATCGCACCCGGGTCCGGTCCGCTTATTATGCGCGCGTTTATCTCCATAGTCGGGCCGAAGCCCGACCCCGCGAATATAGGTCTTTTCAGGTTCAACCGGAAGGGGGCGGGCCGCAGCGGCCCCGCGCGGCCCGCCCGCCGCGGACATGAAAAAGGGCGCGGCCGAAACGGTCGCGCCCTTGTCTCAAAGCGATGGAAGGCCGGATCAGCCCGAGCAGGCGCCGTTGGAGCACAGGCCCTTGTCGCGCTGGCGCAGCTGCTCCTGGGCCTCGCGGGCCTGTTCGTCCCACTGGGCGCGGGTCTGGCAAACGCGCTGGCGATTGCGCGAGCTGCCGACGCGGGTGCCCGTGGGCGGCTTCACGTTCTTGCAGATGACCTTGTCCGGA
>CAZRKY010000171.1:0-7270 GCA_964600375.1 uncultured Caulobacteraceae bacterium | reverse complement strand
TTCGGTCGCGACGTTCAAGCTTCGCGAAGGCATGACCATCGGCGCCAAGGTGACCCTGCGCAAGGAACGCATGTACGAGTTCCTCGACCGCCTGATCACCATCGCCTTGCCTCGCGTGAAGGACTTCCGGGGCCTCAAGCCCACGTCCTTCGACGGCCGCGGCAACTACGCGCTGGGTCTGAAGGAGCACATCGTGTTCCCGGAGATCAACTACGACGAGATCGACCAGATGTGGGGCATGGACATCGTTGTGTGCACCACGGCCAAGACCGATGACGAAGCGCGTGCGCTTCTGAAGGAGTTCCAGTTCCCGTTCACCTCGACGACGTCGAACTGAGCGGGGGAGAAACACAATGGCTAAGAAAAGCGCGGTAAATCGCAACGAGCGTGTTCTCAAGCTCGTCAAGCAATACGCCGAAAAGCGCGCCGCCCTGAAGGCGGTCGCGAACGACGAGAGCAAGTCGCTTGAGGAGCGCTTCGAAGCGCGCCTGAAGCTGGCTGAGCTGCCCCGTTCGTCCTCGCCGGTCCGGTATCGGAACCGTTGCCTGGTGAGCGGTCGTCCTCGGGCGTTCTACCGCAAACTCAAGATGTCCCGGATCGCGCTGCGCGACCTGGCGTCGTCGGGGCAAATCCCCGGCATGACCAAGTCGAGCTGGTGAGGAGGCCGCTCTAATGTCTGTGAACGATCCTCTCAGCGACCTGATTGCGCGCATCAAGAACGCCGCCATGCGCAAGCGTTCGACGACGCGTACGCCGGCGTCCAAGCTTCGCCAGCGCGTCCTCGACGTGCTCCAGGACGAAGGCTACATCCGTGGCTATTCGCTGCTGGAAGTGCCGGGTGAATTCCCGCAGTTCGAAATCGAGCTGAAGTACTTCGACGGCGAGCCGGTCATCGCGGAAATCGCCCGCGTGTCCAAGCCGGGCCGCCGCGTCTATTCGTCGATCAAGGACCTGAAGCCGATCAAGAACGGCCTCGGGATCTCGATCCTGTCGACGCCCAAGGGCGTCATGTCCGACTCCGCTGCACGCGACGCCAACGTTGGCGGCGAAGTGCTCTGCCGCGTCTACTAGGCGAGGCGAGGGAAACAGCATGTCACGTATCGGTAAGGCTCCGATCACTGTTCCGGCCGGCGTCCAGGTCACCCTGGATGGCCAGACCGTGACCGTGAAGGGACCCAAGGGCCAGCTGGCCTGGACGGTCGCGGACGAAGTCCTCATCAAGCAGGAGGACGGCGCCCTGACGCTCGCCCTTCGCGAAGACACCCAGCGCGCCCGCGCGATGTGGGGTCTGTCGCGCTCGCTGGTGAACAACATGGTCGAAGGCGTCACCACCGGCTTCGAGCGCACGCTTGAACTGGTCGGCGTCGGTTACCGCGCCGCCATGAAGGGCAACAACCTTTCGCTCCAGCTCGGCTTCAGCCACGACGTCGATATCGTTCCGCCTCAGGGCGTGAGCTTCGTCGTGCCCAAGCAAACTGAAATCAAGATCTCCGGGATCGACAAGCAGGCCGTCGGCGAGATGGCTGCCACGATCCGCAAGATCCGTCCGCCGGAGCCCTACAAGGGCAAGGGCGTGCGCTACGCGGGCGAAAAGGTCCGTCGTAAGGAAGGCAAGAAGAAGTAAGCCATGGCGCTCTCTCCTCGCGAAACCGCTCAACGCCGCGCCCAGCGCAACCGCACCCGGCTCAAGAAGTTCGGGACCGGTCGTCCGCGCCTGTCGGTGTTCCGTTCGGACAAGAACATCTACGCCCAGATCATCGACGATGCGAAGGGCGTCACCATCGCCGCCGCCTCGTCGCTCGAGAACGGCAAGGGCAAGGGTGGCTCGGACAAGGACGCCGCTGCAGCGGTCGGCAAGCTCGTCGCCGAACGCGCGCTCAAGGCCAAGGTCACGGACGTTGTGTTCGACCGTGGCTCCTACGTTTACCACGGCCGGGTGAAAGCCCTGGCCGAAGCCGCGCGCGAAGCCGGCCTGAAATTCTAAGGAAACGCTGATGGCTCGTGGCAACGACAATCGTGGCGGCGGCGGTAACGACCGCAACCGGCGCGACCGCAACCAGCAGGACGGTCCCGAAAGCGACATCGTCGAGAAGCTGGTGCACATCAACCGCGTCGCGGCGACCGTTAAGGGTGGCCGTCGCTTCAGCTTCGCCGCCCTGATGGTGGTCGGCGACCAGAAGGGCCGCGTCGGCTTCGGCCACGGCAAGGCCCGCGAGGTCCCGGAAGCCATCCGCAAGGCGACCGAGGAAGCCAAGAAGACGATGATCCGCGTGCCGCTCCGCGAGAGCCGCACCCTGCACCACGACGGCAACGGCCGTTGGGGCGCCGGCAAGGTCATGGTCCGCGCGGCGCCTCCCGGCACCGGCGTCATCGCCGGCGGTCCGATGCGCGCTGTGCTCGAAACGCTCGGCGTCCAGGACGTCGTGGGCAAGTCCTCGGGCTCGTCCAATCCCTACAACATGGTGCGTGCGACCTTCGAAGCGCTGAAGGTCCAGAGCTCGCCCCGCCAGATCGCCGCCAAGCGCGGCAAGAAGGTGGGCGACATCCTGGGCCGGCGTAACGACGGCGCCTCCGCGCCCGACGCGATCGAGGGCTGATCATGGCCGCCAAGAAAACCGTCAAGATCCGCCAGACTGGCAGCCCGATCCGCCGTAAGGCTGATCAGCGCGCCACCCTGGTCGGCCTCGGCCTGAACAAGATGGGCCGTGAAGTCGAGCTGGAGGATACGCCCTCCGTGCGCGGCATGATCGCCAAGGTGCACCACATGGTGCAGGTGATCGACTAAATCCCTTCGCCCCGGCCACAAGCCGGGGCGAAACCAATTCAAGCCGAGTCGGATGCAAGTCCGGCGCAGATCTCCAAGGAGAGGCGAAATGAAACTCAACGAACTGCGTGACATGCCGGGCGCGACCAAGGGTCGTATGCGCGTCGGCCGCGGCCCGGGCTCGGGCAAAGGCAAGACCGCCGGTCGCGGCGTGAAGGGCCAGAAGAGCCGTTCGGGCGTCGCCATCGCCGGTTTCGAAGGCGGCCAGATGCCGCTTCACATGCGCATGCCCAAGCGTGGCTTCAACAACGCCGACGCCCTGCAGTTCGCGGAAGTAAACCTGTGGCGCCTGGCCAAGGCCATCGAGGCCAAGAAGCTCGACGCCAAGAAGGCCATCGACGCTGACGTCCTGATCGCCGCCGGCGTCATCCGCCGCAAGCGCGACGGCGTTCGCCTGCTCGGCCTGGGCGATGCGCCCAAGGGTCTGAACATCACCTGCTGGTCCGCTTCGGCCTCGGCCGTGAAGGCCATCGAAGCAGCGGGCGGCACCGTCACCCAGCAGCGTCCGGCCAAGGTCGAGGCGGAACCCAAGTCCTAGGCGCCTCTCGCGCATTGGACTTCGCCTTCCTATTTGACGCCGGTCTCCAACGGGGGTTTGCCGCATGGCTTCGGCCGCTGAACAGCTAGCCGCGAATATGAATTTCGGCGCCTTTCAAAGGGCGACCGAGCTGCACAAGCGCCTGTGGTTCACCCTGGGCGCGCTCCTTGTCTTCCGCCTCGGCACATTCATCCCGATCCCTGGGATCAATGCCGACGCGTTCTCGCGCGTCTTTGAAGGCCAGTCCGCGGGCATCCTGAGCCTGTTCAACACCTTCTCGGGCGGCGCCGTCGAGCGCATGGCCATCTTCGCCCTGAACGTGATGCCTTACATCTCGGCGTCGATCATCGTGCAGCTGATGGGCTCGATCTATCCGCCCTGGGAAAAGCTGCGCAAGGAAGGCGGCGAAGCCGGCCGCAAGCAGCTGAACCAGTACACGCGCTACCTCACGGTGGTGCTGGCGCTGGCGCAGTCGTTTGGCATCGCCGCAGGTCTGATGAACTCGCAGGGCCTGGTCGACAATCCGAGCACCTTCTTCCTGATCACCACGGTCGCGACCCTTACCGGGGGCACCATGTTCCTGATGTGGCTGGGCGAGCAGATCACCAGCCGGGGCGTCGGCAACGGCACCTCGCTGATCATCTTCGCCGGCATCATCGCGGCCCTCCCGGGTTCGCTGAGCCGGATGCTGACGCTTGGCCAGTCCAACGAAATGAACCCGATCGTCATGGTCGGGATCATGGTCCTGGTCCTGGGCCTGGTCGCGTTCATCGTGTTCATGGAACGCTCGCAGCGCCGCCTGCTGATCCAGTACCCCAAGCGTCAGGTGGGCAACCGGATGTTCGGCGGTGAGAGCTCGTTCCTGCCGCTGAAGATCAACACCTCGGGCGTCATCCCGCCGATCTTCGCCTCTTCGCTCCTGCTGTTGCCGGCCACCGCCATGACGTTCCTGGCCCAGGCCAACCTGCCGGACTGGCTGCAGTGGGTGCCCGCGGTCGCAGGCACGCTTCAGCACGGCCAACCGGCGTTCATGGCGCTCTACGCCTTCCTGATCATCTTCTTCTGCTTCTTCTACACCTCGGTCGTCTTCAACCCCGAGGACACGGCGGAGAACCTGCGCAAGTACGGCGGCTTCATGCCGGGCATCCGCCCGGGCAAGCGGACCGCCGACTATCTGGATTATGTCCTGACCCGTCTGACGGTCATCGGGGCGGCCTACATCACCTTCGTCTGCCTGGTGCCCGAGTTCCTGATGGGATCCTCGTCGCTCCAGAGCTTCGCCTTCGGCGGCACTTCCATCCTGATCGCGGTCACCGTGACCATGGATACCGTTGCCCAGATCCAGTCCCACCTGCTGGCGCACCAGTATGAGGGCCTAATCAAGAAGTCGAAGTTGCGCGGGGGAGGGAAGCCCAGGTGAACCTGATCCTGTTCGGACCTCCGGGCAGCGGCAAGGGCACCCAGGCCAAGCGCCTGGTCGCCGATCGCGGCATGGTGCAGCTCTCCACCGGAGACATGCTGCGTGCCGCCATCGCGGCCGGTTCGCCGATGGGAAAGCAGGTCGAGCCGATCATCGCCGCCGGCCAGCTGGTCCCGGACGCGATCGTGGTGGGGCTGATTGAAGAGCGTATGCCCGAGGCCGAAGCCACGGGCGGGGCGATCTTCGACGGCTTCCCGCGCAACGTGGCCCAGGCGGGAGCGCTCGACGCCATGCTGGAAGCGCGTGGCGGACGAATCGACCTGGTCGTCTGCCTGACGGTGGATGACGCCGAACTGCTCGGCAGAATCACCGAGCGGTTCAAGGATCAAGGGCGACCGGACGACAATCCGGAGACCTTCAAAGCGCGCCTGGGAGCCTATTATGCCCAGACCGCGCCCCTGCTGCCCTACTACGAAGGGCAGGGGAAATTGGTGAAAGTGGACGGCATGGGCTCGATCGCGGAGGTCGCCACGGCGATCGATGCGGCCCTCGAAACCATGCCTGCATAAGGAGTTGACGGAAGCGTGAACCCGACTATAACGGTCCGCTTCCGCGAAACGCGCGAAGGTTTGTGCAAGCTCTGATCGAAAGATGGAGCGGGCTTTGCTTTCGCGCTTTAACGCGTTCAGGAGACTAAATTCGTGGCCCGTATCGCAGGCGTCAACATTCCGACGAACAAGCGCGTTGAAGTCGCGCTGCAATATATCCATGGCGTCGGCCCGAAGTCGGCCAAGGACATCATGGCGAAGGTGGGCATCGATGATGCGCGCCGCGTCAACCAGCTGACCGACGCCGAGGTGCTTCAGATCCGTGAAGCGATCGATCGCGACTACACGGTCGAAGGCGACCTGCGTCGTGAGACGTCGATGAACATCAAGCGTCTGATGGACCTGGCCTGCTACCGCGGCCTGCGTCACCGCAAGGGCCTCCCGGTCCGGGGTCAGCGCACTCACACCAATGCTCGGACCCGCAAGGGCCCGGCCAAGCCGATCGCCGGCAAGAAGAAGTAAGAGAGCCCGATGGCCAAGGAACCGACCCGCGTCAAAAAGCGCGAGCGCAAGAACATCACGTCGGGCGTCGCGCACGTGAACGCGTCGTTCAACAACACGATGATCACGATCACCGATGCCCAGGGCAACGCGATCTCGTGGTCGTCGGCCGGCGCCATGGGCTTCAAGGGCTCGCGCAAGTCGACGCCGTACGCCGCCCAGGTGGCTGCGGAAGACGCCGGCAAGAAGGCCATGGAGCACGGCGTCAAGACGCTGGAAGTGAACGTGGCCGGTCCGGGTTCGGGTCGTGAGTCCGCTTTGCGGGCGTTGCAGGCGGTGGGCTTCACCATCACCACCATTCGCGACGTCACGCCGATTCCGCATAACGGTTGCCGGCCGCCCAAGCGCCGCCGCGTCTAAGGCGACCGCGTACTTAATTTTACCGCCGGCCGACGGTTCCGCATTCGCGGGACCGGGGCCGGCGAAACCCGTTCGAGGGACGTCTATGATCGAAAGAAACTGGCAGCAGCTCATCCGTCCCGAAAAGCCGCAGATCGAGACCGGCACGGACGCCGCCCGCAAGGCGCGTCTCGTCGCTGAACCCCTCGAGCGCGGCTTTGGGGTGACGCTGGGCAACGCGCTCCGCCGCGTGCTCCTGTCATCGCTGCAAGGCGCCGCCGTCACCGCCATCCAGATCGATGGCGTGGTGCACGAGTTCTCCTCCATGGAGGGCGTGCGTGAGGACGTCGTCGACATCATCCTGAACATCAAGCAACTGGCGCTGCGCATGCACGCCGAGGGCCCCAAGCGCATGACCCTGCGCGCGGAAGGTCCCGGCGCGGTGACGGCCGGCCAGATTGATGCGCCGTCGGATATCGAGATCCTGAACCCCGACCACGTGCTCTGCACGCTGGACCAGGGCGCTTCGGTGCGTATCGAGTTCACCGTCCAGAACGGCAAGGGCTACGTCCCCGCCGAGAAGAACCGTCCGGAAGACGCCCCCATCGGGCTGATCGCCGTCGACGCGCTCTACTCGCCGGTCAAGCGCGTCGCCTACCGCGTCGAGCCGACCCGTCAGGGCCAGTCGCTGGACTACGACAAGCTGGTCATGGAAGTGGAAACCAACGGCGCCATCACGCCGGTGGACGCGGTCGCCTACGCCGCGCGCATCCTGCAGGACCAACTGCAGATCTTCATCACCTTCGAAGAGCCCAAGAAGGCCGCGGCCGACGAGGGCAAGCCCGAGCTGCCGTTCAACCCGGCGCTGCTCAAGAAGGTCGACGAGCTGGAACTGTCGGTCCGTTCGGCCAACTGCCTGAAGAACGACAACATCGTCTACATCGGCGACCTGATCCAGAAGTCGGAAGCGGAAATGCTCCGCACCCCGAACTTCGGCCGCAAGTCGCTCAACGAGATCAAGGAAGTGCTCGCCTCGATGG
>CAZRKY010000170.1:0-7272 GCA_964600375.1 uncultured Caulobacteraceae bacterium | reverse complement strand
TTTTCGTCAAGCGCAACGGCGTCTGGCGGGTCGGCATGATCGCCTCGTCCGAACCGGACTCCGATCCGGCGGCGGACCAGTTCAGGGCCCGCTGGCCCAACGCGCCCGAGAGCCTGCTCTACCTCTAGGGCGTCTCAGGCTGCGCCCGCGGGGGCCGCGGACCGTGCTCGTTCGGCGACCGCCAGGCGGCGCGCGATCACCCGTCGCATGCGGTTGAGCCGATCGCGGGTGTTCGAGCGGTTGAGGCCGGGGAAGAACGAGTTCAGGGGGATGAGGTTCTTCTCGCCCATGCCGTCGATCAGCACCAGGCGCTCGCCGTGCTCCTCGTCCCAGGCCAGCACCACATTGCCCACGTGCAGGTCGCCCACGATCAGCGGCGAGCCGACCAGCCACTCGGCGAACTCGTCGAGCAAGGCCTGGGTCTCGCGCGTGAACCGCCCCTGTTCGAGCAGGGTCCGCAGCGTCGGCGCATAGTCGCCGTCGCGGCCCCGCAGGGCGCGCACCACGATGCCGATGCCTTCGCTGGTCTCGACGACGGCGACGAACTCCTGCAGGTGCTTGCCGGGGAAAAGACCGGCGTTGCGCATGGCCAGATGCTCGGTGATGGTGCGCAGGGCGCTGGTCAGCACCCCCAGCCGCCGTCGGCGTTTCAGCCAGCCGCGCCAGCCGGTCCACCGGGATTCCGCGAAGTTCTTGCGGACCACCTTGATCAACAGGTCGTCCCGTCCCGGATAGGCATAGACGTGCTGCAGGCTGCCCGAGGCGGGCGCGGTTTGACCTTTCAGGTCGATGAATTCGCCAGCCCGCGGCAGGTAGAGCCCCATGGCGCCGAACCTGTCAGAGTTCGCACAATCCGCAAGCGGCGCGTTGGCGGGGCGCGCACTCTTGCGTGCGCTGTTCCGATCCGGCAACAACCTTGGCCATGAGCATCGCACCCGGCCCCGTCCTCGAAACCGAACGGTTGATCCTGCGCCCGCCAGGGCTGGACGACTTCGAGCCCTGGTGCGCCATGATGACGGATGAGGAGACCGCCCGGTTCATCGGCGGCGTCCAGGCGCCGTCCCAGGTCTGGCGCAGCCTGATGGGCATGGCCGGTTCCTGGACCCTGCACGGCTGGGCCATGTTCTCGGTGGTCGAAAAGCAGACCGGCGACTGGGTCGGCCGCCTGGGCCCGTGGACGCCGCACGGCTGGCCGGGGACGGAGGTTGGCTGGGGCCTGTCGCGCGCGGCCTGGGGCAAGGGCTACGCCACCGAAGGCGCCGCCGCGGCCATCGACTGGGCATTCGACAATCTTGGTTGGACCGAGGTGATCCACTGCGTGGACCCTGAAAACACCGCCTCGGCGCGCGTGGCCCAGCGTCTTGGGTCGTACGATCGGGGGCCGGGCAGGATGCCGATCCCGTTCCAGGACTCCCTGATCCACATCTGGGGCCAGAGCCGCGAGGAGTGGCGCGCCCGGCCGCGCTGATCGCCCGCCCTAGCCTCGCGCCGGGGGATCGTCCCGGAACCAGCCGGTGATCGAATAGCGCCCGATCGGGGCGAAGGGCGCCACGGCGGTGACCGAGTGGGTCTGCAGGCCGTCGAACAGGGTCAGGACGTTGAACCGGGGCGTCAGCGCCCGCGCGATGTTGTCGTCGTCATCGACAAGGGCCAGCAGGCCGCCGTAGTCCGGCTGCCAGTCACGGGCGAACCCCAGGGTGTAGGCGCAGCGCCGCTCGAGCTTAAGCCCCTCGTCGCGGTGCTTGGTCAGGAAATGGCCGGGCGCATAGAGGGTAGCTTGGGCGTCGACCTTGGTGATCCGGGCCGCGCCGATCACCCGCCGGCCGAACTCGCGCACCTCTTCGGTCTGCAGGAACTCGGTGACCCGATGCAGCGGATTGTCCAGGTCCCACTTCTCCAGATAGGCCTGGATCATCGGCCAGACGCTGTAGAGGAAACCGAGATTGTTGCGGGCGAGGCTGTAGATGTCGCGGAACAGGGCCTGACGCTCAGCGGCCGACATGGCGCCCAGCTGGGCCTGGCTCAGGATCACTGGGACGTCCGCGCCGCTGGAATAGACCAGTCGCCACTGTGTGCGCTGGGTCAGGGCGTCGAAGAGATGCTCGGCCACGTCGGGCGGCAGGATGTCGGGAATCTGCACAAAGCCGTCCCGGGCGTACGCCTCGGCGAAGTCGGCCGGATCCAGGTCGGGGTTCAGGCGAAGCGTGGGAGACATCGGCGGGTCGCGGCTTGCTGTGATCGGTCACAGCCTTCTGCCTCAACTGCCCGCGTATAGCTACGCCGGTTTATGGATCAGATTGCAGCCCATTCGGTGTCTTTCACGCGCGCGGCGAACGCCCGACTGACCGGGACCTTCAGTCCGTTGGCGAGGGTCAGTTCGCCGTGTCCTGCCTGAACGCAGCGCGCGTGGGCGCCGCAGTTGCAGACGGCCTAGTACCAGCCCTCGGCGCGCAGGGCCCGTGCGTAGCTGCGGCTGACGGGCGCGCGGGCGCCGTTCTTGAGCACGAAGGTGGCTCTGCCGTCGCCGCGGGACACCTCCACCACGGCGTCCTTGGCCACCCACCAGGAGCGATGGGTCTGGGCGCCCTCGATGCCCTCGAGTTCACCCACGGCGTCCGACAGGCGCATCAGGATCAGGTCTGAGCCCCGGTCCGTGTGCAGGCGCAGATAGTGGTCCTCGGCCTCGACGGCGTAGAGCTCCGCGCCTTTCAACTTCATCGGCAGGCGGTCGAGGAACCGCGGCGGCGGAGCCCCCTCCGGGCCGGCGTGGGTTTCGACCGGCCGGCGGTCGGCGAGGTAGGTGATGATCGTCATGGCGAACGAGATCATCGCGACGGGCGGTGAGGACGTAACGATCCTGATCGGGTCCCAGTCGAGTTCGTAGGTCAGATTGCTCGCTGCCCAGACCACCACGGCCAAGGGAGGCGTCAGCAGGACGGTGACAACAACACAGGCCAGCCAGGGTCTGGCGGCGAAATAGCGGGAAGCGAACAGCGGCCGCGCGATCAGATTGCCGATGAGGCTGCCGGCGAACATCAGGCCGATCCAATAGATAAGGCGCCGGCTCAGCGGCGCTTCGTTCGAGCCGAAGGCGCCGGACACGGCCATGAAGACGCCCGCGGCGAGGCAGATGCCGGCGCCCCGCAACCAGTCGCCGGGCCCTGGGCTCCAGACGATGGGTTCCGGCCTACCGCCAGCTTCCGGCTCACTCACGTCGCACCCCCCTGCCGCCGTTTCAATGATCCCTGCATTTCACGAAAAGCCGGCGGGTTGAAGGGCCGGCGGGTGGTCATTGGCGCTTCGTGAGCGGCGCGGCGCCGTCATTGGCGAAGTCGGCGCGGCGGACCGCGCAACCGCGCTATCGCCTCACGGCGGGGCCGGGCAGTCAGAAGGGGACGGCGGATCCCGGTCCGCCCTTCGTTTTCAGGAGACCACGCCATGAAGTTCCGCATCAGCGCCGCGGCCGCCGCCGCCGCTCTCTTCGCCACCGCCGCCATCGCCCAGGCCGCGTCCGTCCTGACGCTCAACCTCGACTGCGGCTCCGACGAGGGACGGGTGATGATCGCCGTCTATGACAGCGAGGCCGCCTACAACGGCCAGGGCGCGCCTGTCCGGGCGTTGGCCGCCACGCCGGGCCAGCCGGTCCGCATCGAAGGCCTGGCGCCGGGCCGCTACGCGGTGAAGTCCTTCCACGATCTGAACGGCAACGGCCAGATGGACTCCAACCCCTTCGGCATGCCGACCGAGCCCTTCGCCTTCTCCAACAATGCGCACGGCAACATGGGCCCCGCTCCCTGGTCCGCAGCCGCCTTCGACGTGGCCGCCTCGGGCGCGACCCAGACCCTGGTGCTGAAATGAACCCTTCACGCCGCGCCATCCTGGGCGGAACCGCCGCGCTCGCGACCACGGCCCTGATCGATCCCGAGACCGCCTTCGCCGCCGCCGCCAACGCCAGCTTCTGGACCCTGGGCTTCGCCGACGTCGAGGCGGACGTCGCGCCGCACGCCATGCGCCTGGTCTCGGGCCGCGCGCCGCGCGACCTGTCAGGCGTCCTCTACCGCAACGGTCCGGCCAAGTTCCGGCGCCCAGGGCTTAACGCCACCCATTGGTTCGATGGTGATGGCCTGATGCGGCGGTTCGCCATCGGCGAGGGCCGCGTCAGCGCCCAGGCGCGCTTCGCCGACACCTCCAAGCGCCGCCAGGAAGCCGCCGCCGGCGCCATGATCGTCCCGGGTTTCGGCTCGGCCGGAAGGGCAGACGCCAAGGTCGAGAGCAACGACGACGTCAACGCCGCCAACACCTCGGTCATGGCCGCGGGGGGCAAGGTCTGGGCCCTCTGGGAGGGCGGATCGCCCTTCGCCATGGACGCCGCGACGCTGGCCTCGGAAGGCTTCGTCACGCTGCGCGATGACCTCCGGTCCATGCCCTTCTCCGCCCATCCCCGCTACGAACCGGACGGCCGCGTCTGGAACTTCGGGCTCAACCGCGACAAGGCGTTCATCTGGCGGCTTGGGCGCGACGGCGCGCTCCAGGACGCCCGGATGGTCCCGCTGGGCCGCGCCAGCTACTTCCACGATTTCACGGCCACTGACCGCCACCTGGTGATCGTGCTGCAGCCCTGGATGCACGAAAGCTTCCGCCTGCCGCTGATCGGCGGCTTCGTCTGGAGACCGGAGCTGGGGACCCAGGTGCTGGTCCTGGACAAGGACGACCTGACCCGTCGCCGCGTCTTCGAGTTGCCGGCGTTCTCGGCCTTCCATCTTGGCGACGCCTGGGAAGAGCGCGACGGAACCATTCGCTTCGACATCTGCGCCACCCCCGATCCCACGTTCGGCGCACAGACGGCGTCGGACCTTCTGGTCGGAAAACTGGACCGCGAGGCGCCCGCCGTTCTCGCCCGCATCGCATTGGGGCCGGACGGAAAGGGCCGCTACGAGACGACCGACACCATCGCCGAGTTCCCCAGGTCCGACCCCCGGTTCGCCGGCAAGGCCCGGGCGTTGACCTTCCACACCTGGGGCAAGCCGGGCCGCAGCGCGGTGACGCCTTCGCCCCAGGGCGTGGCGTCCTCCAACTTCAGCACCGGGGCGGTCGACAACTTCGACTTCGGCCCACGCCACCTGGTCGAGGAGCCGATTTTCGTGGCCCGGCCCGGCTCTTCGGCGGAAGGCGATGGCTGGCTGCTGGCGACGAGCCTGAACCTCGATGCCGCCGCTACCGAGCTGCATGCCTTTGAGGCCCGCCACATCGGCCGCGGCCCGGTGGCCACCTGGCGCGCCGATGTCGCCTTGCCGCTCACCTTCCACGGAACCTTCATTCAGGCCTGATGCCATGACCACCCTTGAACCAACCTCTCCGACCCGCACCTCCCTGATCTGGCGCCTCATTCCGGTGACCATCGTGGTCGCCATCATCGGGGTCACCGGATGGCTGGCCAGCGCGGGCCTGCGCCGTGGATATGGCGAACTGGAATTCCATCCCCATGCGCCAAACCTGGGGCTGCTGATGCAGGCGCCCATCGCGGTCCAGCTGCACCTGCTGGCGGCGCTCTCGGCCTTCGTCCTGGGGCTGATGCAGTTCATCCTGCCCAAGGGCACAGGGCTGCACAGGACCACAGGCTGGATCTGGGTGGTGCTGATCGCCACGGCCGCGGTGAGCTCGCTGTTCATCCGGATGGTCAACCACGGGGCCTTCAGCTTCATCCACATCCTGTCGGGGTGGACGCTGGTGGTCCTGCCGATGGCGATCTATGCGGCCCGGCGCGGGGACATCGCCAGGCACCGCGGCCGCATGACCGGCCTGTTCATTGGCGGCCTGCTGATCGCCGGGACCCTGGCCTTCATGCCCGGCCGGCTGATGTGGCGGCTGTTTCTGGGCGACTAGCGGCTCAGGTCCGCGCGCAGAGCGCCCGGAAGCCGGCGGCCGCGAACCGGGCCATGTTGGCGTAGGCCGTCGGCAGGTCGCCCGACCGGCACAGGCCGCCCGACAGCCTGTCCAGGCGTCCGGTCTCGCCCAGCGTCAGGGTCAGGGCGCCGGAGAGGTTGTGATAGGCCCAGTAGAGGTCCTCGTCGCGGGCGCCGGGCATGGCCTTCTTCAGCAGCGCGATGGTGCGGTGGATGACCGGGTCGAAGTAGCGGGTCATGGTCTCGCCGCCCCACAGGGGGTTGGCGTTGGCCTGGGCGACCAGGGCGAAATAGTGCTTCCAGCCGGGCCCGCCCTTCTCGCCCCACTCCAGGGTTTCCTTCAGGAAGGCCTCGATCACGCCTTCAACCGTCAGGTTGTCGCCCGCCTCACGCTCGTAGGCGGACAGGGCGGCCAGACGGTCGGAGTTGAGGATCTCGGCGCGCCGCAGGAACACGGCGTCGAAAAGACCCCGCTTGGCGCCGAAGTAGTAGTGCACCAGGGCGGTATCGACCCCGGCCTCGCGGGCCACCTCGCGGATGGTCACGCCATAGAAGCCATGCTTTGAAAACAGGTCTTCGGCGACGTCGAGTATGGTTTCGGAGGTATCCGGCGCCTGGGCCCGCTTGGGCGGGCGGCCGCGGCGGGCGGGCTTGCGAACGGCGTCCCCTTCCGGGGCTGCAGGCGCGAGTTGAGGCTTGGACGGGTCCACGCGAACTCCCTAACGAGACCTTTACGAGGTGTGACCTGAAGACACACCCACGGCCAAATTGCATCCATTTCATGACTGAGCGTTTGACAGTTTCCCCGTCAAGGCTCAGGTTCCGATTAATCACCAAGCGCTGAATTAATTGCGCTGGGGACGTCGGAAACGCTAGGCGACGGCCAAGCCGTACGCAGGGGAGGATACCATGAGACACCTTATGAAGGCGTCGCTGCTGGCCAGTGTCGCGTTTGGAGTCATGGCCACGTCGGCCATCGCGCAAGACCAACCCACCTCCGTTGACGAAGTCGTCGTCACCGCCCGCCGCACCGAAGAAAACGTGCAGCAGGTTCCGGGCGCGGTTTCGGCCTTCAGCGAGAAGGCCCTCGAGCGTCTGCAGGCCCAGGACACCACCGGCCTGCAGGGCGCGGTGCCGAACCTGAACATCGTGCAGGGCCGTGGTTCGTCCAACGCCACCAACATCTACATCCGCGGCGTCGGCCAGCCCGACGCGCTGCAGACCTTCGACCCCGCCGTCGGCGTCTACGTCGATGACGTATACCTGTCGCGCATCCGCGGCGCCCAGCTGGACCTGCTCGACCTCGAGCGCGTCGAAGTGCTGCGCGGCCCGCAGGGCACGCTGTACGGCAAGAACACCATCGGCGGCG
>CAZRKY010000169.1:0-7330 GCA_964600375.1 uncultured Caulobacteraceae bacterium | reverse complement strand
CCCAGCCTGTCGGTCGCCGCCGCACTGGCGGTCCTGGCCCCGGCCCAGCGGCCCCTGCACGCCGAGCGCATCGCGCGCATCACAGCCGAGCGCGAGCGCCTGGCCGGCCTGCTGGCCACAGCTCCTTGCGTGCGCAAGGTGCGCAGCGGCGGCGGCAACTTCCTGTTCCTGGAGGTCGATGATCCCGAGGCACTCGCCGCGCGCCTGCGCAGCCTGGCCATCCGGGTGCGCTTCCGGCCCCTGGCGGCGCCGGGCGGCGTGCGCCTGACCATCGGGACCGAAGACGAAAACCGTCTGGCGCTCGCGGCCTTCGGGGTCGCCGATGATCGCCCGGCGACCCGGCGAGCCGAGGTCGTGCGCGAGACCCGCGAGACCCGCATCGCCGTTTCCATCGATCTCGACACAGACGGCCCGCGCCGGATCGAGACCGGCGTCGGCTTCTACGACCACATGCTCGACCAGGTCGCGGCCCACGGCGGCTTCGCCCTGACCCTGACCTGCGAGGGCGACCTGGAGATCGACGCCCACCACACCATCGAGGACTGCGCCCTCGCCTTCGGCCAGGCGCTGTCGAAGGCGCTGGCTACCCGGCGCGGCATCGGCCGCTTCGGCTTCGCCCTGCCCATGGACGAAGCCCAGGCGCAGGTGCTGGTCGATTTGTCCGGCCGGCCGTTCTGCAAGTTCGAGGGCGACTTCGCCGCCGGGCACATCGGCGACTACCCGACCGAGATGACCGCCCACGTCTTCCGCTCCATCGCCGAAAGCCTCGGCGCGGCGGTGCACGTGCGCGTCGAGGGCGACAACGACCACCACAAGACCGAGGCCTGCTTCAAAGCCTTCGGCCGGGCCCTGCGCCAGGCCCTGGCGACCTCCGGCGACGCCCTTCCCAGCACCAAGGGCGTGTTGTGAGCCTGGCCATCGTCGACCTCGGCTACGGCAACCTGGGATCCCTCGCCCGGGCGTTCCAGCGGCTGGGCGTAGAGGCGACGCGTACCGCCGCCCCCGCGGAGCTGCGACGCGCCCGCCGGGTCGTGCTGCCGGGCGTGGGCGCGGCGGGTTACGCCATGGGGCGGATCGCCGACCTTGGCCTGACGGACGTCCTGCGCGAGCTCACCCAGCCGATGCTGGGCATTTGCCTGGGCATGCAGCTGCTGTTCGAGACGAGTGAAGAGCAGGACGCGGCCTGCCTCGGCCTCATCGGCGGGCGGGTGCGGCGGCTGCGGCCGTCAGCGGGCGTGACCGTGCCGCACATGGGCTGGAGCCGGCTCGCCGTGGCGGCGGCGACGCCGGGCCTGAACGACGGCGACTACGTCTACTTCGCCCACAGCTTCGCCTGCGAGGACGGGCCCTGGGCGGTCGCGACCGCCACCCACGGCAACCCGATCCCTGCGGTCGTGCGACAGGGCAATGTGCTCGGCGCCCAGTTCCACCCCGAGCGGTCCGGCCCCGCCGGGGCCCGCTTCCTGCAAGGCTTCCTGGCGCTATGATCCTCTATCCCGCCATCGACCTGATGGACGGGCGCTGCGTGCGCCTGCGCCAGGGCCGCTTCGACGACGCCGTGGTCTATCCCGCGACCCCGGCCGAGGCGCTGGCCCGCTACGCCGCGGCTGGCGCCGCCTGGGCGCACATCGTCGACCTCGACGGCGCCCGTGCAGGTTCGCCCCGTCAGCATGGCGTGCTCGCCGCGCTCGCCGTGGTCTCGCCGCTGTCGCTTCAGGTCGCTGGCGGCGTTCGTGCGCCCGATCACGTCGAGCGCCTGCTCGACGCCGGCGTCAGCCGCGTTGTCATCGGCAGCCTTGCGGTGCGCGAACCTGAATTGGTGAACGCCATCCTCGACCGGCACGGCCCAGAGCGGATCACCCTTGCGCTCGACGTGCGCCTCACCGACGCCGGCCCGATGGTCGCCGTCTCCGGCTGGGCCGAGACGACGGACCTGACCCTGTGGTCGGTCGTCCAGTCCTTCCCGCAGGTGAAGCATCTGCTGGTCACCGACATCGGCCGCGACGGCATGTTGCAGAGGCCGAACCTGGCGCTGCTCGGCGAACTGGTCGCACGGCTCCCCGGGATCGAAGTGCAGGCCTCGGGCGGCGTCACCAACGCAGACGACCTCGGCGCGCTCGCGGCCGCGGGCGCGGCCGGGGCGGTGGTCGGCAAGGCGCTGTGGGAAGGCCGCTTCACGCTCCAGGAGGCCCTGGCCCATGCCCGCGGCTAGGATCATCCCCTGCTTGGACGTGCGCGACGGCCGCGTGGTCAAGGGCGTGCGTTTCGCCGACCACCGCGACGTCGGCGACATCGTCGAACACAGCCTGCGCTATCGCGACGAGGGCGCTGACGAGCTGGTCTTCTACGACATCACGGCCAGCCCTGAGGGGCGCAGCCTCGACCTGGCCTGGGTCGGGCGGATCGCCGACGTGATCGACATCCCCTTCACCGTGGCCGGCGGCATCCGAAGCCGCGACCAGGCCGCCGCCTGCCTGGAGGCCGGGGCCGACAAGGTCTCGATCAACTCCCCGGCGCTGGAGCGCCCGGTCCTGATCGAGGAGCTGGCGCGGGACTTCGGCAGCCAGTGCGTGGTCATCGGCATCGACAGCCTGGCCACGCCTACGGGCAACGTCGTCAAGCAGTACACCGGCGACCCGGATCGCATGCGGGACTCAGGGCTGGCGACGCTGGACTGGGCCCGCGAGGCGGTGGCGCGCGGGGCCGGTGAGATCGTGCTGAACTGCATGTCGCGCGACGGGGTGCGCGACGGCTACGACATCGCCCACACCGCCGAGGTGGTCGCCGCCGTCACCGTCCCGGTCATCGCCTCGGGCGGCGCGGGAACGCCTGACCACTTCCGCGACGCCTTCCTGCTGGCCGGCGCCAGCGGGGCGCTCGCCGCCACCGTCTTCCACGACCGGCTGATCGCCATCCCAGACCTCAAGGAGCACCTCGCGCGATGCGGAATCGAAATGCGCCGCTGAGCGCGGCCGACCTGGACGCCTGCGACTGGGCCAAGGGCGGCGGCCTGATCCCGGCCATCGTGCAGGACGCCGAGACACTGCAGGTCTTGATGCTGGGCTACGTCGACCGCGAGGCGCTGGCGGCGACCCTGGCCGACGGCCTGGTCACCTTCTTCAGCCGCTCGCGCGGCGTGCAGTGGCGCAAGGGCGAGACCAGCGGAAATACCCTGGCGCTGCGCGCCGCCTACCTCGACTGCGACAACGACACGATCCTGATGCTGGCCGAACCTCGAGGGCCGACCTGTCACCTGGGCACGGCCAGTTGCTTTGCGGAATCCGGCGCCGGCGGTGTCGGCGTGCTGGGCCAGCTTGCCCGCACCGTGCGCGCTCGCGCCGAGGCGGGAGAAGCCGACAGCTACACGGTCAAACTGCTGCAGGCCGGGGTCGGACGCGTCGCCCAGAAGGTTGGCGAGGAAGGCGTGGAGGTGGCGCTGGCCGCGGTCACACGCGACGCCGACGGCTGCGCGGAAGAGGTGGCGGACCTCGTCTATCACCTGACCGTCCTGATGCAGGCGCGGGGCTTCGGCTGGGACCAGGTGGCGGCGAAACTGGCGGAACGCGCCCGCTAGGCGTTGAGCAAGGCCAAGGCCTCGGCGAGCAGCTCGCGCGTGGCTGCGGCGGCGACCCGTCCAGAGCTGAAATCCTCGCCGCCGCGCCAGTCGGTGACCACTCCGCCCGCCCCCCGGATGACCGGGATCAGCGCGTTATAGTCGTGGGGCTTCAGCTGGTTTTCGATCACCAGGTCGATCGTTCCACCCGCCAGCCGCGCATAGGCGTAGGCGTCCTGGCCATAGCGTTGCGTCATCGAGGCCCGGCGAACGCGTTCGAAGCCCTCGGCCTCCGCGCCCACGAACAGGTAGGGGTCGGTGGTCGCAAGCCGCGCCTGGTTCAGGCGTGCGCATCCGCTCGTGCGCAGCGGGGTCTCCCGGCCCTCGGGCTCCACCATGACCGTGACGCCGCCCAGCCCGAGGTAGCGCTCGCCCAGGCGTGGCGCGTCGATGACCCCCAGGATCGGGCGGCCGTCCTGCAACAACGCAATCAGGGTCGTCCAGGTCGGCACGCCGCAGATGAAGGACCGCGTGCCGTCGATCGGATCGAGGCTCCACGCCAGGCCGCCCGTTCCCGTACGGTCCGGGAACTCCTCGCCGCTGATCCCGTGCTCGGGGAACCGCGCCTCGATCAGGCCGCGCAGCACCCGCTCGGCCTCGCGGTCGGCCTCGGTCACCGGATCGAACAGGCCGCCGGCATTCTTGTCAGCGACCTGCGACCCGGCCAGGCGGTGTTCGAGCGTCACCGCCCGCGCGGCATCGGCAAGCGTGTGGACGAATTGCCTGAGGGCCTCGTGATCAGGGAGCATTCCCTTTCTCTAGCCGCGATCCTGGCTCGCGTCGCGTTCTCAGGCCTCCGCCGGCTTGGGCGCCAGGATCGGCCAGAGCACCGGCTTGAGCAGCAGGAAGACAAGGCCCGCCCCGCCCGCCATGGCCGCGTGCATCAACCAGAACTCGGCGGCCGGCATCTTTTCAAGCTGGCCGCCCAGCCAGCCCACGAACTGGTTCGCCGCGAAGAGGTGCAGATAGAAAATCCCGATCATGGTCGCGCCCATGGCCGGCGGCGCGGTGCGCGAATACATCGCGAGCGCCACCGGGAAGACGTTGGCGAACCCGATCGAGTTGAGGATGTGGAAGGCGATCAGCCAGCCGAGGTTGATCTTCTGGCCGGTCTGCTGCTGGACGTAGGCCGCCGCCGCCAGGCAGACGAGGCCGGAGACGGCGATGATCGAACCGATGCCGATCTTGGTCATCTCCGTCGGCTCGGTGGCGAAGGTCTTCCACCAGCGCCAGAACACCACGGCGCCCACGAGGCAGGACACCGAGGCGATAGTGTCGAGCGTGATCAGCCACGTCGACGGAATGTCGAAGCCCAGGAAATTGAAATTGGCGTTGGCGTCGGTCCAGACGAGGTAGGCGTTGAAGATCTGCTGGTTGCCGACCACCGCGATGGCCAGGACGGGCAGCAGAGCCAGCAAAACCGCCA
The DNA here is from genome assembly GCA_964600375.1 of uncultured Caulobacteraceae bacterium. Taxonomy (GTDB): domain Bacteria; phylum Pseudomonadota; class Alphaproteobacteria; order Caulobacterales; family Caulobacteraceae; genus JAEZEZ01. Next base: position 2,291 of record CAZRKY010000169.1, on the reverse strand, counting down.
GCACCAGGCCGTCGTGCTTGCGGAAGGCCGGGCGCTTCTCGTGTTTCAGCGCACCGATGCCGGGATCGGCGGGCAGGTACTTCCGGCCGGCGAGGTAGATCATCAGGCCGACCACCATGCCGATGCCGGCGACGCCGAAGCCCCAGTGCCAGCCGACCTTCTGGCCCAGCGTTCCGCAGATCAGCGGGGCGGCGATCACGCCTGCGTTGATGCCCAGGTAGAAGATCTGGAACGCGTCGGCCGGGCGCGGATCGCCGGCCTTGTAGAGCCCGCCCACCTGCGAGGCGATATTGCCCTTGAAGCAGCCGGCGCCGAAGACGAGGCAGGCCAGCGCCGCCAGGAACGAGACGTCGAAAGCCATCAGGAAGTGGCCTACGGCCATGAAGGTCCCGCCCATGACGATGGTGCGGGTGCGGCCCAGGAACCGGTCGGCGATCAGGCCGCCCAGCAGGGGGCTGAGGTAGACCAGGCTGGTGTAGGTCCCGAAGATCGCCGAGGCGAGCGCGATGGTGGTCTCGGCCCCGTAGAGGTCGCGCATCAGCTGCTTGAAGGGCTCGAAGCCCGCGATGTTCTCGACGTGGCCCGGCAGCAGGAGCTGCGAAGTCATGTAGAGCACCAGAAGCGTCTGCATGCCGTAGTAGGAGAACCGCTCCCACGCCTCCGTGAAGGCCAGGAACCCGAGCCCCTTGGGGTGGCCCAGGAATGCCTTGTCGTTCGACATCTGCACGACGTCTTCGGTGTCTTCGATCATCAGTGTCCCTCCACGCGTCCCCACGCGCGGCCCAAGGTTCACCACGCCGGCGGCGGATGGGAAAGTTGATTTTCGGCAATGCGTCGATCGCGCGCGGACGGGGGGATTTCAAGCGAGGCGGTTCTGGTGCATCGTTTCATCCGCAAACCGTATGGAGGGCGCCATGGCCCCTGCTCTGCGTGTGAGCGTGCTTGGGTGGTTAGGTCTGATGATCGCCGCCTGCTTTCCAGCCCTAACCGATCCGGCGGTCGCCCGCCCGGCGCCGAGCCGGTGGACCGCCTCGACCGGGGACGCCTTTGAACAGGGTGTAATCGATTTTCTGAATGAGGTGCGGGCTAATCCCAGGCCGCCCCCCAACGCGCCGGACGACACATTCTGGACCTTCTATGCGGATGCCGGGGCGCGCTTCGACATGGGGGCCAGCTGGGTCACCCCCTATGCCGCGGTGGATTACACGGACGTGCGGCTGCCGTCCCTGACGGAAAGCGGTCTGCTCAATGATGCGGCCCAGGCCCACGCGGACTACCTCGGAGCCAACGGGCTGCAGACCCATGTGGGCTTGGATGGCCTCACCCCGGGCGGCCGGATCCGGGCCCTGGGGTTCAACTCCGCCATGGTCGCCGAAGAGCTCGCCTTCAGCGCTCGCTCGCCTTCGGACGTCATCGTCAAGCTGCTCATGGATTCCGGCGTTCCGGGCGCGCCGCATCGCCGAGACCTGCTCAATCCGGTCTTCACCTTCGTGGGGGTCGGCTGCGCGAGCCATCCACACTATGGCAATGTCTGCGTCATCGAACTGTCCTCCGCCCCTCTGGGCGGGGTCACGACGCAGGCCCAGGGCGATGCGCCTGCCCAGGCCGCCAGCCCTTCCGCCGGCGCAGGTGACCTGTTTCCCCGGACGTCAGGCCTGCGCCAGCGCGGCGCGTTCTCCGGTGCGCGCACGGACAGCATCCTGCCCCCCGGGATCGCGGCGCCAAATGGCGACAGCGCTTCAGGCTGCAACCCGGCGGTCGTCGGCACCTACTCTCTGCCTCTGGGCGAGTTTCTTGGCTTCTTGCTGACAGACCCAACGGGCGGAATCCCGATCCCGGATCTGGTCTTGGCGGGCATCGCCTATCGCCCAACCCTGCCATTCGAGCCGGAGCCCGACATCAGTTGGAACAACTGGACCGATTTCGACGGCGCGGCGACCGAAACGGGAGGCTGTGGGAAGTGGATCCGCGCCCGCCTCGTCGGCGGAGATTACGGCGGGTTCGAGCTGGCGCCCGCGCCCTACACGCCAGGCGCCGATGAGGACGAAGACGCGGACGACGGCCTGCCGCCTATGTAATCCGGTCCGTCCGTCTCAAAGAAAAGCCCCGCCGCGTTTCCGCGGCGGGGCTTCAGAGGTCAGCGCTTGAGGGCGCTGGTTATGCTTACTTGATGATCTTGGCGACGACGCCGGCGCCGACGGTGCGGCCGCCTTCACGGATGGCGAAGCGCAGGCCCGCGTCCATGGCGATCGGGGTGATCAGCTCGACTTCCAGCTCGGCGTTGTCGCCGG
>CAZRKY010000168.1:0-7331 GCA_964600375.1 uncultured Caulobacteraceae bacterium | reverse complement strand
CTGATCGAGCTCACCGACGTGCGCGACGCCGCCCGGGCGCTGGTGCTGGCCGACCAGCGCCGCGCGACGGTCGCGGGCCGCCCCTTCAACATCTACGGCGGCCGGCCCGTGGCGGTGCGCGACCTTGCGCTCAGCCTGGGCGAGGCCCTGAGGCGGCCGCTGACCCTGGTCCCGGTCTCGGTGAGCGTGGCCATGGCCGCCGCCTCGGTGATGCAGACGGTCTGCAATTTGTTGCCCGGCCATCCCGAGCCGCCGCTTACGCCCTACAGCGTCGCCGCCCTGGCCTGGTCCCAGACCTTCGACCTGACTCAGGCTCGCGAGGCGCTGGGCTTCCAGCCCCTGCACGATCCCATGGAGACCGCCGCCGCCATGGCGCGGGCGGCCGCATGACCCGCTGCGCCGTCCGTATTCTGCAGGCGGGTGAGTGCACCCACCCGGCCGCCATGGCCCGCGAGGGCGCCAGCCTGGCGCCCGCGATCTTCCCCGCCTTGGCCGGGCTGATCGTGCATCCAGTCGAGGGGCCGGTGCTGTTCGACACCGGCTATGACCCTGCCTTCATGGCCGCCACGCAGCCCTTCCCGGAGCGGTTCTATCGTTGGGCTACGCCGGTGCGGCTGGACGAGGGGGAGGCGGCGGTCGACCAGATCCGCCGCCTGGGCCTATCGCCGGATGAGGTGGGCGCGATCGTCATCTCGCACTTCCACGGCGACCACGTCGCGGGGCTGCACGCCTTCCCGAAGGCCCGGCTGTTCTGCGCCCGCGCGGGCCTGGGCGAAATCCGCAAGCCGGGACGCATCGGCCGGGTGCGCAAGGGCCTGCTGGCCGGTCTGGTGCCCGCCGACGCCGAGGCGCGGGCGTTGTTCTTCGAGGACCTGCCGCGGGTCGCCCTGCCGCGGACGCTCGCGCCCTTCGAGGCGGGGGCGGACCTTTTCGGCGACGGGTCGATGGTCGCCGTCGAGCTGCCCGGCCATTGCCCCGGCCACTGGGGCCTGGTGGTGCGGCGCGAGGACGACGCCCTGGAGTTCTTCATCGCGGACGGGGCCTGGTCGACCGCCCAGGTTCGCGAGAACGCCCCGCCGCCGAAGCTGACCACCGCGGTGCTGGGCCAGACCGAACCCTATCGCCGCACGTTCGCGGCCCTGCACCGGTTGTGGGCGTCGAACCCGGAGCTGACCCTGACCCCCTCCCACTGCCCGGAGGCCGCCGCCCGCGCGGTGAAACCCGGTGGCCGTTGAGCGGGGCGCCATCCTGGCCGCCTGGTGGGCCGCCAAGTGGTCGCGATTGACCCTGGCCCGGCGCGGCGACATCGAGCGCCGCCAGCATCAGCTCTGGCTCGACAAGACCGCGGTCTCCGTGGTGCGGCGCACGCCCGCGACAGCACACCTGGCCGGCCATCCCCTGGCCGATTTCCCCATCGTCACGCCCGAGGATATCCGCGCGGGCTTCCGGCTCTGGAACACCCTGGGCCTGACCCGTGATCAGGCGCAGGCCGCCGCCCGGGACGCCGAGGCCGGCGGCTCGGGCGAGGTCGCCCCGGGCGTCGTGGCCGGGTTCTCGACGGGGACCGCCGGTGAGCGCGGCGTGTTTCTGACAAGCCCTGAGGAGCGCACCCGCTATGCCGGCCAGACCCTGGCGCGCCTGCTGCCGGCGACGGCGCTGCTGGGACGCTGGAAGGTCGCCCTGGTGCTGCGGGCCGACAACCGGCTCTATCACGCCGTCGAGGGGGCGGGCCGTTTCCAGTTCCGCTTCTTCGGCCTGGACCAGGACCCCGACGCCCGCGCCCAGGCCCTGCGGGCCTTCGCCCCGGATATCCTGATCGCGCCGGCCCATGTGCTGGCCGAGATGGCGCGGCGGGGGGAGGGCGGCGACGACCCGCTGCCCGAGCTGAAAGCCCTGTTCTGGGGCGCGGAGCCCATGGGCGAGGGCGAACGCGACTGGATCGGCGAGGCTCTGGGAGTGCGGCCTGACCCGATCTACCAGGCCACCGAGGGCTTCCTCGCCGCCCCCTGTCCCGAGGGCGTCCTGCATTTCAACGAGGACTCGCTGGTGGTCGAACTGGAGGCGGTCGCCGGGACAAACGCCTTCCGGCCGATCGTCACCGACCTGCTGCGGTCCAGCCAGCCGATCATCCGCGTGCGGCTGGACGATCTGGTCGAGCCCATCCCAGGCCGATGCGGCTGCGGTTCGGCGTTCCAGGCCATCAAGCCGGTCGAGGGACGGGTCGCCGACCTTTGGCGGTGGGGCGATCGCGTGGTGCGGCCGGCCGAGGTCTGGGCGGCCATGGAGGCGGCCCTTGGGCCCCGCGCCGACTGGCGGGCCACCGGGTCGGCTGACGGTGTCCGGCTGCAGCTTGAACCCGGCGCCGACCGCGCCGCCGCGACGGCGGCCGTCGCGGCGCTCGTCGGCGGCCAGCCGGTCAAGGTCGCCTCGGGAGCGCCGAAGCCGGACGGACCCAAGCGCCGGCGCGTGCGATGGGCGGCGTGAGGCGGGCGGTCCTGATCACCGGCGCGCGAGCCCCGGTGGCGCTGGACTTGGCGCGATCCTTCGCCGCCGCGGGCTTCGACGCCCACCTCGCCGACAGCGTCCCGAGCGCCCTGGCCAACGCCTCCAACGCGCCGGCGGCGGTGCACCGCTACGCCGCGCCACGCCTCGACCGGCAAGGGTTTCGCCGCGATATCGCCGCCCTGGTCGGGCGCCTCGACCCCGTGCTCATCGCGCCCACTTGCGAAGAGGTGTTCCACCTTGCCGCCGCCGCGACGGCGCTGGGCTTCGCCAATCGTGTTTTCGCGCCGCCGGTAGAGACCCTGCGCCGCCTGCACGCCAAGAGCGGGTTCGCCGCCCTCTGCCGGAAGCTCGGCCTCCAGGCCCCCGCGACCCGCCTCGTCGAAAGCCGCGAGGCGCTCGCCGCCTTCGCGCCTGAGTCCGGCCGGCTGGTGTTCAAGCCCGACTTCTCGCGCGCCGGCGACCGGACCCTCGTGCGGCCGACCCCAGCGGCCCTGGCCCGGGTCAGGCCAACGCCCGCCGATCCCTGGTGTGTGCAGGACGCGATCGAGGGGCGCGAGGTCTGTTTCTACGGCGTGGTCCACGGCGGGGCGCTGGTGGCCTTCAGCGCCTACACCCCGCGCTGGCAGACGGCGGGCGGGGCGGGCTACGTCTTCGAGCCGCTGGATCCGCCGCTGACGGCGCGGCTGCGCGACATCGCGCGGTCGCTGGCCGGGCAGGTCGTCCAGACCGGCCAGTTCGCCTGTGACGCCATCGTCGACCCCGACGGCCAGCCTTGGCTGATCGAGTGCAATCCGCGCGCGACCAGCGGCGTGCACCTGTTCGCCCGCGGCGGCGACCTTGCCCGCGCCATGCTGCACGGGACCCCCTGCGAACCCTTGCCGGGCCTGCGCTACCTGTCTCCGGCCCTGGCGTTCTTCGGCCTGCCGGACGCCCTGGCGAGAGCGCGGTTGGGGCGTCTGCTGGCGGATGCCAGGGCGGGCGAGGATGTCATCGGCGCGCCGGGGGACCGGCTGCCGGCGGTGGGCGCGGCGGTGGACGGCCTGGCCTTCCAACTGGGGGCCCTGCTGCGGGGGCGCTCGCTCGCCGACCAGATGACGCGGGACATGTGCTGGAACGGCGAAGCCCTGTGAGCGGCCGGCGCCAGCTCTCCGCCCGCCTGACCCGCGCCGACGACCCGTCGCTGGACTGGGGCGCCGAGCCTGTGCTTGGCCGCTACGCCGCGGCGCTGGCGGCCCTGCCTAACCGGGGGCGGCTGGCCAATGGGGCCTTCGCCCTGCACGCCCTGCAGCTGCCCGGCCGCGCCTTCCTGGTGGCCGAGCCCGAGCCGTCCGTTCCGCAGGCCTGGCTGCTGTCCCTTCGCGCCGCCTATGGTCAGGTCGCCCGTGAGGAGGCCGAGGCCGAGACAGAGGGCGTGCAGGGCCTCGCGTTCGGCTGGGCGGCGCGGATCGCCGAGGCCTGGCTTGAGGCGACCGCAGCGGACCGGATCGTGTTCGTGAACCACCCCCTGCTGTCCACCAGCCTGTGGGGCGGCTGGATGGGGGAGGGGCTGGGCGAAGCGCTGGCGGTGCTGCGCGCGCGGTTTCCCGACCGCGCCTTCGCCTTCCGCTCCCTCAATGACTGGTCCGACGCAAGCCTGATCGACCGCCTGCGGGCGGCCGGCGGCCGCCTGATCCCGAGCCGGGTGATCTGGACGGTCGACGACGTGGCCGGCGAGTGGCTGAAGAAACGCGACGCGCGCCGCGACCGGCGCCTGATCACGGCCGGCGGCTATCGCGTCGATCGACCCCTGCGCCTGTCGGACCCCGACTGGACCAGGGTTCGCGACCTCTATCGCGGCCTCTATCTGGAACGGCACTCGCGCCACAACCCCGACTACACCGAGGCCTGCCTGCGCGCGGGCATGGCCTCGGGGTTCCTGCGCTTCCAGCTGCTTCGCCAGGGATCGGGGCGGATCATGGCCTTCGTGGCCTGCGCGCGGGTAGGCGACATCCTCACCTCGCCGCTCCTCGGCTATGACCTCGCCCGGCCGCAGGACGAGGGGCTCTACCGCATGGCGATGTTGCTGCCCGGTCTGGAGGCCGAGAAGGGCGGACTGCGGGTCAATCACTCCGCCGGGGCCGGCGCCTTCAAGCGCTTCCGCGGCGCCCGGCCCTGGCTGGAATACACCGCCATCTTCGACGCCCACCTGCCCGCCTGGCGCAGGCTCGGTTACGCTGGGCTCGAGCGGGCGACCAACGCCCTGACGCCCGCCCTGATGAGGATCGCCGCCGCGTGACGCCCCTGCCGCCCTCCGTCGCCCGCGCCTGGCTGCCCGTGGCGCTGACGCGCGACGTCACTGACCGGCCGCTGTCGCGCAAGCTGGCGGGGACGCCGATCGTGCTGGTGCGCATGGACGGCAAGGTGCGTGCCTTCGTCGACCGCTGCCCGCACCGCAACTATCCGCTCTCCGAAGGCAGGCTCCACCAGGGTCTGCTGGAGTGCCCCTACCACGGCTGGCGTTTCGGTGCGGACGGCGGCGTGCGCGAGGTGCCGGGCCAGGCGCCGGGCGAGACGCCGCCTTCGAAGATCGCCTGCGAGAGCCTGGCGATGGAGGAGCGGCACGGCGCGGTCTTCGTGCGCCTGTCGCCCGAAGGCCCGGGGGAACTCTGGCTGCCGCCCCTGATCGGCGACCCCGATCACGACCACTTCTGGTGGGGCCACGACAGCTGGCGCGGACGGGCCATCGACGCCGTCGAAAACGTGCTCGATCCCTACCACACCAGCTTTATCCACCACGGCATCATCCGCGACCGCGACAAGCGCCAGCGGGTCGAGCTGACCCTGCACCTCTATGAGGACGGGCTCGACGCCTCCTATACCCAGGACAAGCCCGACCCGGCCTGGATGAGCCGGGCGCTGGAGCCGCCGCGCACCCGCTCGGCCGGGCGCTTCTATCCGCCGGTGACCGTTCAGGCGCGCTGGTACGGCAAGGACGACAAACTCAGCCTTTCGGTCTCGGCCTTCTTCACCCCCGAAGGCCCCGACAGCTTCCGCCCCTTCGCCTGCTTCACCACCCCGAAAGGCCGCGGGCCCGGCTGGCTGAAGGAACAGGCGATCCGTCTCTTCCTGCGCCCGGTGATCCGCCAGGACCGCGAGGCCCTGGCGCGCCAGTACGACGTGATCGAACAGTTCGGCGGCCCCAGGTTCCACCAGGGCCCGCTGGACCGCGTTTCGACGGCGGTGGCCCGGCTCTACAGCGGCCAGAAACTTGAGCCGAGCGTCGAGGGGCCGTGGGAGGTGCGGCTGTAGAGTCGCCGCAACGCCGTTCCGCATGGCCGCCTGGGGCGCCTAGGCGCGCAGGCTCCTGACCAGCCCGGCGCCGAACGCCCGGCGGTAGGCGTGGCTGAGGCTGGAGGCGCCGGCGAAGCCGTGGCGGTGGGCAGCCTGGTTACAGTCGAGCGCGCCGGCGTCGATCGCCTGCTTGGCCAGCTGCAGCCGAACGCGCCGATGGTAGGTGATTGGCGGGGCGCCGAAGGCGGCGCTGAAGTCGCGCAGCAGCTGGAACCGCGAGAGACCCGCGACGCGCGCCAGCTCGCCCAGCTCGACCGGCCGGTCGATGACATCGTGCAGGTGGCCGCGCGCGAGGTTGAGGCGGCGCAGGCCCTCGGAGCGCGTGGCCGGCTTGGCGGCGGCCAGGGAGTCCAGCGCGCGCGCCGTTTCCTCCAGCAGGTGCTCCAGGTCGCCGCCGACCCGGGCCAGCAAGGCGCCGGCGCGGTCGGCGCGGCGCAGGCTGGAGCCCTGGAAGTCGACGACCTCGCGGGCCAGAAGGCGACCGAGCGACGAGCAGGCGGCGGGGAAGACGACGGGCTCTTCGAGCGTCGGTGCGTCGGCGGCGTCCGCGTCGAGGAAGATACAGATCCCGACCATGGATGGGTCATCGTGACGGCCGATTTCCAGCTCGCTCTCGCGGCCCTCGGGCATGCAGATGAACTGGCCGGCGCCGACGACGAAGGTGCGGCGCCCGACGTGGTGGCGGACCTGTCCGCGCGCGACGTATTTCACCGAGAAGCTGTGTCCCGTTGTGCGGGCCGCGCCGCGCTTGAGGTCCGAGAATACCACGCGTCCCCCCGCGCCGTCGGCGCGGGTCTTCGGCGTAGCCAGGGTGCCGCTCAGTTCATTGTACATCGGCCGTGAGTAAGGCGGTCCCGGCGACGCGGAGGCCAGTGAATCTTTCGCAATCTCCGTCAACTCGCCCGGTCCCTGAAAGGCTAAGCCTGAAGGCTGTCCTTGCGGAGTCCGCCATGTTCGCGCGCCTTGCGTCCCTGATCCTCGCCCTGCTCCTGGCCCTGTCGCTGGGCGCCGCGGTTCCAGCCATTTCCCAGCCCGCCCCGGCCGGGACGGTTAGCGGCGTGGCCGTGGTCGGCGCGCGGGTGCTGAGCATGACCGACGCCGGCGCGCTCGATGACCAGACCGTGCTGGTCGAGGGCGATCGGATCGTGCGGGTCGGGCCCCGCGCCGAGGTCCGGGTTCCGCCCGGCTACCGCATCATCGACGGGCGCGGCCGCACCCTGATGCCGGGGCTGGTCGACATGCACGTTCACCTGTCGCCGACGCCGGGCCAGCCCGGCGACGCGGCCCAGCGCGCCCTGGCGGTGATGCTGGGCTCGGGCGTCACCACGGCGCGCGGCATGGCCGGATCGCCAGTGCACATCGGCGTGCGCGAGGGCATCGAGGCGGGCCGCATCCCTGGCCCCCGCTTCTACGCCGGGTCGCCGGCCATCAACTATGCGAACGCCGCCACGCCCGAGGCCGCGCTGAAGCTCGAGGGCGAGGTGATGAAGGTGGTG
>CAZRKY010000167.1:0-7383 GCA_964600375.1 uncultured Caulobacteraceae bacterium | reverse complement strand
AGCCGCGCATCGACAGCGAGATGGCCAACCACCTGGGTTACGTGAACCAGGCGCTTGAAGGCCGCGACTACCTGCTGGGCGACAGCCTCACCGCCGCCGACATCCAGATGAGCTTCGTGCTGGAGGCGGCGCGGGCGTTCGGCAAGCTGGCGGCCTATCCGAACGCGGCGGCCTACCTCGACCGGCTGGAGGCGCGGCCGGCGTTCCAGCGGGCGCTGGAGCGGGGCGGGCCGTACAACCTGGGGCCGCCCGTCAGCCGTAGCTGACCACCTCGATCCGCATCCCGTCGCGGTCCTTGAGGAACAGCGCCCGCTCGGGGCCGAAGTCCTGGAAGGCCGGGACTTCGAACCCGGCCGACGCCACCTGAGCGGCCACCGCGTCCAGCGCCGCATGGCTGTCGGCGCGGAAAGCCATGTGGTTCAGGCCCACGCCCCGGCGCTGATAGGCCTGGGCGGTCGTCTCCGCCTGCTTCAGGTCCAGCGCCTGGCCAGCGGCGTTGACCCAGACGTGGTCGCGGGACTTCTCGAACCCCAACGCCCCCATCACGGCTGAGTACCAGGGCAGGCTGGCGTCCAGGTCCGAGACCATGATGACGGCGTGATCGAAGGTCATGGGCGAGGCTCCCGCTGCACGGCAAAGATAGGGAGCCCGTTTCCACCGCAAACCTTCTTGATGGAATGATCGCGCCTTCGGGTCTGGGCGTGTCAAGGACGCGGCCCGCAGGGCCGCGCCGGCGGAGCCGGTGCTTTGCATCCTTGAGACGCCCAGGCCCCGGCGCACTATGGCTTTCAAGAGGATTGGGCGAGGTGTGTCCGCGCAAGCCACGAATTCCGGATGACGGCCCTCGCGCACAGGCGTAACACCCCGCCCCAACAGTCTCTCACGCGAGTTCCCATGACCGCCCAGGCTACGCCCGAGGAGCGCCGGATCACCGTCGCGGCCTTGCTGATCGTGCTGCTGCTTTCGGCGCTCGACCAGACGGTCGTCTCGACCGCCATGCCGCGCATCGTCGCCGAGCTGCAGGGGCTGGAGCTATACGCCTGGGTCTCCACCATCTACCTGCTGACTTCGACGGTCATGGTCCCGATCTGGGGCAAGCTGGGCGACCTCTACGGGCGCAAGCGGGTGCTGATGATCGGGGTGCTGATCTTCGTCCTGGCCTCGTGGCTGTGCGGCCTGTCGGGCGAGTTCGGCGACCTTCCGGTGCTGGGCGACGGCATGACCCAGCTGATCTGGTTCCGGGGCCTGCAGGGCATCGGCGGCGGCGCGCTGTTCACCTCCGCCTTCGCCATCATCGCCGACCTCTATCCGCCGCGCGAACGGGGCAAGCTGTCGGGTTATTTCGGCGGCATGTTCGGCATCGCCAGCCTGCTCGGCCCGGTGATCGGCGGGGCGCTGACCGAGCACGGCACGGTCGACCTGGGCGGCTTCGTCGTCGAGGGCTGGCGCTGGTGCTTTTACGTCAACCTCCCGCTCTCGTTGCTGGCGCTGTTCATGATCGCCACCAAGACGCCGGCGCTGGGCAAGGGGCGGGGCGGCAAGATCGACATCTGGGGCGCGGCGTTGGTGCTGACCGCCTTCGTGCCGCTGCTGCTGGCGCTCAGCTGGGGCGGCCATGACCACGCCTGGACTTCGCCCCTGGTGCTCGGCCTGCTGGCGACCTTCGCGGTCTCGCTGCTGCTCTTCATCCTCGTGGAGGCGAAGGCCAGCGAGCCGATCGTGCCGTTGGGGCTGTTCAAGTCGCCGGCCTTCACCTGGGCCAATATCGCCGCCTTCATCATCTCCATGAGCTTCATGGGGACGGTGATCTTCCTGCCGCTCTACCTCCAGCTCGGCCTCGGCATCCCGGCCACCGAGAGTGGCCTGATCATGCTGCCCTTGATGTTCGGCCTGATCCTGTCGGCCATGGTCTCGGGCCGGATGGTCACTCGCATCGGCCGCTACAAGCCCTTCATGCTGGGCGGGGCGGTGATGCTTTGCGGCGGCCTCTACCTGCTGACCAGCCTGTCGAAGGACACCACCCTGTTCGACATCGGCTGGCGCCTGTTCGTGCTTGGCCTCGGCCTTGGTCCCGCCCAGGGCCTGTTCGCCCTGGCCAGCCAGAACGCGGTCCCTCCCGCCCAGATCGGCGTGGCCACCTCCTCGGCCCAGTTCTTCCGCCAGATCGGCGGCACGGTGGGGGCGGCCGTGTTCGGCGCGGTGATGACCACGGCGCTCGCGGTCCACATGGCCGCGATCACGGTCCCGGGCGGGGCCCGGCTGACGCTCGACGCGCTTCAGAAGCTGGCGCTCAGCGCGGCGGCTGAAGGGGCCGGCTCGCACGCGGTCGCGGTCGATCCGGCCGTCCGCGCCGCCTTCTCCGCCGCCATGGTGGATGTGATCAACACGGGCCTGGTGATCGCCGTCCTCGGCCTGGTCGCCATCCTGTTCATCCCCGAAATCCCGCTGCGCCAGACCATGCCTGGCCAGCAGCCCCCCCACGCCGAGCCGGTCCCCGAACCGGGCGAGGGGCAGGGGGCGTAGCCCCACCTACAGAAACGAATACGGATCCACGTCCACCCGCACCCGCACGCTGGCGGGGGCCTTCACCCGAGCCAGCCAGGTGGAGACGTAGGCCTGGATGTCGACGTTGCGGTCGGCGCGGACCAGCAGGCGCTTGCGGCGCCGTCCGCGCACCAGGGCCAGCGGCGCGTCGGCGGGGCCATAGACCTCCACGCCCGTCCCGTTCGGGATGGCGGCGGCCAGGTCGCGGGCGACCTTCTCCAGGGCTGGGGGATTCTCGCTTGAGAGCACGATGGCGCACAGCCGTCCGAACGGCGGCAGGCGCGAGTCCTCGCGGCCGGCCATCTCGGCGGCGATGAAGGCGTCGCGGTCGCCCGCCGCCAGGGCCTGCATCACGGGGTGCTCGGGCGCATAGGTCTGGATCAGGGCGCGCCCCGGCCGGTCCTTGCGTCCCGCTCGCCCGGTGGCCTGGGCCAGCAGCTGGAAGGTGCGCTCGCCGGCCCGCAGGTCGCCGCCGCGCAGCCCGAGGTCCGCGTCCACAACGCCGACCAGCGTCAGCTTGGGGAAGTTGTGGCCCTTGGCGGCGGCTTGCGTGGCCACCAGCACGTCGATCTCGCCCGCCGCCATCGACTCGATCAGGGCGCGGGCAGACTTGCCGTCCGGCGCCGTGTCGGAGGAGAAGACCGCCACCCGCGCCTCTGGGAACAGCGAACGCACCTCGTCTTCGATTCGCTCCACGCCGGGTCCGACCGAGGTGAGGGAATCCTTGGCGCCACAGGCCGGACAGGCGGCGGGCTTGACCATGGAGAAGCCGGTCAGGTGGCAGACCAGCTTGCCGGTATAGCGATGCTCGACCAGCCAGCTGTCGGTATCGGGCGCCGTCATCCGGTGGCCGCAGGACCGGCAGATGACCAGCGGCGCATAGCCCCGACGGTTGAGAAACAGCAAGGACTGTTCTCCCCGCGCGAAGGTCTCGCCCATGGCCTCAACCAGGGCCGGCGACAGCCAGTGGCCGGGCTCCGGCGGGGTCTCGCGCAGGTCGATCAGGATGACGTCCGGCATGACCGCCACCCCGTGCCGGGCCGACAGTCTCAGCCAGCCGTAGCGGCCGGTCTCGGCGTTGCGCAGGGTCTCCAGCGACGGGGTCGCCGAGGCCAGCACGCAGGCGGCCCCCTCGATGGAGGCGCGCGCCACGGCCAGGTCGCGGGCCTGGTAGACCATGCCCTCGTCCTGCTTGAACGAGCCGTCGTGCTCCTCGTCGACCACGACCAGGCGCAGCTTTCGGAAGGGCAGGAACAGCGCCGAGCGGGCCCCAACCACGATCCGGGCCTCACCCCGCGACACCGCCTCCCACACCAGTCGTCGGCGCGGCGGCGGCACGGCCGAGTGCCACTCCGCCGGGGCCACGCCGAAGCGCGCTTCGAAGCGGGCGATGATGGCCTGGGTCAGGGCGATCTCGGGCAGCAGCACGAGGACCTGGGCGTCGGGCTCGTCGCGGAGGAGGGCGGCGGCCGCCTCCAGATAGACCTCGGTCTTGCCCGAACCGGTCACCCCGTCCAGCAGCACCGGCTGGTAGCCGCCCTTGCGCACCATCGCCTTCACCGCCTCGGCGGCGGCCGCCTGGCTGGGGTTGAGCGCAGCCGGCGCGAAGTCGGGATCGGGCTGGGCGAAGCGTGTCGCGGCTTCAACCTCGATCGTCTCGATCACGCCCTCGTCGATCAGGGACTTCACCACCCCCGAGGAGACCCCCGCCAACCGGGCCAGCTCGGCCGCGCTGGCCACCGGTTCGCCGTCGAGGGCCGCCAGGACTGCGACCCGAGCGGGCGTAGACCTGGCCGGCGCCGCGCCGGTGGCCCGCAGCCGCTTCATCGGCCGGGGCGGCGGAATGCGCAGGCCGCGCAGGGCGACGCTCAGCACCTCGCCCGGGGAACTGAGGGTCCAGCGCGCCGCCCAGAGTACGAATTCGACCGCCGATTCCGGCAAGGCCGGCTCGTCCAGCACGCCAAGCACGGGCTTCAGCGGCCGGTTGTGCCCGGTTCCGTCCCGGACGGAGCAGACGACGCCGCGAATCTCGCGCGGGCCCAGCGGGACCACCACCTGGTCGCCGACGCCGATCTCCATCCCGTCGGGGACCGCGTAGTCGAACGGCTCGGGCAGGGCGCCCATGGGCAACAGGACCTCGGCGATTCTCATGGATTCGCGCCCAGGCGATTCACGGGACCGCTGACACGCGCTAGAACGGTGGCCTTGCAAGGAATCGACATGCTTCTCTTCGCCGACACCGCCGACACCGCCCTCATCAAGGAACTGGCCGAAACCGGCCTGGTCGACGGGGTCACAACCAACCCTACGCTGATCGCCAAGTCCGGACGGCCCATGGCCGAGGTCATCGCCGAGATTTGCGGCGTCGTCGAGGGCCCCGTGTCGGCCGAGGTCGCGGCCGTCGAGGCGAGCGCCATGATCAAGGAGGGGGAGAAGCTCGCGGGCATCGCTCCCAATGTGGTGGTGAAGGTGCCGCTCACCTATGAGGGGCTGAAGGCGACGGCGGAATTCGCCCGGCTGGGCATCCAGACCAATGTGACGCTGTGCTTCTCGGCCACCCAGGCCATGCTGGCCGCCAAGGCCGGCGCCACCTACGTCTCACCCTTTGTCGGCCGGCTCGACGACCACGGCGCCGACGGCATCGACCTGCTGGTCGAGATCCGCACCATCTTTGACAACTACGACTTCGACACCGAGATCCTGGCGGCGTCCCTGCGCACGCCCATGCACGTCAAGCAGGCCGCCATGGCCGGCGCCGACTGCGCCACCCTGCCGCCGGCCGTGTTCAAGGAGCTGATCAAGCACCCGCTCACCGACAAGGGGCTCGAGACCTTCCTCGCCGACTGGGCCAAGACCGGGCAGTCGATCCTGTGAGCACGCCGGAATCCCAGAAGGCCGACCTCAAGTCCGACGAGGCGATCGCCGACCCGTCCATCCACTGGCCCGAGGTCCGCGCCTTCCTGCAGGCCCATCCCGAGCTGCTGACCGGCGACCGCGAACTGCTGGAAATGCTGCACCTGATCGCCGCCCAGCCCAACAAGGTGGTGGATTTCGGCCGCGCCGCCCTGGCCCGGCTGGAGGAGAAGGCCAAGCGCGAGACGGGCGCCCGGCGCGCTGTCGAACAGCTCGCGCGCGCGAACTTCACCGCCCAGGCCCAGACCCACGCCGTGGTCGTCGACCTGCTGGAAAGCCGCAACCACTCCGACCTCGCGCGCCGCCTCGACGTGGGCGTGCAGTCTCGCTTCGGCCTGGTCACCGCCGTCATCGCCATGGACGGCCCCGACGCCGTGCCCTTCGGATGGCGCAAGCTGGATGACGGCGGGGTGGACTACCTGCTGGGCGAGGACGGGTTGTCGGGGATGGGTCCGGCCTTCGTGTCCGAGGCCCTGTTCGGCGATGCGGCGCGCAAGATCGGCTCGGCGGCGGTGGTGCGCATGGCGCTGTGGCATCCGGTCAGGCACGCCGTGGTCGCCTTCGGCTCGCCCGACACGGACGGCTTCTCGCCGGACATGGGCGCCGAGCTGGTCGCCTTCCTGGCCCGCGTCGTGGAACGGACGGCGGAGCGTTGGCCAGTCCTTTGACCGCCCGACAGGCTCTGGAAGCCTGGATGGCCTATCTGGCCAACGAGCGCCGCGCCTCGCCGAAAACCCTGGAAGCCTACCGCCGCTGCGTCGAGGCCTATCTGGCCTTCCTCGACCAGCATCGCGGCGGCGAACAGACCACCGTCGACCTCGGTCAGGTCACCGCCGGCGACCTGCGCGCCTATCTCGCCACCCGGCGGCGCGGCGACCATCAGCTCAGCGCCCGCTCGTTCGGCCAGGCGCTCGCCGCCATCCGCGCCTACCACCGCTTCCTCGACCGCCGGCTGGGCGTGCCCAACGCCCAGGTGCCGCTGGTGCGCGGGCCAAGGGCGCCCGCCTCCATCCCCCGCCCGGTCAACGAGGACCAGGCGCGCGGCATGCTCACCGAGACCGGCGAGTCCGACCTGGAAGCCTGGGAGGCCGCCCGCGACCGGGCGGTGCTCACCCTGCTCTACGGCTGCGGCCTGCGGATTTCCGAGGCCCTGTCGCTGACCGGGGCGGATGCGCCGCTTGGCGACACGGTGCGCATCACTGGCAAGGGCTCCAAGACGCGCCTCGTCCCGGTCCTTCCGGTCGTCCGCTCCGCCGTCGATGACTACGTCCGCCTCAACCCCTGGCCCGTCGCCCCGGAGGGCCCCCTGTTCCGCGCCAAGCGCGGCGGCGCGCTGTCGCCCCGCCACATCCAGGCGACGGTCCAGCACCTGCGCTCAAGACTGGGCCTCCCCGCCACCGCCACGCCCCATGCCCTGCGCCACAGCTTCGCGACCCACCTGCTGGGGGCGGGCGCCGACCTGCGCTCGATCCAGGAACTGCTGGGACATGCGTCGCTGAGCACAACGCAGAAGTACGCGGCGGTGGATGCGGCGAGGCTGCTCAGCGCCTACGCAAAGGCGCATCCGAAAGGGTAACGCCCACCCTTATCCGCCGTCATCCTCGGACAAGCGCGAAGCGCGCCGATCCGAGGACCCAGCAGCGAAAACCTCAACGCGCGTGCTTCATTTGACCCAGCTTTGAGCGCGGAGCTGCTGGCTCCTCGGGTCAAGCCCGAGGATGACGGAAAAATTGGAGAGAGGTGTTGGCTACTCCTGATCGTCGAGAAGGGCTTGCCCGGCATCGGTCCATCGACCGCAACGATCGCCGTTGGTCATGTTGACGAAGCCGTGTTCAGCCAGGGCGGCCAATGCCCCTTCACCCGCGCTCATGGACAGGCTGTCGAGCAGGTCTCCATCCTTCAGGTATTGCTCCGCCATCCAGGCGA
>CAZRKY010000166.1:0-7391 GCA_964600375.1 uncultured Caulobacteraceae bacterium | reverse complement strand
AATCGGGATCAAGCGCGTGGTCCTTGGTCCTACCACCGAGGACTTGTGTGGAACAGGGAGAAAACAGGGAGAAACAAGGAGAACAGGGAGCGCCGGGCGCTGCGGAGGCCCTTCGCCTTGAGGCCCCTCGCCCGCCCGGCTAGGGTCGCGCCCATGCGGATTCTGCCCCAGGACCAGCCCATCCTCGACACGCTCGCGGCGGGGGGCGATGCGATGATCGCGCGCGCCATCGACTGGTGCGCGGTCAATTCCGGCAGCCGCAATATCGACGGCCTGGGCCGCACCGCCGCCATCCTTGAACCGGTGCTGGCCGCGTTTCCGGGCAAGGTCGAGACCATCGTGCTGGACCCCAGCCGCGAGGTCGCCGACGACGGCTCGATCCGGCTGCAGCCCCACAGCGACGCCCTGCGCCTGACCGTCCGCCCCGAAGCGCCGGTGCAGGTCATCCTGACCGGCCACTACGACACGGTCTATCCGGCCGGCCACGCCTTCCAGACCGTGGTCCCCCGCGCCGACGGGGCGCTCAACGGGCCGGGGATCGCCGACATGAAGGGCGGCATCTCGATGATGCTGGCGGCGCTCGCCGCCTTTGAGGCCCATCCGGAAAAGACCCAGGTCGGCTACCGGGTGCTGCTGTCGCCCGACGAGGAGATCGGATCGCTGGCCTCGGCGCCGCTGCTGGCGGACCTGGGCGCCATCGGCCACGTCGGCCTGACCTACGAGCCGGCGTTGTCGGACGGAACCCTGGCGGGCGAACGCAAGGGATCGGGCAATTTCCACATCCTGGTGAAGGGCCTGGCCGCCCACGCCGGGCGCGACTTCGCCTCCGGCCGCAACGCCGTCGTCGGCGCCGCCGACATCGCCCGCGCCCTGCATGCGCTGAACGGCGGCCATGAGGGGGTGACGGTCAATGTCGCCTCCATTTCCGGCGGATCGCCGCTCAATGTCGTGCCCGACAACGCCGTGGTCCGCTTCAACGTCCGCGTGCCCACCCGGGCCGCCGCCGACTGGGTGCGCAACGAGATCGAGCGGATCGTCGTGGCCGAGCCGCTCACCGGCCAACGCGGACTCGAGGTGTCGCTGCACGGTGGATTCACCCGCCCGCCCAAGCCCATGGACGCCTCGCAGCAGGCGCTTTTCGCCGCGGTGAAGGAGGTCGGCGACCTGCTGGGCCAGCCGATCCAGTGGAAGCCTTCCGGCGGGGTTTGCGAGGGCAATAACCTGCACGCCGCGGGCCTGCCGAATATCGATACCCTCGGTGTGCGGGGGGGCGACATCCACTCAGAGAACGAGTACGCGTGGCCCGAAAGCTTCGTCGAACGCGCCCAGCTATCGGCGCTCATCCTGATGAAGCTGGCCTCGGGGGAAATCGACGCCCCGGCGCTCAAGAAACTTCGAACCGGAGCCTGATGCATGTTGGTGGTGCGCCAAGCGAGGCCGAGCGACTACGACGCCCTTATGACCCTGGCGCGCGAGTCCGGTCCCGGCTTCACCAGCCTGCCGGAAGACGAGCCGACCCTGCGCCGCCGCCTCGAGGTCGCCGAGGGGAGCTTCAACGGGTCAATCCCGCGCCAGGACTGCTGGTACGTGATGATGATGGAGGACACCGAGACCGGAGAGGTCAACGGCATCTCCGGGGTCAAGGCGGCGGTCGGCCTCAAGCGCCCCTTCGCCTCGTTCCGGCGGGTGACCTTCTCGCACTATCACGTCTCGGACATCATGACCGAGCGGCTCGACCAGCCCGCGCTGCTGTGGGTCAACGAGTGCCGCGGCTGGTCGGAGGTCGGCTCGCTCTTCCTGAAACCCGAGAAACGGGTCGAGGGGGCCGGATCGTTGCTGGCCCGCTCACGCTACCTGCTCATCGCCGCTGCGCCGGACCGCTTCTCGGAATGGGTGCTGGCCGAGCTGCGCGGCAAGGTCGATGAGAACAATCGCTCGCCTTTCTGGGAGCACGTGACCTCCAAGTTCTTCCCCCTGACCTTCGAGAAGGCCGACGAGCTGTCGGGCTCCACCGACGGCCAGTTCATCTTCGACCTCTGCCCCCACCACCCGCTCTACGAGAACCTGCTTCACGAAGACGCCCGCAACGTCATCGGCCAGGTGCAGCACGAAACGGTGCCGGCCAAGATGCTGCTGGAGAAGGAGGGCTTCCGCGAGATCGGCCTGGTCGACGTCTTCGACGCCGGCCCCACAGTCGCCTGCCACCGCGACGCCATCCGCACGGTCAAGGACAGCCGCGCGCTGCCGGTATCCATCGAGAAGGAGCCGGAGGGCGCCAAGGCCCTGGTCGCGGTGAACCGGGTCGAAAACTTCCGGGCCACCCGTGCGGTGGTCGAAGTCGCCGCCGAGCATGCCTACATCACCGCCGAAACCGCCGAAGCCCTGAAGGTCAAGGACGGCGACCTTGTGAGGGTGATGGCGTGACGGGCAGGCTCTTTATCGACGGACGCTGGCGCGACGGGGCCGGCGACCGCTTCCAGTCCATCGATCCGGCGACGGGGGACGTCGTCTGGGAAGGCGCCGCGGCCGACGCCGCCGACGCCGCCGAGGCCGTGACCGCCGCGCGCCGGGCCTTCGAGGACTGGTCGCGCCGCCCGCGCGAACAGCGCATCGAGATCGTCCAGGCCTACAAGGCCGCGCTCGCCGCCCGTGCCGACGATTACGCCCGCGCCATCAGCCGCGAGACCGGCAAGCCGTTGTGGGAGACGAAGCAGGAGCTGGGCTCCATGCAGGGCAAGGTGGACATCTCCATCCGGGCCTACGCCGAGCGCACCGGCACGCGCGAGGCCCCGATGGCGTTTGGCCGCGCGGTCCTGCGCCACAAGCCCCACGGCGTCGCCGCCGTCCTGGGCCCGTACAACTTCCCCGGCCACCTTCCCAACGGCCACATCGTCCCGGCCCTGCTGGCCGGCGACACCATCGTCTTCAAGCCGTCCGAAGAGACGCCCCTGGCCGGCCAGATGCTGGTCGAGTGCCTGGAGGCCGCGGGCGTGCCCCAGGGCGTGGTCAACCTGCTGCAGGGCGCCCAGCCGACCGGCCAGGCCCTGCTGGACCAGAAGATCGACGCCCTGCTCTTCACCGGCTCGGCCGGCGCCGGCGCCTTCTTCCGCCGCAGGTTCGCGGATGAGCCCCACGTCATCCTGGCGCTGGAATTGGGCGGCAACAATCCGCTCATCGTCTGGGACGCGGGCGACGCGGAGGCGATCGCCAGCCTGGTGGTGCAGTCGAGCTACGTCACCACCGGCCAGCGCTGCTCGTGCGCGCGGCGGCTGATCGTCCAGGACGGCCCTGCCGGCGATGCGGTGCTGGAAGCCATCGCGGCCCTGTCCGATCGCCTGGTGGTCGGCGCCTGGGACGCCGATCCGGAGCCCTACATGGGCCCGCTGGTCTCCGCCCGCGCCGCCGACCGGGCCTTGGCCCAGGCCGCCGTCCATGGCCGCGGCGCCAGGGTCATCCGGCCGTTCACCCGTCTCGAGGCCGCTACCGGCGCCTGGGTGCGCCCGGGTCTCTTCGACATGACCGACGCCCCGGCCGTTCCGGACGAGGAAATCTTCGCGCCGCTGATCCAGGCCTGGCGCGTGCCCAGCTTCGACGCCGCCATCGTGCGCGCCAACGACACCCGCTACGGCCTGTCGGCGGGCCTCATCTCCAACGACGCCACACTGTGGGAGGAATTCCTCGACCGCAGTCAGGCCGGAGTCGTCAACTGGAACCGCCCCACAACGGGCGCGGCCGGCGACATGCCGTTCGGCGGTCTTGGGGCCTCCGGCAACCACCGCCCCAGCGCCTATTACGCCGCCGACTACTGCGCCTATCCGGTCGCCAGCTTCGAAGCCGACGGGGTGCGCTCGATCATCGGCGAGATGAAGGGGCTTCGCGCGTGACCCTCGCCTTTGAGGCCAACTGCGATGGGCTGGTGGGTCCGACCCACTCCTATGCGGGCCTGTCGCCGGGCAACATCGCCAGCGAGAAGAACCGCGGCGAGGCGTCCAACCCGCGCGCCGCCGTGCTGCAGGGCCTGGCCAAGATGAAGCGTCTGTCGGACCTGGGCATCCCCCAGTTCGTCCTGCCGCCCCAGGAACGCCCCGACATCCCGTTCCTGCGCAGCCTGGGCTTCTCCGGCTCGGACGGGCGGGTGCTGGAGAGCGCCTGGCGCGAGCAACCCGCCATCGCCGCGGCCGCCTGCTCGGCCAGCACCATGTGGGCCGCCAACGCCGCGACCGTGACGCCCTCCGCCGACGCCGCCGACGAGCGGGTCCATTTCACCGCCGCCAACCTGGTCACCAACCTGCACCGCAGCCTCGAGGGCGAGCAGTCGGCGCGCATGCTGCGCGTGCTCTTCCCCGACGAGTCCAAATTCGCCGTCCACGACCCCCTGCCCCGCGTCGAGCATTTCGCCGACGAGGGCGCCGCCAATCACGTCCGCCTCTGCGCGGACCACGGCGAGGCGGGGGTGAACCTGCTGGTCTACGGTCGCGAGGCCTGGGAGGGCTGGTGGGAGGGCGAGGACGCCAAGTACCCGGCGCGCCAGACGCTGCAGGCGTCGCAGGCCATCGTGCGCCGCCACGGCGCAGGGCGCCCGGTCTACGCCCGACAGGCCCGGCGGGCGATCATGGGCGGGGCCTTCCACAACGACGTGGTCTGCGTCGGCACCCGCACCGCGCTGCTCTTCCACGAGGCCGCCTTCGAGGACAAGGCCGGCACGCTGAAGGCCATCGAGGCCGCGGCCAAGGGCCTGTTCAAGCCCGAGTTCGTCGAGGTCGCCGAGGCCGACCTGCCCCTGGCCGACGCGGTGAAATCCTACCTCTTCAACTCCCAGCTGCTGGTGCTGCCGGGCGAGGACCGGCTGGTGCTGCTGGCCCCGACCGAGACCGAGGAAAACCCCGCCGCCCATGCCGCCGCCCAGGCCCTGGTCACCTCCAACGGCCCGATCGGCCGGGTCGAGTACGTCGATGTCCGCCAGTCGATGCGCAACGGCGGCGGCCCCGCCTGCCTGCGCCTGCGCGTGGTGCTGACCGAGCTGGAACTGGACGCCGCCAATCCCTTCCAGCGCATGAGCGAGGGGCTCTACGACCTGCTCGTGCAGTGGGCGCGCGACTGGTACCGCGAAGAGCTGCGCCCCGCCGACCTGGCCGACCCGAAAATCATCGATGAGACCCGCGGCGCGCTCGACGAGTTGACCTCGATCCTGCAGCTGGGCGAGGACTTCTATCCCTTCCAGCGCGCCTGACCCTGCAAGCCCCGTTTCCGACAAGAAAAACGCTGCACGCCTCCTCGCGATCTGGTCGGGCTTTGTCGGCTACGCCCTCTTTCTCGGTATGATCATTTGGGCGGGCGCGGCCTGGCCGGACTACGATCACCTGCGCCAGTTCATCAGCGAATTGGGCGCGACCGGGGCCCCAAATGGCGAGACCTTCTCCCTGTGGGGGTTCATCGTCCCGGGCGTCCTTCTGATGGTCTTCCCCGTGGCTGCCTTCCTGGCCCTGCCGCGCTCGGTGGCGGGTTTCATTGGCTTCGCGCTCATTCTGCTGTTCGCCTCAGGCGCATTCTTCGGCGGGGTCTACCCTTGCGACTTCGGCTGCGTGACCGAGGGCGGCAGCGAATCACAGAGGATGCATGAACTGCTGGGCCTCGGCGGCTATCTGACGGCGCCTCTCGCCCTGCTCCTGGTGGGGCTGGCGTCGCGGCGCTGGCCGGGGGCCGCGGGTCTGTTCCCGCTCGGCGTTCTCGGGGCCGTGGTCGCCGTCGTGGCCATGCCCCTGATGGTCATGGATATCGAGTTCGACGGCGCGGCCCAGCGGGCGCTCGAAGGTGCGATGGCGATCTGGATCCTGGCTTGCGCGGCCTACCTCGCCCGTAGATCCGGCTCGGCCTAGGCAACGGCCTTCTTGGCGAAGCGGCCGCCGGCGTGGGCGTAGGCCTGGGTGCCGCGGGTGAAGACCCGATCGGTGGGCAGGATCGTCTCGATCGGAAGGTCCTCGGCGCCCTTCAGCCGGTCGTAGATCGGGCCGAAGTCTTTCTGGGTCTCGGCCAGCAGCTGGTCCAGCGAGTCGATGACGAAATAGACCTGCTGGAAATCGTCGATGCGATAGAGCGTGCGCATCACCCGCTCGAGGTCCAGGCCCAGGCGATTGGGCGACGGGTCGTTGACGCTGAAGTCGCTCTCGGTCTTGGACGAGACGATCCCGGCGCCGTAGATGCGCAGCCCCTGGGGCGTCTGCATCAGCCCGAATTCCACGGTGTACCAGTAGAGCCGGGCCAGGTTCTGCAACTGACCCAGGCCCAGCGCGCGGCCCCCGCCCTGACCGTAGGCCTGCATGTAGTCGGCGAAGACCGGGTCGGCGAGCATGGGGACGTGGCCGAAGACGTCGTGGAAGACATCCGGCTCCTGGATGTAGTCCAGCTGGTCAGGCTTGCGGATGAACTGGCCGGCCGGGAAGCGCCGGTTGGCCAGGTGGTCGAAGAAGACGTCGTCGGGCACGAGGCCCGGAACCGCCACGACCGTCCACCCCGTCAGGCCCCGCAGGGTCTCGCTCATCCGCTCGAAGTCGGGGATGCCGGAGCCGTGCAGGTCCAGCGCGTCGAGCCCCTTCATGAACTGGTCGCAGGCCAGGCCCGGCAGGATCTTCATCTGCCGCTCATAGAGCGTCACCCAGGTCTGGTGCTCGGCGGCCGTATAGGCCTGCCAGTCCTGGGGAATGGTCCAGTCGGCGGCCGCCCCGGGCGGGGGGCTGTCGAAGACGTGTTCGAAGTCGGCCATGGCGGAAGCCCCGGCAGGAATTGCAAATCGAGGCCTATGTAATGCCTCTCGGGCCGAAAGTCGCCCGCCCGCCTTGCTCAATCCTTGACCGGAATCAATCCGGGGTCAGTGCACCGGGCGGGGCTTGGGCCGGTAGCGACCCTGGTCGAAGCCCGAGAAGACCAGGTCGGTCTGGGGATGGGCGACGGGCTTGCCGCTGTCGTCCGGGAGCAAGTTCTGCTCGGAAACGTAGGCGACGTAGGAGCCTTCCTCGCTTTCGGCGAGCAGGTGGTAATAAGGCTGGTCCTTCTGGGGACGCACGTCCTCGGGAATCGACAGCCACCATTCCTCGGTTTCGCCGAATTCAGGGTCGACGTCGAAGACCACGCCCCGGAACGGAAAAGCCTTGTGGCGCACGACTTCGCCGATGCCAAACTTTGCGGTTCGAGAGTTCATGCCGCGCATACTGGCGCCCCTCACCTGACACTTACCTGAACGAGGCATAGTGGGTTCCGTCAGTCAGGTCTTTCGCCCTCTCCCACGGGTTGTTAGGGTTCGCCTGAAAGGGGGCCGGATGAAGGCCGCGCCCCGGTGGAAAGGTCGAGCCATGCCTCAGGCTCCCGCTGCCGACCGCGGCGCGTCCGCGGAGCGG
>CAZRKY010000165.1:2557-7391 GCA_964600375.1 uncultured Caulobacteraceae bacterium | reverse complement strand
CGCCACGCCGTTGTTGCAGTAGCGCACGTCCGTCGGACTGATCCCCTCGCCGCGGAAGATGTGGCCCTGGTGGCCCAGGCAGCGGGCGCAGTGGTACTCGGTGCGCGGCTGGAAGAGCAGGAAGTCGGGCTTGGTGCCGACGTTCATGGCCCGCGAGAAGCTCGGCCAGCCGGTGCCGGAATCGAACTTCCACTCCGAGCGGAAGAGCGGCAGGTCGCAGCCGCGGCAGACAAAGGTCCCGCGCCGATGCTCGCGCACCAGCGGGCTTGAGTTCGGGCGCTCGGTGTCCTCATGGCGCAGGGTCCGGTAGGAGGCCGGCGGCAGGCGCCGTTTCCACTCTGCGTCGGTGATCTTGCGCCAGGGTGAGTTGGCGTAGCCGGTTTCGGTGGCGTTGGGCGCGGCGGCGGCGCGGCCGGCGAAGGCGGCGGCCAGCAGGCTGACGCCCCCGGCCAGCAGGGAGCGACGGGGCAGGTTCGGGGAAGAGAGCAGCTTGTTCATGCTGCTTCATACGCAGGCCGCGCCGATCCGGTTACCGGCGACGATCACAATTCCTCGACCGGCGCGATCCGGTTGACCGGGGCGCCCGGATCATCGGACGCTTTTCGCGCGGTCCCGCCCGGGTCCGCCCCCCGGTCACCGGCCCCGGAAAGGAAGGCGCTCCCTGTTCCTGATGCCCCCGCTCCCTGTTCAGGAGTCACGAACTCCCTGCTTACGTGGCGCCGGCCTCGCCGCGCCGTGCCGGCAAACCGTTGAAACGGCGGGAGGTTCTTGGGGCGCCAAAGCCCCGCTCCCTGTTTCGCGCGCGGCGATAACAGGGAGGAACAGGGAGAAAACAGGGAGAAACAGGGAGATAACAGGGAGGAACAGGGAGTTTCGGCGCGGTGACAGGGAGCGCGCGCCCCTAGAGACCGGCCGCCTCGTCCAGACCCAGCATCAGGTTCAGGTTCTGGACCGCCGCGCCCGAGGCGCCCTTCCCGAGGTTGTCCAGCTGGGCGACCAGCCTCGCCTGCCCCGCCGCCGCGTCCCCGAACACCCACAGCTTCATGCGGTTCGTGCCGTTGAGGGCCTGGGGCTCCAGCTTCTTCGTTGCCGCGGCCTCCTCGGCGGACGCCACGGTGACGAAGCGCTCGCCGGCGAAGGCCGCCGCGATCGCCGCCTGCACGTCCGCCAGCTTCGGCGCGTTCGGCATGGCGGCCAGTTGCAACGGGACCTCGACGATCATGCCCTGGGCGAAATTGCCGACCGCGGGCGTGAACAGCGGCGGACGGGTCAGGCCTGCCTGGGTCTGCATCTCGACCACGTGCTTGTGGCCAAGGCCGGTGGCGTAAATCCGGTAGGGCTCGGGATCATCGCCCTCCTCGAACTCGGCGATCATCGCCTTGCCGCCCCCGGAGTAGCCGCTGACGGCATTGACGGTGACGGGCCAGTCGGCGGGGATGACGCCGGCGTCCACCAGCGGCTTCACCAGGGCGATGAAGCCGGTCGGGTAGCAGCCGGGGTTCGACACGCTGCGGGCGGCGGCGATCAGCGCGCGCTGGGCGCCCTGCCCCATCTCGGCGAAGCCGTAGGTCCAGCCGGGCGCGACCCGGTGGGCGGTCGAGGCGTCGATAATGCGGGTGGCGGCGCTGTCGATCAGGCTGACCGCCTCGCGCGCCGCGTCGTCGGGCAGGCACAGGATCACGGCGTCGGCGGCGTTCAGCAGCTCGGCCCGCGCATCGGCGTCCTTGCGGCGCGCCGGCGCGATCGACAGGAGGTCGATGTCGTCACGGCCCACCAGCCGCTCGCGGATCTGCAGGCCCGTGGTGCCCGCCTCGCCGTCGATGAAGACCTTGGCCATGCCAAACTCCGCCCAAAGAAAACGGGCGCTCCGGTTTCCCGAAGCGCCCGCTGGAAGCGTAACCGAAGTTTGCTTTTAGCGCTTCGAGAACTGGAAGGAACGACGCGCCTTCGCACGGCCGTACTTCTTGCGCTCGACGATACGCGAGTCACGGGTCAGCAGGCCCGCGGCCTTGAGCGGCGGACGCAGGGCCGGCTCGTAGTAGGTCAGGGCCTTGGAGATGGCGTGACGGATCGCGCCGGCCTGGCCCGACAGGCCCGAGCCCTCGACCGTGGCGACCACGTCGAACTGGGTCGTGCGGTCGGTGATCTTCATCGGCTGGGCGATCATCATGCGCAGCACCGGACGGGCGAAGTAGGTGTCCTGGTCGCGGTCGTTGATGGTGATCTTGCCCGAGCCCGGCTTGAGCCAGACGCGCGCGATTGCGTTCTTGCGCTTGCCGGTGGCGTAGGCGCGGCCGAGCTTGTCCAGCTTCTGCTCGCGAACCGGGGCGTCAGCCTGGGCGGTGCCCATGCCCTTCAGGGCGTCGAAGCCGGTCGCGGCGGGGGCGGCGGTTTCGGGAGCGGCGGCCGCTTCCGGCGTCGCTTCGGGGGATTGCACGTCGCTCATGACTATTGGGTCCGCTGGTTCTTGGCGTTCAGGCCGGCGAAGTCGATGACTTCGGGGTTCTGAGCGGCGTGGGTGTGCTCGGCGCCATTGAAGATGCGCAGGTGCGTCATCTGCTTGCGGGCCAGCGGGCTCTCCTTGGGCAGCATGCGCTCAACCGCCTTCTCGAGCACGCGCTCGGGGAAGCGGCCGTCCAGGATCTGGCCGGCGGTGCGTTCCTTGATCCCGCCCGGGTGACCCGTGTGGCGGTAGTAGACCTTCTGGTCGAGCTTGCGGCCCGTGAACTTCACCTTGTCGGCGTTGATCACGATCACATAGTCGCCGAGGTCGACGTGGGGGGTGTAGTCGGGGCGGTGCTTGCCGCGAAGACGCATGGCGATGAACGAAGCCAGGCGGCCGACAACGGCGTTCTGGGCGTCGACAACGATCCACTTCTTCTCGACGTCCGCGGGCTTCGTCGAAGCCGTGGTCGAAGTCAGCATGGTACGAAATCCTGATGAGCGAAAAGGCCGGGCCGTTTCGCGGAAGCGGGGTTACTACAGGAGGCCCCGGTGCGGGTCAACGCCTATGGAACAGGCAGAATATCGCTAGTACGTGGAAATTACACGGAATTTGGATAACGGTATTAAAATACCGCGCCTGCGACCCCGCTGTCATGGTTCTGTGATGCGCCGGTCGCCAAGCCAGACTATGACAGAGTCCAGTCAGGAGCGTCGTTTCGCATGTCCTTTTCGCGCCGGAGCTTTCTGAACGCCGCGGCCGCCAGCGCCGCCTTCGCCGGCTACGCCCGGCTGGCCAACGCCCAGACGGCCGCGCCCGCGGCCGAGACCTATGTCAACGAGGTCGCCGGCTACGGCCCACTGAAGCCCGACCCTTATGGGGTTTTCGACCTGCCCGAGGGCTTCAGCTACCGCATCGTCTCCCAGGCCGGCGAGAAGATGAGCGACGGCCTCTACACGCCCTTCAAGGCCGACGGGATGGAGTGCTTCCCCGGCGGCGGCTCGCGGGTGATCCTGGCGCGCAACCACGAACTGAAGCCCGCCGACCGCAACCACGGCCCACTGGGAGTGCGCGAGCGACTTGTGACCCAGAGCCCCCGGCTCGGCCGCGGCCACGGCAGGCTGGATCCGGCCAAGGCGTACGACCTCGACGCCGACGGTCATCCGCTGCCCGGCGGCGTGGCCCTGGTGACCTACGATCTGAAGACCGGACAGACGGTCAGCCAGCACATGGCCCTGACCGGCACCCTGGTGAACTGCGCCGGCGGCCGTACGCCCTGGGGCAGCTGGCTGTCCTGCGAGGAGACGCTCATCAAGGCCGGCGAAGGCGGATCGAAGGACCACGGCTGGGTCTTCGAGGTGCCGTCCCGGTCGCGCGGCCAGATCCAGGCCACGCCGCTGAAGGCCATGGGGCGCTTCCAGCACGAGGCGGTCTGCGTCGATCCCCGCAGCGGCGTCCTCTACATGACCGAGGACAGCTACGATCATATGGGCCTGCTCTATCGCTTCCTGCCCGCCGCGCCTGGCGATCTGGCCCAGGGCGGCAGGCTGCAGGTGATGGGGTTCCGGGACTCGCCGGCCGGCGGAGACACCCGCAATTTCGACCGCACGGACTGGGTCGAAGGCGCCTGGCGCGAGACGGTCTGGATCGACATCGACGGCGTCGACAACCCGCACAACGACATAGCCCAGCGCGGCCACGCGGCGGGCGCCGCCTTCCTCGCCCGCGGCGAGGGCATCCACTGGGGAGACGGCGAACTCTACATCTGCGCCAGCACCGGCGGGCGGGCCAAGTTCGGCCAGATCCTGCGCTACGTCCCCAGCCGCTTCGAAGGCCAGCCCGGTGAGCGTGACGAGCCCGGCAAGCTGCAGCTCTTCCTAGAGAGCGACACCCAGTCTGTGCTAAACAGCGGCGACAACATCACCGTGGCGCCCTGGGGGCACCTGATCGTGGGCGAGGACGACACCTCCAAGACCCTGCGCAACCACCTGCGCGGCGTCACCCCCGACGGCAAGGTCTACACCATCGGCCGCAACGTCTTCCGCGAGTTCGCCGAACTGGCCGGCGTGTGCTTCTCGCCCGACGGCTCGACGCTGTTCCTCAACATCTACTGGCCCGGGATCACCATCGCGATCACAGGCCCCTGGAACGGATTCCGGAGCTGAACAGGCGCTCTTCCGACCGGCTGACGCGCCAGGCGGTGTAGGTCGCGGCGGTCAGCACCACCAGGGCGCCGACCTGGTGCGCGATTCCCAGCCAGACGGGCGTGGCGTTCATCAGGGCGGCGATGCCTATGAGGGCCTGCATCCACACCAGGCCGGCGATGGCCGTGGCCGCCAGGCGGACGTTGTCCGGCATCCGGGCGCGGTAGGCCATGACGGCGAAGAGGCT